>NZ_CP026730.1:7477086-7787608 GCF_003369795.1 Streptomyces sp. CB09001
GCAGCCAGTTCATCAGCGTGCTCAAGGGGACGGCGCTGGTCTCGGTGATCGCCATGTCCGACCTGCTGCACTCGGTCCAGGTCGTCTACAACCGCACCTACGAGATCGTCCCCATGCTCATCGTGGCCTGTCTCTGGTACCTCGCCGTGGTCACCCTGTTCACCGTCGGACAGCGCTGGCTGGAACGGCACTTCTCCAGGGGCCACACCGCCGGCGGCCCGACCCGCCGCCCGAAGAAGACCACAGACGGAGCGTCCGCATGACCACTGGACCCGCCCTGCGCGTGCGGGGCATACGCAAGAACTTCGGCGACCACGCCGCCCTCGACGGAGTCGACCTCGACGTCGCCGACGGAGAGGTCGTCACGATCATCGGGCCCTCCGGCTCCGGCAAGTCCACCCTCATCCGGTGCGTGCACCAGCTGGAGACCATCGACTCCGGCGCGATCTACCTGGACGGCGAACTGCTCGGCCACGAACACCACCGCGGCGCCCTGCGCCCCCTCAACGCCCGCCGGGTCGCCGCCCAGCGCGGCCGGATGAGCATGGTCTTCCAGCAGTTCCACCTCATCCCGCACTTCACCGTGCTCCGCAACATCACCGAGGCCCCGGTCCGCGTCCACGGCAGGTCCCGCGAGGAGGCCGAGGCCGAGGGACGCGATCTGCTCGCACGCGTCGGGCTCGCCGACCGCGCCGCCCACTACCCGCGTCAGCTCTCCGGAGGCCAGCAGCAGCGGGTGGCGATCGCGCGGGCCGTCGCGGCCCGGCCGCGCGTGATGCTCTTCGACGAACCCACCAGCGCCCTCGATCCCGAACTCGTCGACGAAGTACTCGCCGTCATGCGGAAGCTGGCCACCGAGGGCATGACGATGGTCGTGGTGACCCACGAGATCGCCTTCGCCCGCGAGGTCGCCGACCGCTGCGTCTTCATGGAGGCGGGCCGCATCGTCGAGAGCGGAACGCCCGACGAGATGCTCACCAACCCCCGTACCGCGCGCCTGCGTTCGTTCCTCGCCCGGCACCGCGACAGCAACGACTCACCTCAGGAGCCCGTCTCGTGATCACCGTCGCCTCGGTCGGGGACCTCATCCTCGACGAGCCCGATCCCGCCTCGTTCCTGGCCCCCTCGGCACCCCTGCTGAGCGCCGCGGACGTCACCGTCGGGCACGTCGAGGTCCCGCACTCGACCACCACCGTCCAGCAGAGCACCGACGTCCCCGCGCCCCCGGCCGACCCCGCCGCCCTCACGGCGCTCGCCCAGGCCGGCTTCGACATCGTCACGCTCGCCGGGAACCACATCTACGACGCGGGCGACACCGGGGTCGCCGACACCGTCGCGCACGCCCGTCGGGCCGGCCTGGCCACCGTCGGCGCCGGAGCCAACCTCGACGAGGCGAGCACCCCCGCCCTGGTCGAGCGCGGCGGGCTGCGGATCGGTGTCCTCTCCTACAACTGCGTGGGCCCGCGCGAGTCCTGGGCCACTTCGCGCAAGGCGGGGTGCGCCTACGTCCACGTCCTCACCCACTACGAACTCGACCACGCCAGCCCCGGCGGCCCGCCGAAGACCTACACCTTCGCCGACCCGGACAGCCTGACCCGCCTCCAGACCGACGTGGCGGCCCTGCGCGAGCGTGCCGACGTCGTCCTCGTCGGTCTCCACAAGGGCGTCGGCCACACCCCCGCCGCCGTCGCCATGTACGAGTCACCGGTGGCCCGCGCCGCCATCGACGCCGGCGCCGACGCCGTCTTCGGCCACCACGCCCACATCATGCGCGGCATCGAGACCTACCGGGGCCGCCCGATCTTCCACGGCCTCGGCAACTTCGTCACGGTCACCCGTGCGCTGACACCGGACGCGAGCAGCCGCTCCAGCGCGGAACTGACCGCATGGGCCCGCCGCCGCAAGGAGCTGTACGGCTTCGCGCCGGATCCCGACATGCCCGCCTACCCCTTCCACCCGGAGAGCCGCAACACCGCGATCGCCGTGTGCCGTTTCGACGGCGAGGGACTCGTCGAGGCGGGCTTCGAACCCTGCCGGATCGACGACCGGGGGCGCCCGGTGCCCTGCGGCGACACCGACGAGGGCCGACGGGTCACCGACTACATCGAGCACATCACCCGCGCCGCGGGCCTGAACGGCCGGTTCGTCCGCGAGGACGGCCGCGTCACGATCGAGCTGAACACCGAGAGGGCATCATGAGCGACCAGCCACTGGCCGGACGGACCGTCATCGACCTGACCACCGCGCTGGCCGGCCCCTACGCCACCCTGCTCCTGGCCGGGCTCGGAGCCACCGTCATCAAGGTCGAGAACCCGGCCACCGGCGGTGACTCCTCGCGCAACAACGCCCCCTACGTCGGCGGCGACGGCCTCTCCGTGTCCCGGCGGAGCCCCGACGACATGTCGGTCTCGATGCTCGCCCGCGGCCGCAACAAGCTCAGCGTCACCCTCAACCTCAAGGACGCGCGCTCCCGGCGGGTGTTCGAGGACCTCGTACGCGACGCCGACATCCTCGTGGAGAACTACAGTCCCGGCGTCACCGGCCGCCTCGGCATCGACTACGCCGCCGTCCACGAGCTCAACCCGCGGCTCGTCTACACGTCCATCACCGGCTTCGGCAGCCAGGGCGGCCCCGGCTCCGGCAAGGCGATGGACTCCATCATCCAGGCGCTGTCCGGCGTCATGCTCACCGCGGGCGAACCGGAGGAGGGACCGGTGCGCTTCGGACTGCCCGTCGGCGACATGCTCGCCCCGCTGTTCGCGGTCATCGGCACCCTGTCGGCGCTCATGCAGGCCGACCAGAGCGGCGAGGGACAGCACGTCGACGTCTCCATGCTCGGGGCACTCACCTCTCTGGTGGCGTGCGAGCCCTTCGACGCCTTCGCGGCGGTCGGCATGCCGCAGCGCACCGGCGCGATGGTCCCGCGCCTCGCCCCCTTCGGCATCCTGCCCACCGCCGACGGCCACATAGCCCTGTCCGCGCCCACCGACGCCTTCGCCCACGGTGCCCTGCGCGCCGTCGGCCGGCCCGACCTGATCGACGACGCCCGCTTCCACAGCCGCGACCAGCGGGTCCGCCACGCCGACGAGATCCACGCCCTGATCCGGGAGTGGAGCAGCGCCCGCCCCACGGCCGAGGCGCTCGACGCGTTCACCGAGCACGGCGTGCCGGCCGCCGAGGTGCGCGACCCCAGGGACGCCGTACGGGACCCGCTCGTGCGGCAGCGCGAGGAGGTCGTCCCCGTCACCCACCCGACGCACGGCCCCGTCGAAGGCCTGGCCACCACCGGCGTCCCCATCAGGTTCTCCGCCGCCCGCGCCGGCTTCGACCGGCCCGCGCCGGCGCTCGGCGAGCACAACGACACGGTGTACCGCGAGCGGCTCGGCTACAGCCCCGAGGAACTCGCCGAGCTGGCCGCCGAGTCGGTGATCTGATCCCGCCGCACCCGGGTCGCCGCTCCACCGCACACCCGCACCACCTGGAGGAACTCCCCATGTCCGCTGCCCTCGCGCGGCTCACCTCCCACGGCACCGACCGCCGCGCGGCCGCCGACGAGTTCAGAGCACGCCACCACGGCGGGGTGATCGGCTACGTCGGCGCCGACGTCCCCGTCGAGTACATCACCGCCGCCGGACTGCTGCCCCTGCGCCTGTCCGGGAGCCCCGGCACCCCGAGCACGGCCGGCGACCGCTACCTCGGCACCGGCCTGGACCCGGCGGCCCGCTCCGTCCTCACCCGCCTGCTCGCAGGCGACTTCGGCCCGCTGGACGGCATCGTCGTCTCCCACGACTGCGAGGCGTCCCTGCGGTTGTTCTACGCACTGCGCGAGCTGCGCCGGGTGGACCCCGCCCTGGCCCTGCCGCCGGTGCACCTGGTCGACGTACTGCACCTGCCGCACCGCACGACCACGCGCTACGTGCGCGCCAAGCTCGCCCAGTTGCGCGCCACCGTCGAGACCTGGGCCGGCCGGCCGATCGACGACCGTGCACTCGCCGACGCCATCACCGCCCACGACCGGCTCCGGGAGCTGCTCACCCGGGTCGCCGCCCTGCGCCGGTCGCGGCCGCCCCGCCTCACCGGTACTCAGACGCTCACCGTCGTGGCCGCGACCACCGCACTGCCCGTCGGGCGTGCCACCGCACTCCTCGAAGAACTGCTCACCGAGGCGGACCACCTGCCCGAGCACGAAGGACTCAGAGTGTTCCTCACCGGAAGCCCGCACGACACGGGACACGTCTACACCGCCCTGGAGGACGGCGGCCTGTTCGTCGTCGGCGAGGACCACGACTGGGGGGACCTGCTCTTCCTGCGCCGGACCGCCGCCCCCACCGAGGCCGCGCTCGCCGAGCGCTACCAGTACAACGGGCCCGCGGCCCCCCGCGCCTCGATCCGCGCCCGCGCCGGACACACCCGGCGTGCCGCGCGGGAGTGCGGTGCGCAGGCACTCGTCTGCTACGCCCGGGTGCGCGACGACGCCCCGGGCTGGGACTACCCGGCCCAGCGGGAGGCGACCGGACTGCCGGCCGTGCTGCTGAACCGGCAGCCGTACGGCGCGCTCGGCGCCGAGGCGGCCGAGGAGCTGGCGGGGCTGAGGAGGACGATGCGACCGACCGGGTCGCGTGCCCGGGCGGAGGTCGCCCGATGAGCGCCGCCCGACTGGCCTCCGCGTCGGCGGCGACCGCCCACCAGCGGCAGTGGTTCGCCGACCTCGGGAAGGAAGTCGCGGACGGCGGGCACCTCGCGCTGGTCAACGCCGACGCCCCCCAGGAGATCTTCCGCGCCATGGGCATCCCGTACGTCGTCAACCAGTGGTGGTCCTCGATCGTCACGGCCAAACGACGCGCCCAGGACTACCTCGGTCTCCTGCGCGAGCGGGGCTACCCCGACGACAGCGAGCAGTACAGCTCCATCCCCCTGGCCTCGGCCTTCGACCCGGACCCGGCGAACGCGCCCTGGGGCGGACTGCCCCGGCCCTCCATCGTCCTCGCGGAGACAACGGGCGACGCCTCCCGGAAGATCTTCGACATCTGGGACACCCAGCCCGGCGTCTCCTTCTACCCTCTGGAGAGCGCCGCCGAGAACGACGTCCCCACCCGCTGGTGGGAACTGATGCCACGGGACTGGGAGCGGGCCGTCGGCAGCGACCGCCTGGACCTCATGACCGGCGAACTCGAAGGCCTCATCAGGTTCCTGGAGCAGACCACCGGCCGAGTCTTCTCCGAGACCCGCTTCGCCGAGGTCATGACCCTCGTCAACGAGCAGCAGGAGTGGAACCGCCGCACCCGCGACCTGATCGCCCGGGCACGTCCCTGCCCGCTGCCCGTCAACGACAGCATCCCCAGCGTGATGATCCCGCAGTGGCACCGCGGCACCACCTGGGCGCGCGACGCCGCCCGCGCCTTCCACGACGAGGTCGCCGAGCGCGTGTCCACCGGCATGTCCGTCGGCCCGGAGGAACGGGCCAGGCTCATGTGGATCGGCCGCGGGCTCTGGTTCGACCTCGACTTCTACCGGCGCTTCGAGGAGAGCCACGGCGCGGTGTTCGTCTGGTCCATGTACCTCGCGATCGCCGCCGACGGCTACCTGCGCTACGGCGGCGACCCGCTGCGCGCCCTCGCCGCCCGCTTCGCAGCCTTCTCCGACCAGCTCTACACGCCGCCCTGGTCGGCCGAGTGGTACGTGAAGGAGGCCCGCCTCCACGGCGTCGACGGCGTGGTGCACCTGGTCTCCGAGGACGCCCGGGGCAGCTACTTCACCACCCGTGCCCTCGAGGCCGCCGGCATCCCGGTGCTCGAACTGCACGCCGACAACGTGGACGCCCGCGGCGCCGACGGCGACGCGCTCACCCGCACCGTCGGCGACTGGCTCGACGGGCACGTCCTCGCCGCTGACTGAACCGGCGCCGGCCCTGCGGAGGGTGCTCTCCGGGGCGCCGGCCGCCCGGTTCGTCGGTTCGCTCACCAACACGATCGTCGGCATCGCGCTGCCGACGATCGCCGGGGAGCTGGGCACCTCGGAGCGCGTGGCCGAACTGTCCGCCCAGGTCGCGGACTCCGTTCGGGCCTCCTGCACGGCGGGTCTCGCGCCCGTCCTCCTCGTGGCCGCACCGCTCGCGGCGGCCGCCCTCGCCGCCGTACTCCTGGTCCGCGAGACGCCGCTCGACGCGCGCGGGTAGTCTTCCGGACCCCAAGGGCGCCGCAGGACGAGCGTCCGGCGGGGCCCTTGGGGCCGGGGTCGGCCGGTCAGCCGACGTAGGGGCGGTTGAAGACGGGCGGTCGGTAGTGCACGTAGCGGCCCGGCGTCTCCCCGGCCCGGCGGGCCAACCGGTTCAGGCCGTCCGGGGTGGCCGAGCCGGACCAGTGCCCGGTCCTCAGTCGCTCCGTCATCGCCGTGATCGCCGCGACCTGCTCGCCGGGCGTGAAACCGCAGTGCCCGACGGACCGCACGTAGCTCTGCCGCAGCAGCGCCGCCTTCCCGGCCGCGCGCGCCGCCTCTCCGTACGACTGCTGCTGGGCGACGGTGGAGATCTGGTCGCCGATCGGATTGACCGTGAGCACCGGGACCGCCAGGTCACCGTCGAAGACGATGCCCTTCTCCAGGTACGCCACCGCCGCCGGGTCGGCCCCGATCCTCGGCGCACGGGACAGGATCCCAAGGTCGGCGTGGAGGGCCAGGCCGGCACGGGCATACAGCTCCCGGACCGTGCGCCGCTGCTCCGGGCTCGCCGACGCGAACTGACGGGCGTAGTCGATGCCGGTGTTCCACGAGGGGTTGCCGCCCGCCAGCGTCTCGATGGCCCGCCGGCTGCTCATCGCCTGGCCGATGTACGGCTGCGCGCCGCCGGCGAGCGCCAGGTACATGCCCTCCTGCACGGCGTCCGCGTCGCCGGGATCGGGCATCGGCGTGGCCGCCCCGCCCGCGTCCAGGCCCCAGCCCGGCAACTGCCCGATCGCCGCGGCCAGCGCGATCCGGGCACGGCCCGCAGGGGTCTCCTGGGCCGAGGCCAGCGCCGACCTCCAGGCCGCGGTGGCCCGTCCGGTGTCCGCGGGAATCTCCGTGACCGGCAGCGTACTGCCCGCGAAGAGCAGGTTCTTCAGCGTGAAGACGGTGTCCAGCTTCTGGTTCCACTGCCCTACGGCGCCGCCGAGACCACCGCAGAAGGGGACGGCGGCGTCGAAGACGCCGGGGTGGACCTGCGCGACGCCCGCCGACACGAATCCGCCCATCGAGCGGCCGGAGGCGACGGCCCACCGGGGACGGCCGACGGCCTCCTCGAACCGCCCGAGGGCGGAGGCCTGGTTGTCGATGGCCTCGGCGATGCGCCAGCCGGTGACGTCGCGGGTGGTGCCGCCCACGGCGTAACCCCGCCCGGTGAGTTCCGCCGTCAGCGCCTCCTCGGCGGGGCGGCTCGCGAAGTCGAGGTCGACGATCACCACGCCGTTCCAGCGGTCGGGGACCACGAACCGGTACGGCGTGCCGTCGGCCAGCTCCCCTCCCGTACAGGTCACGTCGGCGGGGCTCCCTCCGGGACACGGCCCGGTGCCGCGCGGCGCGGCAGCCGCCGTCGGGGCGGCGAGCGCCGCCACTCCGACGGCAGCCAGGCACACGGCGACGGCGTCGCGCAGCCTTCGCGCTCCCTTCGTCCTTCTCCTCGTCACGACGCTCACCACGCGATCGGAAGGGTGATCGACGATGCGCGGGACGGCTCGCGGTGCACGGTGTACACGGGGGCCGGGCTCAGCTCGGTGCGGTCACTCTCGCGCACGTCGGCTCCGGTGACGGTCACCCGCAGCCGGTGCCCGGCGGGCACCACCGCGGAAAGGGGGAGCATGTCGAAGTCGACGCGTTCCGCGCGGCCCTCGGGCATGGGGTCGGCATCGTCGGCGTTGCCGCGGTGCCAGGGTGTGCCGAGCACGTCGTAGGGCGCCCGCTGCGTGCCGCGCAGCGCGAGGCGGAGCCGACCGTCGGTGAGGATGCGTACCGTGCCGTCCGGGGCGACGTCGGAGAGGTAGGCGAAGACGTTGCCGTCGGGCGCGGTGGAGGACAGGCGCAGCGAGACTTCGGGGTGGCCGGTGAGTTCGGTGTCGTCCCGCAGCGGAGCCGTGGTGTAGGTCAGCCCCTTCTCGTCCTGGGGGCAGGTCTGCGCGAGCCCCACCGGCTCCGGGCAGCTCACCGAGTAGTCGACCCGGTAGGCGTCACCGGCGCCGTGGCCGCGTGGCCGTGAGCGGTCCAGTGTGCCGTCGTTGACCGAGTCGACGGTGCCGCTGCCGCCGCCGCCCAGGTAGTAGCGAGTCTGGCGGGCAGGCGGGTTCGGCGGCCACTGCCGGGCGTCGCGCCACCGTCCCGTGCCGTCGGACGAACCGGTGTAGTAGTGCAGCGGCGGCTCCTGCATGATGCCGTTGTCGACGCCCTTGAGCCAGTAGTCGAAGAACCGGTGCCGCTCGGCGACGATGTCGAAGCCCTCGTTGCCGCAGTGCGGCCACGGGCCGACGAGAACCTTGTGCGGGTTCGACAAGGTCGCCGCGCTGACCAGACTCTCCTTGCGGAAGTCGTCCTCCCAGCCGTCGAAGCTGTAGACGGGGACGCCGGAGCGCTCGATCGCGTCCCGGTAGGTGGCGACGCTGTACTCGAGCCACGGCCGCGTGCCGACCGAGGCGACCTCGCTGTCCCGGTAGGGGGCCGCCCGCCACATGTCCTTCAGGGAAGTGTTCGCCCGGTGCTCCTCCACCGCCCGACGAAGCAGCGCGCCGTCCCCGTCCGCGTCGACCGGCAGGTTGCGCAGGTCTTCCGCAGGCGTGCGGTTGGGCCCCACACCCCAGTTGGCCCTGATCCCGCCCCGCTGGAAGGCGTCGTACTTGTGGAAGGAGTAGTTGCCCGCGAAGACGGCCTTGAGGTGGGGTGCGCCCACGGTCGCCGCCTGCATCGCCGCGTCGCCCGTGTTGGAGCAGCCGAACACGCCCACCTGGCCGTCGCTCCAGGGCTGTGCGGCCAGCCATTCGGTGACGTCGTAGGCGTCGGACGCCTCCGTGCGGGAGTGATAGCCCGTCATGGTGCCGAAGGAGGCGCCGTTGCCCCGGCGGTCGACGAACGCCACCGTGTAGCCGTACTTGGTGAGTTCGGCCATGCCGCTGGTGACCCCGCGCAGGTCGACCGAGCCGTCCTCGGCGCGCGAGGCCCTGCTCAACTGGTGCTCCCACAGCACCGGGAAGGGACGCTCGACCGCCTTGCCGTTCACGGCAGGACGGTAGAGGTCGACGGCGAGCCGGGTGCCGTCCCGAGTGGGCAGGTACCGCGAGGTGCGCACCCACTCGTCGTAGAGCACGGGGGCGTAGCCGGCGTACTCACCTGGCCGGGACACCCGTTCGGGTGGGCCCGCCACAGCTGGTGCTCCGGCGGCGGCGGTGACCAAGAGCGCCGTGAGCGCGGTCGTCAACCGTTTCAGTCTCACTGTCCGACCTCTCTGTCCAGGTTCCTGAGAACCGGTGCGGGTCTCTGGCGTGGAACACGCGGAACAGGGTGGTCGTCTTCAAAGTCGTCCGTCAATGAGACTGTCGCCTAATTTTCTCGGCGGGGCGGTCGAATCGAGCCTCGCCCCTTCTGGCGATTCCAGCGTTGTTCAGGAAGTTTGATCTGTTTTGATCGACATTTCGACATCCTGACGGTCGTCTTTCTGTCTCCTGTGTGGCGATGGCTGGGCAGGAGAGGGCTCGACGGTGCGGACTGATGGTTGAAGATGAATGTCGTTTTCTATTAACGTCTGGGCATCGCGTGTCGGCCGCGCCCGCGGCTGCAGGGGAGGGGCCCTCATGACCTTGGCAGGCCAGGCGTTCGGATCCGGGAGAGTCGGCGCCGAGCGGGACCGGTGTGTCGGGGCGGGGCAGTGTGTCCTCGCCGCGCCGGGTGTCTTCGACCAGGACGAGGAGGACGGGCTCGTGCGCGTGCTCGCCGAGAGGCCCTCCGCTGCCGAGTCGGACGCCGTGCGTGCGGCCGTGCGGGCCTGCCCGTCCGGAGCGCTCACTCTTCGGTAGCCCCGCGCGGGCCGCCCGCCTTCCGGCCTCCTGCCTTCCGGCCTCCCGCCTCGTCCTCCCGCCTCACTTCACGCGCCGCAGGCGTCGCGCGGCGCCCGGTTCAGCTCAGCAGAACGTCAAGGAGAAGCATGTCCAGACAGATCGATCGCCGTGCCTTCCTCCGTCGCGGCGCGGCGGGCGCCGCGGCTCTCGCGGTGGGACCCGGCCTGTTGGCGGCGTGCTCCACCGACGAGCCCGGCTCCGCGGGAAAGCCCGGAACGGGGTCCTCGCCCCGATCCGGTGGCACGCTCCGCGCCGCCTTCGTCGGCGGCGGTGCCTCCGAGACCCTCGACTTCTTCAACGGCCCCTCCGCACTGGACCTCGTGCGGGCCCGGGCCTGGCACGGCACCCTGGGAAACCTCGATCCCACCGGTCCCGACGGGGTGCGTTACGGCGTGCTCAAGGGGATCGACATCGCCGACGACCTGTCGGCCTACACGCTGCACGTGCGGCCCGGCGTCCGCTTCACCGACGGCTCCCGGCTGACCTCCGCCGACATCCTGCACTCGCTCAGCGCCCTCGCGGCCCGGAGCAAACTGCCCGTCTACCGGCTCGCCGCCGCCAACTTCGACCTCGCGCGCGCCAAGGCTGACGGCGACCTGAAGGTCGTACTGCCCACCCTGCGGCCCATCGCCGACGGCCGGCTGATCCTCTGCCAGGGCAACTTCCTCGTCGTCAAGGACGGCACCAAGGACTTCCGCGAGTCCATGCCCAGCTGCGGCCCCTTCCGGCTGACCGAATTCACGGCCGGCCAGGGCTCGGCGTTCGAGCGCTACGACGACCACTACGGTCACGTCCCCCACCTCGACGGCCTGGAGCTGCGGTCCATCGCGGACTCCACGGCCAGGGCGGGGGCGCTCACCGGCGGCGCGGTCGACTTCGCCCACGACCTCTCGCCCGTCACCGCGCGCACCCTCGCGGACGACGCGAAGGTCGAACTGGCCCCCACGAAGAGCCCCTACCTGGTCGGTCTCTCCTTCCAGCTGAACATGAGCGCCGAGCCCTTCGACGACCCGCGGGTCAGGGAGGCGTTCAAACTCGCGGTCGACCGCGAGGCCATGGTGAAGACCGTCTTCTACGGCAACGCGGAGACCGGCAACGACCTGCCCTCCCTCGGCTTCCCCGACTACGCCGACGGCATCCCCCAGCGCGCCCACGATCCCGAGCGGGCCCGCGCCCTCCTCGAGGAGGCCGGTGCCGACGGGGTGAAGGTCGAACTGACCACCGGCCCCGAGACGCCGGGCATGGTGGAGATGGCCACCCTCTTCGTCGAGGACCTGAAGAAGATCGGCGTGCGGGCGTCCGTCCGTGAGCTGCCCCCGGGCCAGCTCTACGCCGACTTCCCCGCGTACTCGGCACTGCCGCTGGCCGGCTCGTACCAGATGCCCATTCCCGCCCTGTCCACCTACCAGATGAACACGGCGGGCGGATCGCCGTCCGCGTTCGGCTGGAAGAGGTCCGAGACCGACGCCCTCGTGGCCAAGGCGCGCGCCGAGCGCGACCCGGAGCGGGCGAGGGAACTGGGCACGCAGGCCCAGCGCACGCGTTGGGACGAGGGCAACCAGGTGGTGCCGGTCTTCAAGCCGAACCTGAACGCCCAGGCCAAGGGGGTCGACGGGATACCCGACGACCTCTTCGAACAGTTTCCCGGCTTCTCCCGGGCGTCGCTGGCGTGAACCTGCTCGCCTTCGCGGCCCGTCGCCTCGCGGGGGCCGCCGTCCTGCTCGTCCTGCTGTCGGCCGCGGTCTTCGCCGCCACGGCGGTCCTTCCCGGAGACGCCGTCAGCGCGGTCGCCGGCGTGGACGCCTCCGAGGCGCAACGCGCCGAGGTCCGGGCCGGACTCGGGCTGGACCGGCCCGCCGTCGCACGGTACGCCGACTGGGCGGCGGGCGCGGTCCGGGGGGACCTGGGCCGCGGCTTCGTGGGGGAGCGGCCGGTCGCCGACGTCCTTGCCACCCGCCTGCCCAACAGCCTGCTCCTCGCCGGACTGACCCTCGCGGTCACCGCGCCGCTCGCCACGCTGCTCGGCCTGTGGACGGGGCTGCGCGGCGGCGTCGCCGACCGGGTCGTCTCGACGTCCGCCCAGATCCTGGCCGCCATACCGGAGTTCGTCGTCGCCGCACTGCTCGTCGCCGTACTGGCGGTGTGGCTGGAGGTGCTGCCGCGTGTCTCGGTCATCCCCCTGGGAGGCACCCCGCTCGACGTCCCGCACGCGCTGGTGCTGCCCGTACTGACGCTCAGTGCGGTCGGCCTGGCGGTGGCCACCAGACTGCTGCGGGCCTCCGTCGCGGACACCGCGGCCACACCGTACTGCGAAGCCGCACGGCTCAACGGCGTGCGGGGCGTGCGACTCGCGGTACGCCACATCCTGCCCAACGCGGCCGGGCCGGCCGTGCAGGCGCTCACCCTCACCACGGGGGCCCTGGTCGGCTCCGCGGTGGTGGTGGAGAACGTCTTCGACTACCCGGGCATCGGCCGGGAGCTGCAACTGGCCGTCGCGGCACGGGACGTACCGATGGTGCAGGGCATCGCCACCGCCCTGGTCGCGGTGATGCTCGCGGTGCTGCTGCTGGGCGACGTCTGCGCACGTCTGCTGGGAGCACGGGAGGGGCACGGCCGATGACTACGGTGCTGACACCACCGCGGAGGCGGGCACGGACGACCCGCACCGTCGGGCGCCGGCGACCGCCGCTGCTCACCGGGGCCCTCACGCTGTTCGTACTCCTCCTCGCCCTCCTGGGGCCGCTGGTCGCGCCGCACAGCCCCACCGCGCAGCTCGCCGCGCCCTTCCAGCAGCCGGACGGGCAGTTCCTCCTCGGCACCGACGTGCTGGGCAGGGACGTGGCGAGCCGGGTCCTGGGCGGCGGCCGCACCATCGTTCTCACCGCGCTGGCGGGAACGGCCGCGGCCGGCGCCGTCGGAATCGCCGCCGGAGTCCTGGCGGCCATGGTCTCCCGTCGACTGGGCGACCTGACGGTCCGCTGTGTGGACGCCCTCGCCGTGCTCCCCGCCCTCCTGGTCGTCCTCGTGCTGGCCGCCGGTTTCCCCGGCAGCGACGCCGCCCTCGTCGCGGCCGTCGCCCTGGCCACCGCCCCCTTCTCCACCCGGGTGCTGCGAGCCGCTGCGGACACGGTGCTGCACAGCGGGTACGTCGAGGCGGCCCTGGCCCGGGGCGACTCCCGCAGGGCCGTGCTGCGCCACGACGTGCTGCCCAACATCGCCGGACCGGCCCTCATGGACACGGCGCTGCGCCTGGTCGCCTCCCTGCACCTCACCGCCACCGCGGGCTTCCTCGGCCTCGGACGGGGAGGAGCGGCACCCGACTGGGGACGCATGGTGAGCGAGAACGCCCCCGGCGCGACACTGGCCGCCGCGCCCTTCCTCGCGCCCGCCCTGCTGCTCGTACTGCTGTCCGTCTGCGTCGGTCTGCTGGCCGGACGACTGGCGGACACGGTGGGGAAGGGAGCCGCATGACCGGGAACGTGACCGCCCGACCGTCGGGGGCGGACCCGCTCGTCGAGATCAGCGGGCTGACCCTCGGCCCGGCGCAGGGCGGCGCGCCCGTCCTCCACGACGCCTGCCTGACCATGCCGCGCGGACAGGTGCTGGGAGTGGTCGGCAGGTCCGGATCGGGCAAGAGCAGCCTGGCGTACAGCCTGCTCGGGCATGTCCGCCCCGGTCTGGAGGTGCGCTCCGGAACCGTCCGGGTGGCGGACCTCGACCCGTTCGACCGCGCGGACGCCCGTCGACTGCGTGGACGGGTCGTGTCGTTCCTGGGGCAGGACCCCGCCTCCTCGCTCAACCCCGCCCTCCGGATCGGCACGCAGATCGCCGACGCGGTCCGACTGCGCTCGCCCGCGAGGCGTGCGCACGAGGTCCGTGCGCAGGTCGAGGAACTGCTGCTGTCCGTGCGGCTGCCGGCCGACCGGGCCTTCCGGCGACGGCTGCCGCGTCAGGTGTCGGGAGGACAGGCGCAACGGGTCGCCCTCGCCCTCGCCCTGGCGGGTGCGCCCGCCCTCCTGGTCCTCGACGAGCCCACCAGCGGTCTGGACACGGTGCTGGCGGACCGGATGCGCGGCCT
The DNA here is from genome assembly GCF_003369795.1 of Streptomyces sp. CB09001. Taxonomy (NCBI): domain Bacteria; kingdom Bacillati; phylum Actinomycetota; class Actinomycetes; order Kitasatosporales; family Streptomycetaceae; genus Streptomyces; species Streptomyces sp. CB09001. The sequence continues at coordinate 7,491,235 of NZ_CP026730.1, forward strand.
GCTGGCCGAGGTTCTGTCCGACGGGGAGCGCGCCGCGTTGCTGGTCAGCCACGACCCGGCGTGGATCGCGTCCGTGGCGCACGAAGTCGTCCGCCTGGAAGGAGGCCGGATCGCCGGTGCCGGGAAGCCCGACGCGCCGGTGCCCGCCCCGCGGTCGTCCGCGAGCTCCGCGAACGGCGGCGGCCCCGGCCCGAGCGGTGTGCCGCGTACCGGCTCCGGCGGTGTGCCGCATACCGGCTCCCGCGGTGTGCCGCGTACCGGCTCCGGCGGAGCGCTGTCCGTGCGCGGGCTGGACGCGGCCCACGGGCGTGTGCCCGTGCTGCACGACATCTCCCTCACCGTCCCGGCAGGTTCCTGCACCGCCGTCGTGGGTCCCTCGGGTTCCGGCAAGACCACCCTCGCCCGGTGCCTCGCGGGGCTGCACCGGCCCGCGCGGGGGAGCGTCGAGTGGCGGGAGGACGGTGCGGAGGGCGGGCACGGCGCCCCGGTGCTGCTCGTCGCGCAGGATGCGCGCGGCGCCCTCAACCCACGGGAGTCCGTGCGCGCCGCGCTCATGCGACCCCTCGGGCGGCACCATTCCGCCGCCGACGCCGCCCGCGAAGCCGCACGCCTGCTCGGCCTGGTCTCACTGGACGCCGACGTGCTGGCCCGCCGGCCGGGGGAGCTGTCGGGAGGCCAGCGCCAACGTGTCACGCTGGCCAGGACGTTGGCCGCGCAGCCACGTGTCCTGGTCTGTGACGAGATCACCTCCGCGCTGGACCGGGAGACGGCGAGCGGGGTCCTGGCCCTGCTGGACTCGCTGCGCCGGACGCTGGGGGTGACGGTCGTGATGGTGACGCACGACCTGACGGCCGCCGCCCACCACGCGGAGCGGGTCGTGGTCCTGGACGCGGGCCGGGTGGCCGAGACCGGTCCCGTGGACCGGGTGCTCACCGCCCCCGAGCACCCCGTCACCAGGGCACTGCTCACCCATGCCGACGGTGCCGTCCTCGCCGTACCGGATCAGCGTCGGTGAAGGACGTCTTACGGCAGGCGGAAGGAGCGCCCCGGTCACCGGGGGCTCCTCCGCGCCGGGCCTCACGGCCGGGGCAACTGCCGCGCCAGTGCCGCCTTGTCGACCTTCCCGACCGCGGTGAGCGGAAGCCGGGGAACCCGCACCACCTCGTCCGGAGCCTTGTACCCGGCCAGCCCGCGCGCCCTCAGATGGGCGGCGAGCGCCCGGATGCCGGGAGTCGCGCCCGTACACACGACGAAGGCGACCGACCGTTCACCCCACCGCTCGTCCGGCACCCCGACCAGCGCCGCCGCCGTGATCGCGGGATGCGTCAGCAGCTGCTCCTCCACCTCCACCGCGGCGACCTTCTCGCCGCCACGGTTGATCTGGTCCTTGAGCCGCCCCACCACCACGAGGTGACCGGACGGCAGTCGCCGCACCACGTCTCCGGAGCGGTAGTAGCCGTCCGGCGTGAACGCGGTGCGGTTGTGCTCCTCGGCGCGGTAGTAGCCACGCAACGTGTACGGACCCCGGGTGAGCAGCTCACCCGCCGTACCGTCCGGCACGGGCCTGCCGTCGGCGTCCACCACGAGCACCTCGTCGTCCGGCGAGACCGGCCGGCCCTGGGTGGCGCAGACCAGGTCCTCGGGGTCGTCGAGGCGGGTGAGGTTGATCAGGCCCTCCGCCATGCCGAAGACCTGTTGCACGGTCACCCCGAGCGCCGGTCCGAGCTTGCGGGCGTGGTCCTCGGGCAGCCGCGCCCCGCCGACCTGCACCACCGAGAGGCTGCCGAGGTCCCAGGAGCCGGACGCGGCCTCGTCCGTCCAGTGGGGGACGAGCGGGGGCGTCAGCGAGGTCAGGGTCACGCCCTCCCGCTCGACGAGGGCGAACGCCGTCTGCGGGCTGGGGTCGGGCGCGACGACGACGGTTCCCCCGGCCATGAGGGTGCCCAGCACACCGGGGCAGGCGAAGGCGAAGTTGAACCCGAGGGGCAGCACCGCGAGGTACACGGTGCGGGCGTCGAGTGCGCAGACCTCCGCGCAGGCGCGCGCGTTGTAGGAGTAGTCGTCGTGGGTGCGCGGGATGAGTTTGGGAAGTCCCGTGGTGCCGCCGGACAGCAGCAGGAGGGCGACATCGGCGGCGTCGGCAGCGTCCTCGCCGGATGCGGCACCGGATGCGGCACCGAATGCGACACCGGACGCGGCACCGGACCCGGGGCCCGACGCGGACGGTGTGTCCGTCCGCAGCGCCTCGAAGGGGACGAAGCCTTCCTCGGTCCCGGGATCGCCGACCACCACGACGTGCCGCAGCGAGCCGCCCGGCCCCTGCTCCGCCCGTACCTCGCGCATCAGTTCGCGGTGGTCGAACCGGGCGTGCCGGTCGGGCACCACGCAGGCCACGGCGCCCGCCACGCGCACCAGGTGGCCGATCTCCAGGCGCCGGTGGCCCGGCATGGCGTGCACCGGAACGGCACCGACGCGCTGCAGCCCGAACCACACGAGCACGAACTCCGCGCAATTGGGGAGCTGGACCACCACGCGGTCGCCCCGCCCGATTCCGAGTCCTCCCAGTCCGCGGGCGACACGGTCGGCCTCGGCGTCCAGCTCCGCGTAGGTCCACCGCCGGTCGCCGTCAACCAGGGCGACATGCCCCGCATGGACCGCCGCAGTCTCCCGCAGCCGGGCGGCGAAGGTCACCCCCTGCCAGTGCCCGGCGGCGCGGTAGTGCGCCGATTCGGCCTCGGACCAGGTCCGTTGAGTCTCGCTCACGGGCTACGCCTCTCATCTTTTGCCGGGCCTCCGGCTCTGGCGCCGAGTCCCGTCATGTGATTACGATGTGAACTATAGAAATGATAATCATTTCTATCTAGCACCGTCCGACCGGAAGGCAGCACCAGTGAGCGATGAAGCAGTCGTCCAGGCGCGGACAGCGGAAGGAGACGTCGGCAGCCGCGACCGCCACGCCCCCGCCGCGGTGCGGGAAGCCGTGGCAGGCGCGCTGGAGATCGCACCGGAGGAGTTGGAGGACGACCGTGACCTCTTCGAACTCGGCCTCGACTCACTGGTCTTGATGTCCCTGGTCGGTACCTGGCGGCGCGAGGGCAGCACGGTCACGTTCCAGGACCTCACGAGCAGGCCGACCCTGCGGGACTGGACGACCCTGCTCGCGCGGGCCGGGAACGACGACACGGTCACCACCGCCCCGCCCGGGCCGCCCGCGCCGGTGACCGGTGCGGATCGGGACTCGGACTCCTTCCCGCTGGCCACGATGCAGCACGCCTACTGGATCGGACGCCAGGACGGACAGCCCCTCGGCGGCGTCGCCGCGCACTTCTACGTCGAACTCGACGGCCACGGCGTCGATCCGGTCCGGCTGGGCACCGCCCTGCGGGCGCTCGTGCTGCGGCACGGCATGCTGAGGGCCGTCTTCGACGAGGACGGCCGTCAGCGCTTCGGTGCCGCCGGGGTGCCGCTCACCGTCCACGACCTGCGCGAACTCGCTCCCGTCGAGGCCGAGTCCGAGCTGGAACGGCTGCGCGAGCGCAACACCCACGCCCGCCCGGACATCGGCGCCGGTGACGTCTTCCGCGCGGCCCTGTGCCTGCTCCCCGACGGCAGGACCCGCCTCCAGATCGACCTGGACATGATGGCCGGTGACGCGCTGAGCCTGCGGGTCCTCCTGTCCGACCTGCGCCGCTTCTACGAGTGTCCCGACGAACCGCCGCGCGAACTCGGGCTCGACTACCGGCGCTACCTCGCGGAGCACGACGCCCGGCGACGGACCGAGCGGGAGCGGGACGCCGCCTGGTGGCGCGGGCGCCTGCCGGATCTGCCGCGGGCTCCGCGGCTGCCGACGACCGTCGACCCGCTGACCCCGGTCACCGCGGACGACGGCACGCTGACCCACTCCCGGCGCCTGCACCACTGGCTCGGCCCCGCAGACAAGGCCGCCCTCCTCGGCGCCGCCCGTCGGCACGCCGTCACCCCCGCCGCCGCGCTCGCCACCGCCTTCGCCGAGGTGATCGCCGCCTGGAGCGACAGCCGGCGCTTCCTCCTCAACCTGCCGCTGTTCGACCGGGAGATGTTCGCACCCGAAGTCGCCAACCTCGTCGGCGACTTCAGCAGCTCGGTGCTGCTCGACGCGGACCTGAGCGCGCCCCTTCCCTTCTCCCGGCAGGCCCGCGGCCTCCAGGAGCGGCTGCAGGCCGGAATCTCCCACGGCGCGTACGGCGGTGTCGAGGTGCTGCGCGACCTCGCCCGCGCCGAGGGAGCACCCGTACTGGCCCCCGTCGTGTACACGAGCGCCATCGGACTGGGGGAGATCTTCGAGCAGGACGTCCAGAAGTCCTTCGGCCACCCCTCCTGGATCATCTCGCAGGGCCCGCAGGTGTATCTGGACGCCCAGGTCACCGAACTCGACGGCGGTCTCCTCCTCAACTGGGACGTGCGGGACGGTGTGTTCGAGGCCGGCGTGCCCGACGCCGCGTTCGACGCCTACCGCCGCCTCGTCACCCGCCTGGTGACCGACCCCGACGCCTGGGACCGGCCCGTGGACGGTCTGCTCGCCCCCGACGTCCTGCCCCGGCGAGCGGTGGCGGCCCTGCCCGCCGCGCCCGTCGCGGACCGCGCCCTGCACACCCGCTTCTTCCGGCTGGCCGAGACCGAGCCGGGCCGCCCCGCGGTGGTCCGCACGACCGGCGACACCCTCACCTACGGCGAACTCGCCCACGCCGCACGGCGGATCGCCACGCTGCTGCACGACCACGGAGTGCGGGAGGGCGACACCGTCGCCGTCACCCTGCCCAAGGGCGACGACCAGATCACCGCGGTCCTCGGCGTGCTGGCCGCGGGCGCGGCCTACGCCCCCGTCGGCGTGGAACAGCCCGCCGTGCGCCGGCGACGCATCCACGCGGTGGCCGGCGTCTCCGCGGTACTCACCGACCGGGACCACGCCCACCTGTGCGAGGACGTCTCCCCGGCTCCGGTGGTGCTCGTGGAGGACGCCCCGGGGCTCCGGCCCGCGCCGGTCGTCCGGCCGGACCCCGGCCTGGCCGCCTACGTGCTGTTCACGTCCGGCTCGACGGGACTGCCCAAGGGCGTCGAGGTGTCGCACCGGGCGGTCGTCAACACCGTCGAGGCGATGGAGGCGCAGCTCGGGCTCGGCCCGGCGGACCGTACGCTCGCCATCTCCGCGCTGGACTTCGACCTCGCCACCTGGGACGTCTTCACCCCGCTGTCCCTCGGCGGCCAGGTGGTGACCGTAGGACAGGAACACCGCCGCGACGCCCACCACTGGGCGCGGCTGGTGCGCACCCACGGGGTGACGCTGGTCCAGTGCGTGCCCGCCCTGCTGGACCTGCTGATGGCCGCGGGGGAGGACGAGGGCCTCGGGGACTCCCTGCGCATGGTGCTGCTCGGCGGCGACTGGATCGGGCTCGACCAGCCCCGCAGACTCCGCGCGCTCGTCCCCGGCTGCCGTTTCGTGGCGCTCGGCGGCATGACGGAGGCCGCCGTCCACTCCACGGTGTTCGAGGTGGCGGAGACCGACCCCGCCTGGAAGTCCGTCCCCTACGGCGTTCCGCTGCGCAACATGCGGGCCCGTGTCGTGGACGGACGGGGACGCGACTGCCCCGATCTCGTCCCGGGCGAGCTGTGGATCGGCGGGCCCGGCGTGGCCAACGGCTACCGCGCGGACCCCGAACGCACGGCGGAACGCTTCGTCGACCACGGCGGCGAACGCTGGTACCGCAGCGGCGACCTGGCCCGCTACCGGCCCGACGGCGTCCTGGAGTTCCTCGGCCGCGCCGACCACCAGGTGAAGATCGGCGGTCACCGCATCGAACTGGGGGAGGTCGAGTCCGCGCTGGAGGACGACCCCGCCGTCCTGCACGCGGTCGCGACCGTCCTCGATACCCCCGTACGCCACCTCGCCGCGGCCGTGTCCGCACCCGCCGGGGCACCGGACCCGGACGAGATCCGCCTGCGGGCGGCGGAACGCCTCCCCGCCCACATGGTCCCCGAGCGCGTCCTCGTCCTGCCCGACCTGCCGCTGACCGCCAACGGCAAGCTCGACCGGACGGCCGTCCGGCAGGCGCTGACCGAGACCGCCGGCCGGCCCGGACCCGCCACGTCGGCACCAGCCGGCCCGGTGGAGACCGCCGTCGCGGCCGAATGGGCCGACCTGCTCGGTGTGGCCGAAGTGGGGCGCGAGAGCGGCTTCTTCCTGCTGGGCGGCGACTCACTCGTCGCGACGCGCCTGATCGGCCGGCTGCGCACCGCGGGCTTCCCGGGCGCCCGCGTGGCCGACCTCTTCGCCCGCCCCGTACTCCGGCACTTCTGCGAAACGCTGCGCCCCGCCACGACCACCGACGAGGCGCCTGCCGCGGGCACCTCTCCCGTCCTCGTGCCCGATTCGGACCACGCGCACGAGCCGTTCCCGCTGACCGACGTCCAGGCCGCCTACCACACCGGCCGCGACCCCCGGTTCACCCTCGGCGGCGTAGGCACCTGGCACTACACGGAGTTCGACGGCACCGACGTCGACCTGGACCGGCTGGAGCGCGCCTGGAACACCCTCGTCGGACGGCACGGCATGCTGCGCGCGGTCGTCGAGGAGGGACACCAACGCGTGCTGCCCGACGTACCGCCGGTGCGCATACCCGTGCACGACGCCCGAGCCGGTGGCGCCGCCGAAGCCCTGGCCGGCCTGCGTGCGCGCCTGTCCCAGCAGGTCCGCGACCCCGCCCGCTGGCCGCTGTTCGCCGTCGAGGCGGTGCGCCACCGGGCGGACGAAGACGCCGACGAGAAGGGCGGCGGGACACGGACCCGGATCGGCATCGGCCTGGACTACCTCGTGCTCGACGCGCTCTCCATCACCACGCTCTACGCCGAACTGAACGCGCTCTACGCCGACCCGGACCACGAACTGCCACCCGTGGACGTGTCGTTCCGCGACTACCTGACCCGCCTCCCGGCCGACCCCGAGTCGACCGCGCGGGCCCGCGCCCACTGGCGGGCCCGCCTGCCGGAGCTGCCGCCGCCGCCCGCCCTGCCCTTCGACCAGGATCCGGCGACGCTCGACGCACCCGTCTTCACCCGGCGCCGGCTCAGCCTGCCCGCCGGGGACTGGGCGGCCGTCAAACGGGACGCCGCCCGGCACGGCCTGACCCCGTCCACCGTCCTGCTCGCCCTGTACGCGGAGGTCCTGGCGGCCTGGAGCGGGACCGACGCCGTGACCGTCACGCTCACCCTCTTCAACCGGCGTGACGTCCACCCCCACATCCACCGGGTACTGGGCGACTTCACCTCCCTGTCCCTCGCCGGCTACCGGCGCGAGGGCGCCGACTGGCCCGCGGCGGCCGCCGAGCTGCAACGCCGTCAGGCCGAGGACCTCGACCACGCCGACGTGCCGATCGACTGGCTGCTGCGGGAGTTCGGCCGGCGCACGGGCACGGTGGACGCCGCCGCGCCCGTGGTGTTCACCAGCGCCATCGGCGTCGGGGACGCGACGCTGGCCGGAACGGGCACGGGACTCCCCCCGAAGGTCTGGGGCATCTCCCAGTCCCCGCAGGTCTGCCTGGACAACCAGGTCACCGAGGAGTCCGGGTCCCTGGTCGTCACCTGGGACGCCGTCGAGGAACCGTTCGCCGAGGGCGTGCTGGACGCGATGTTCTCCGCGTACGAACGGCTGCTGCGGCACCTCGTGGACGGTGACTGGGAGGCACCGCTCCCCGACCTGGTGCCCGCCTCCCAGTACCAACGGCGGGACGCCGCGGCACGGGAGGCCGCCCTGGAACCGGTGACGCCGCGCCCGCTGCACCAGATGTTCTTCACCCACGCGGCGGCCACCCCCGACCGCACCGCCCTCGTCACGACGGCGGGGGAGGAGGTGACCTACGGAACCCTCGCCGCACAGGCGCTGCGCACCGCCGCCGCGCTCGGCGACGCGGGGGTGCGGCCGGGCGACCTGGTCGCGGTCACCCTGCCCAAGGGCCCGGAACAGGTCGCGGCGGTCCTCGGCACCCTCGCGGCCGGCGCCGCCTACGTCCCCCTGAGCCTCCAGCAGCCCGCCGCACGGCTGGAGCGGGTGCGTGCCACGGCCGGTTTCGACGTCGTCCTGGGCGGCTGGCCCGCCACGGACGGCACCGGCCCCCGCACCCTGTCCCCGGCCGACACGCAGGGCGGCGAGCCGCTGTCCACGCCGGTCGGAACGGCTCCCGACGCGCTCGCCTACGTGATCTTCACGTCGGGCTCCACCGGCGAGCCCAAGGGCGTCGAGATCACCCACGCCGCCGCCTGGAACACCATCGCGGACATCAACGCCCGCCACGGCATCCGGGGCGACGACCGCGTCTTCGCCCTGTCGGCACTGGACTTCGACCTGTCCGTGTACGACGTCTTCGGCCTGCTCGCCGCGGGCGGCTCCCTCCTGCTGCCCACCGAGGACCAGCGCCGTGAACCGGCCCGCTGGCCGGACCTGCTGGACCGGTACGGCGTGACCGTCTGGAACACCGTCCCCGCCCTGCTCGACCTGCTGCTCGACGCGGACGGACGGGACGGACGGGACGGGCAGGACGGACGGGACGGACAGGGCGGACGGGAAGGCCGCCGGATCGCGGGGCTGCGGACCGCGCTGGTCTCCGGCGACTGGATCGGCCTCGACCTGCCCGCCCGGCTGCGCGCCCGGACCGCGCGGCCCTGCGCGTTCGTCGCCATGGGCGGAGCCACGGAGGCCGCCATCTGGTCCAACACCCTCACCGTCACGGAACCAGACCCCCGGTGGGTGTCCATCCCCTACGGCCGCCCCCTGACCGGGCAGCACTACCGCGTGGTCGGCCGGGACGGCCGCGACCGTCCCGACTGGGCGCCCGGTGAACTGTGGATCGGCGGCGCTGGACTGGCCCGCGGTTACCTGGCCGACCCGGCCCGCACCGCCGAAAAGTTCGTCGAACGGGACGGGCGGCGCTGGTACCGGACGGGGGACCTGGGCCGGTTCCGGAGCGACGGACTGCTGGAGTTCCTCGGCCGGCTCGACAGCCAGCTGAAGATCGCCGGTCACCGCATCGAGGCGGGCGAGGTCGAGGCCGCGCTGGAGGCGCACCCGGCCGTCGCGCGCGCCGCCGTCCTGGCCGTGGGGGAGCGCACCGCCAGGCGCCTGGTGGCGTTCGCCGTACCGCACGAACCGCCGCCCGCCGAGGACACCGAGCCGGTCGAGAACCCCGAACTCACCGAGGGCCTCCTCGGCCTGCTGGCCGACCGGGTGCCGGGCTACGCCGTCCCGTCCCGCGTCCTGTTCCTGCCCGCCCTGCCCCTCACCGCGAACGGCAAGGTCGACCGGGCCGCCCTGACCGGCCTGGTGGGACCAGAGGCGGTCTCCGCCGCCGAGCCGCCACGGGGCGAGACCGAGACGGCCCTCACCGCACTCTGGCACGCATGCCTGCCGCACGGGTCGCCGGACCGCAACGCCAACTTCTTCACCGTCGGCGGCGACAGCCTCACCGCGCTGCGCCTGCTCACGGCGATCGAGCGCCGCTTCGGAGCCGCCGTGCCCGCCCGCCGCTTCTTCGCCGCGCCGACCATCGCCGCCCTCGCCGCGGACATCACCCGAACACTCGCGGCCCACGGGACCGCCTACGAGACCGGAGAGCTGTGAACATCGCTGAACTGCTGGCCCGATACGCGGACGAAGACGTGGTGCTGTGGGCCCAGGACGGACAACTGCGGTTCCGGGCCCCGCAGGGCCGGCTCACCGAGACGCACCGAGCCGAACTGCGCACCCACAAGGAAGCCATCCTGCACCACCTCGAGGCCGGGGAGCCCGCGCTGCGCGCCGACCCCGACCACCGCCACGAACCGTTCCCGCTGACGGACATCCAGGCCGCCTACCTCATCGGCCGCACCGACGCCTACGCCTACGGGGGCGTCGGCTGCCACGCCTACGTGGAGCTGGCATACCCCGACCTCGACGTCGACCGCGTCACCTCCGTGTGGCGGCAACTGGTCCAGCGGCACGACATGCTCCGGGCCGTCATCCACCAGGACGGCCACCAGCGGGTCCTGCCCGAGGTGCCCGAGCTCTCCGTCGGAGCCGACGACCTGACCGCCCTCCCTGCCGCCACCGCCGAGGAACGGCTGCGGCGCACCCGGGCGCGACTGTCCGCCCGCGAGGCGCCGACCGGCCAGTGGCCCCTCTTCGACGTGCACGTGACCCGGACCGGCCGGCGGGCCGTACTGCACCTGTCCTTCGACATGCTCGTCGTCGACCACGCGAGCCTGCGGATCCTGCTCGCGGAGTTCCGGCGGAGCTACGGCGGCACCGCCCTCGCCGACGCGCCGCGGATCACCTTCCGCGACTACGTCCTGGCCCGCCGCGCCCTCGCCGACACCGACGGCCACGCCCGCGACCGCGCCTACTGGACCGAACGGCTCGACACCCTGCCGCCCGCCCCCGAACTGCCCCTCGCCGAAGCCTGGCAGGCCGCGGTAAGCGACCCGGGAGAAGCGGGCCGCGGGCCGGCCTCCGGCGGCGAGGCGGTGGCGTTCCGCCGACTGGAGGTCCTGCTGCCCGCTGCCGAGCGGGACCGGCTCACCGGGCGTGCCGCGCGGCGCGGGCTGACCGTGTCGACGGCCCTGCTCACCGCCTACGCCGAGACGGTCGGCGCCTGGTCGCGGACCAGCCGCTTCACGCTCAACGTGCCCACCGTCGACCGGCCCGCCCTGCACGAGGACATCGACCGCCTCGTCGGTGACTTCACCTCGCTCGAACTCCTCGCCGTCGACCTCGACACCCCGGCCACCTTCGCCGAACGGGCCGGCGCCGTGGGCGAACAGCTCCTCGAAGACCTGGCACACCCGCTGTTCACCGGCTCGGAGGTGCTCGCCGAACTCTCCCGCAGGGCCGGCGGACCGGTCCTCATGCCGGTCGTCTTCACCAGCGCCCTCGGCGCGGGCGCCACCTCCGAGGGCGTGCCCCCCGAGGTGGAGTACGCCGTGACCCGGACACCGCAGGTGTGGCTCGACTGCCAGGTCATGCACCGCGGAGACACCCTCAGCCTGTCCTGGGACATCCGGGAGGACGCGCTCGCCCACGGGACGGCCGACGCCATGTTCGAGGCGTACACGGCACTCGTGCGGTCGCTGTCCGCCGAGGGCGAGGCAGGTGAGGACGCCTGGGACGCGCCCGTCCGCATCCCACTGCCCGCGGCGCAGGCGGAGCGCCGGAGCGCGGTCAACGCGACCGAGGGGCCGCTGCCGGACGTCCTCCTCCACGAACCCGTACTCGAGCGGGCACGGACCACACCGGACGCGATCGCGGTCCGCACCCCCGAACTGGCCCTCTCCTACCGGCAGCTCGTCGCCCGAGCCACAGGACTCGCGCAGCAGCTGACGGCCTCCGGACTGCGCCCCGGGGAACCGGTCGCCATCTGGATGGACAAGGGCTGGGAACAGGTCGTCGCCGTCTTCGGCATCCTCATGGCGGGCGGCGCCTACCTGCCCGTCGACACGGCCCAGCCGGCGGCCCGCCGGGACACGATCATCGCGGACGCGGGCGTCCGCACCGTCCTCACCCAGTCCTGGCTCGCCGAACTCGAGGACCTCCCGTCGACGGTGTCGTCCGTCGCCGTGGACCTCGTCGGGGAGGCCATCGCGGACCGCACGCCCGTCGCCGCCCGCCGGGCACCGGACGACCTCGCCTACGTCATCTACACCTCGGGCTCCACCGGCACACCCAAGGGCGTGATGATCAGCCACCGGGCCGCCCTCAACACCGTCGACGACATCAACCGCCGCTTCGCCGTCGACGAGCGCGACCGCGTCCTCGGCATCGCCGGACTCGGCTTCGACCTGTCCGTCTACGACCTGTTCGGACCGCTCGCCGTGGGCGCCACCCTCGTCCTGCCCCGGGCCGACCGGCGCGGCGACCCCTCCCACTGGGCCGAACTCGTCCGCGACTTCGGCGTCACGGTGTGGAACTCCGTGCCGGGCCAGCTCCACATGCTGTGCGACTGGCTCCGCTCCGAGCCGCCCACCGCCGACGGCTCACTGCGCCTCGCGCTGATATCCGGCGACTGGATACCGGTCTCGCTGCCCGACCAGGCCCGTGAACTCCTGCCCGGACTGGAGATCGTCTCCCTCGGCGGAGCCACCGAGGGCTCCATCTGGTCCATCGCCCACCCGATCGGCGAGGTCGACACCGCCCGCCCCAGCATCCCGTACGGCAAGCCCCTGACCAACCAGACGTTCGCCGTGCTCGACCGGCACCTGCGGCCACGGCCCGAATGGGTTCCGGGCGAGCTGTACATCGGCGGTGCCGGTGTCGCCCTCGGCTACCTCGGCGACGGCGAGCGCACGGCACAGCGGTTCCGCACCGACTCCGCCACCGGAGAGCGGCTCTACCGCACGGGCGACCTCGGCCGCTACCTGCCCGACGGGACCATCGAGTTCCTGGGCCGGGAGGACGCCCAGATCAAGATCCGCGGCTACCGGGTCGAACTCGCCGAAGTGGAGGCCGCCGTACAGACCCACCCCGCGGTCGCGGCGGGCGCGGTCGTCGTCGACGACTCGGCGGCGGGCGGGCGACGCCTGGCCGCGTTCGTCGAGACGGCCCGCAAGGACCGCGGCGGGCCCGCCGTGACGAGCCGCGAACAGGCGCGCACGGCAGCCGCCGACGCCGTCCGCGAAGCCGCCGCGGACGTCGACGCCGCACGGCTCACCGACTTCCTGGCCGCCCTCGACGACGTGGCCGTCGCCGAGATGACCCGGGTCCTCGCCGCGTCCGGGGTGTTCGACGGGACGGCGGCACGCACGGCCGACGAGGTGGGCACGGCACTGCGGGCCACACCACGCCACCGGCACATCGTGCGCCGCTGGCTGCGCGCCCTCGCCGCCCGGGACCGGCTCACCCACCGGGACGCCGACGCGACCTACACCGGCCTGCTCCCCGTCCCCGCGCCCGAGGCCGAACGCCGGTGGCGGCGGGCCGCCGACCTGGAGCACGAGATCGGGTGGAGCACCGAACTGCTCACCGTCATGCGCACCTGCGCCGAACGGCTGCCCGAACTGGTCTCCGGGGACGTCGGCATCCGGGACCTGCTCTTCCCGGGCGCCGCGACGGAGGCCGCGGACGCCGCCTACCGGGACAACCTCGCCATCCGGCACCTCAACCGGGCGGTGGTCGCCGCGCTGCGCGAGATCGCCGCGGGCCACACCGGCGAGGAGCGGCTGCGGGTGCTGGAGGTCGGCGGCGGCGTCGGCGGCACCACCGGCGAGCTGGTGCCCGTCCTCGCCGAGTACGGCGTCGACTACCTGTTCACCGATCCCTCGGCGTTCTTCCTCAACGAAGCCCGCGAGCGCTTCGCCGACCACGCCTGGGTCCGCTACCAGCGCTTCGACGTCGACGAGGACCCGCGCGCCCAGCACCTGCTGCCCAACACCTTCGACGTCGTGGTCTGCGCCAACACGCTGCACGCCGCCGCCGACGCGGACGCCGCCGTGGGCAGGCTGCGGGAACTGCTCGTACCCGGCGGACAGCTGGTGTTCGTGGAGAACACCCGTGACGAGAACCTCCCGCTGCTGGTCTCCATGGAGTTCCTGGAGGTCGCCGGCCGGGCGTGGACCGACGTGCGGGAGCACACCGGACAGTCCTTCCTCACCCACACCCAGTGGCGTGACCTCCTCGACGGGCACGCGGCGTCCGAGGTCACCTCGCTGCCCGACGCCCAGGACGCCCTGGCGCTCACCGGGCAGGAGGTCCTCATCGCCACGATGAAGGACGACCGGCACCACGTTCCGGTGGGAGAGCTGGCCCGTACGGCGGCCACCCGGCTCCCGGAGTACATGCTCCCCGCGGTGTGGCAGGTCGTCGACACCCTGCCCCGCACGGCGAACGGCAAGACCGACCGCACGCGCCTGCGGTCCTGGCTGCCCCGGGAGAGCGCACCGGTCGTCGTGGACGAGCAGCCTAGGGACGAGCTGGAGAACAGCCTGGCCGACCTGTGGACGGAGCTCCTCGCGGTCGAACACGTCACCCGCAACGACGACTTCTTCGACCTCGGCGGCGACTCGCTCCTGGTGGCCCGGATGGTGGGCCGGCTGCGGGAACGGGTACCGCAGGCGGCGGACCTGGAGTGGGAGGTCGTCCTGCGCCACATGCTGCGCCGCCCCACGGTCGCGGGTCTCGCCGGTTTCCTGCGCGGCCTGGCCGGTCCCGAGGACGCGCCCGCCTCCGGCGCTGTGCGCACCGACCCGGTGATCCACCTGCACGGCTCCCGCTCCGAGGACGAGCCGACGACCGTGCTGGTGCACGCGGGAACCGCGACGATCATGCCGTACCGGGCGCTGATCACCGAGATCAGGCGCCGCTCGCCGGGCCTCGCCGAGGTCGTCGGGGTGGAGGTTCCGGACCTCGGCGGATTCCTCGCCGCACCGCCGGACGGACTCATCGAGCGGATGGCGGCCGACTACGCGCGGGCGCTGACGGCGGACGGCCGCAGCCGCTTCCACGTCGTCGGCTACTGCCTGGGCGGTCTGATCGCCACCGAAGTGGCCCGCAACCTGGCCGAGTCGGGAGCGGCGGTGGAGAGCCTCACCGTCATCAGCAGCCACAGCCCCCGCTTCCGCCTGGACGACGAACTCCTCGCCGAGTACTCCTTCGCCGTCATGATGGGCATCGACCCGGCCGACCTCGGGTTCCCGGACGACCAGTACCGGGTGGCCGCCGCGGCCGACGCCGTCCTGGCCGCCAGTCCCGGCATCCTGCGTGACGGCGGACTCACCGCCCCGGGCGAGGAGTTCGAGGACGTCGCGAGCTGCTTCCGACGCCTCGCCGACGTCCCCCGCGCCACCCGTATCGCCCGGATGTGCGAGGCGGTGCCCGCGTCCGCCGGCACCTACGAACCCGACCACATGACAAGGCTCTTCCTCGCCTTCCGCCAGAGCGTCTTCGCCATCACCCGCTACCAGGCGGAGCCCTACGCGGGTGACATCACCTTCCTGCGCCACGACGGCGCCTACCCCTTCCCCGGCAGCAAGGACGCCGTCACCGCCTACTGGGAGGAACTGACCCTGGGAGACCTGGACATCGTCGACATCGGCGGAGACCACTACAGCTGCCTGTCCGTCGAACACGCCCCCGGGATCCTCAAGACCCTCGGCGAGCTGACCCAGGGGGCGATCACCCGATGACCAAGCCCCTGATCGGAGTCCTGGGCGCCTCCGGGGCGGTGGGCCGCGCCGCCGTACGCGAACTGCGCGCCCTCGGCCACCGCGGCCTCCGCCTGGGCGGCCGGACCGCCTCGACCCTGCGCGCGGTCGCCGACGAGGAGCCCGCGGGCCACGACGAGACCGTGTGGGCGGACGCCGACGCACCGGACGGCCTGCGCGCCTTCACCGAGGGCTGCGACATCGTCCTCAACTGCGTCGGGCCCACCTACCGGCTGCGCGCCACGGTGGCCTCCGCCGCACTCGCGGCCGCGGCCCACTGCGTCGACGTGGCCGGGGACGACCCGGCCGCCGAAGACCTCCGCGAGGCCGGTGACCCGGCCCGCGACGGCCGCACGGTCGTCCTGTCCGCCGGAGCCCTGCCCGGCCTGTCCGGCCTCCTGCCCCGCTGGCTGGCCGGGCAGGGCCTGGACGCCGCCTCCGCGCTGACCGCGCACTGCGGCGGCCTGGAGACCTGCTCGCCGACGGTGGCGCACGACCTCATGCTCTCCCTCACCTCCGGAGGCGCGGACGGCGCGGCCTACGGCGAGCCCCTCGCCGCCGTCCGCGGCGGCCGGCGCGTCCCACGCGCCCTGCGCACGGCCGAGGACACCCAACACCGGTCCTTCCCCGGCCAGGTGGCCCTCCAGCCCTACCTCAGCCAGGAAAGCGAACGTCTCGCCACCGTCCTCGGGCTCGACCGGCTCGACTGGTACAACGTCCACCCCGGTCCCGCCGTACGCGCGCTGCTCAACGTGCTGCCGGGCCGCCTCGCCGCCGGGGACGACCCGGCGGAGCTGGCCGGCCGGCTGATCCTCGCCGCCGACCTCGACCTGGCCGGACGCAAACCCTGGTACGTGATGGACTTCGAGCTGTCCGGCACCGCGTCCGGGCGGCCGGCCACCGCCGGCCTGACCCTGCGCGCGGCCAGCAGCTACCGGCTCACCGCGGCCGTGGGCGCGCTCGCGGTGGACGCGGTGCTGCGGGCCGGGGTACCGGCCGGGGTGCACTTCGCCTGCGACGTACTCGACCCCGACACCGTGGTGCGGTACTTGCGCGCCCAGAAGGTCGCCGACCTCCGGCCCACCGGAGCGGCGGCCGGTGCCGACCAGGTGGAAGAGGGCGTGCTGTGAACACATCGACGCCCTTCAGAGTGCTGGTCTGCGGCACCAACTTCGGCCGCTTCTACGCCGAGGCGGCACACCGGCGCCCCGGATACGCGCCGGCCGGGATCCTGAGCCGGGGCTCGGCCGCCTCGCGGGCCTGCGCGGAGCGACTCGGCGTCCCCCACTACACGGACGTCGACGACCTCCCGGCCGGCATCGACGCCGCGTGCGTGGCGGTGAGCTCCGCCATCTCGGGCGGCCAGGGCACCGAGCTGGCCCGGGCGCTCATGGACCGCGGCATCCACGTCCTTCAGGAACACCCCCTCCACCTCACCGAGTTGACGGCCAACCTCACCCACGCACGCCGCCGCGGAGTGCAGTACCGGCTCAACACCCACTACCCGCACGTCGCCCCGGTCCGCGGCTTCATCGACGCGGCCCGCAGGCTCGTCGCACAACAGCGACCGCTCTTCGTGGACGCCGCCACCCCGGTCCACCTGATGCACCCCCTGGTGGACATCCTCGGCCGGGCGATGGGCACCCTGCGGCCCTGGCGCTTCGCGGACCCGGCGCCGCTGCCCGCCGACATCGGCCCGCAGCCGTTCCGTTCCCTGCACGGCATGCTGGCCGGCGTACCCCTCACCCTGCGCGTGCACCACCAGCTCGACCCGTCCGACCGGGACAACCACGCCCTGCACTGGCACCGGATATCGATCGGGACCGAAGGCGGAGTGCTCACTCTGGCCGACACCCACGGCCCCGTGCTGTGGAGCCCCAGGCTGCACGTCGGACGCGACGCCGACCGGCGCTTCGTCCTCGACGGGCCCGGCACCGGGCGCCTGGGCCTGGGCAGCACGGCCGTCGTCGGGACCACGGGCACCTTCCGTACCGTCTTCTCCGACCTGTGGCCGGAAGCGGTCGGCCATGCTCTCGACGGGCTCCGCACAGCCGTCGAGCAGGGCGCCGACGCCCTGCGCACGGGCCAGTACGACCTGGCAGTGTGCCGCATCTGGACCGACCTCGCCGCACGGCTGGGGCCACCCGACATCGTCCGCCCGGCCACCCCGCGGCCCCTCGCGGTCAGCGACGTCTTCCCCGCCCCGGAGCAGCCTCGCGCCGACGCGCCTGGCGCCGACGCGCCTCGCACCCGCGCCCCTTCGAGTGCCTCGCCCTACACCCCGTCGGCCGAGTTCTTCGACCTCGTCGCGGCCGAGCACACCGCGACCGCGAGCGCACCCGCCATCGCAGCGCTCCTCACCGACGCCGACCTGAGCAGCGGCCCGGTGGTCGACATCGGCGCCGGCACCGGCCTGGTGACCGAGGCCGTGGCCCGGGCCCGGCCGGACGCCGAGATCCTCGCCTGCGAACCGGCGGCCGGCATGCGCGCGGTGCTCACCAGCCGGGTCTTCAGCGACCCGGACCTGCGCTCCCGCGTCACCGTCACCGACGACGCCGCTCCCGACCTGGACCTCCCGGACCGGGTGAGCGTCGTACTGCTGTGCGGTGTCCTCGGCCACCTCGACGCCGACGGGCGAGCCCGGCTCTGGCGACGACTGAACCGGCGGCTGGCGCCGGGCGGACTGGTGGTCGTCGAACTCATGCAGTTCGAGGAGCCGTTGACCCTCCCCGAGACCAGGCTCGCCACCGCCACCGCCGGACGGCAGCGCTACGAGTGGTCGTTCGGCGGAGCGCCGGACGAGACCGAGGACGGCGTGATGCGCCTGCACTCCACCTGGCGCGTCTACCGCGACGACGCCACCGAGGCCGAGCGCGAGGTGCACGACTCCTACCGGTGGACGCCCTTCGGGCTGAAGGACGTGGTCGCCGAGTCCGGGATGACCGCACGCGCCCTGCCCACCCGTCCCGGAGCACCCCCGCTGGCCGTACTCACCCGGGCACCGGACGCCCCGAACACCCCTGCCCCTGTTTCCGCCTCCACCCACGGCTGAGGACCACGATGACACCCCCCGAATCCCCGACGGCCTCCCACACCCCCGGCGCCACCCCGCCCCGCGACTTCCCGATCCGTCGCGGCTGCCCCTTCGCCGCGCCCGCCGAGTACGCCGCGCTGCGCACCGACGACCCGGTCGCCCGCGTCACCCTGCCGACCCGGCGGGAAGCCTGGGTCGTGACCCGCTACGACGACGTCCGGGAACTGCTCTCCGACCCGCGCGCCAGCGCCGACATCCGCCGCCCGGGCTTCCCCGCTCTCGGGGAGGGCGAGCAGGAGGCCGGGGCCAGGTTCCGCCCCTTCATCCGCACCGACGCCCCCGAGCACACCCGCTACCGGCGCATGCTGCTGCCCGCGTTCACCGTGCGCCGGGTCCGCGCCATGCGGCCCGCCGTACAGGCACGGGTCGACGAGATCCTGGACGGCATGCTGGACGCCGGCGGTCCGGTGGACCTCGTGAGCGCGTACGCCAACGCCGTCTCCACGTCGGTGATCTGCGAACTGCTCGGCATCCCGCGGCACGACCTGGAGTTCTTCCGGGACGTCACCAGGATCTCCGGCTCCCGCAACAGCACCGCGGAGCAGGTCTCCGAAGCCCTCGGCGGCCTCTTCGGCCTGCTCGCCGGGCTGGTCGCCGAGCGCCGGGAGGAACCCCGCGACGACCTGATATCGAAGCTCGTCACCGACCACCTGGTCCCCGGCAACGTGACGACGGAGCAGCTGCTGTCCACCCTCGGCATCACCATCAACGCCGGCCGCGAGACCACCACCAGCATGATCGCCCTGAGCACCCTGCTCCTCCTGGACCGGCCGGAGCTGCTGGCGGAACTGCGCCAGGACCCCGCCCTGATGCCCGCGGCCGTCGACGAACTCCTGCGCGTCCTGTCCGTCGCCGACTCCATTCCACTGCGTGTCGCCGCCGAGGACATCGAGCTGTCCGGCCGCACCGTCCCCGCCGACGACGGCGTCATCGCGCTCCTCGCCGGGGCCAACCACGACCCCGAGCAGTTCGACGACCCCGAGCGGGTCGACTTCCGCCGCACGGACAACCACCACGTGGCCTTCGGCTACGGCGTGCACCAGTGCGTCGGTCAGCACCTGGCGAGGCTGGAGCTGGAGGTCGCCCTGGAAACGCTCGTCCACCGCGTCCCCACGCTGCGCCTCGCGGGGGACCGGGACCAGGTCGTCGTCAAGCACGACTCGGCCACCCTCGGCCTCGAAGAACTGATGGTGACCTGGTGACCGCCGCCTTCCCGTCGAACTCCTCCGCCCGCGCCGGACGTGCCGACAGCCCGTGGATCAGACGGTGGAACGAGGGTTCCGCCTCCCGGCTCACGCTGATCTGCCTGCCGCACGCCGGGGGCAGCGCGGGCTTCTACCGGCCCTGGGCGGCGCTGATGCCCCCCGAGGTCGAACTCGTCGCCCTCCAGTACCCGGGCCGCGAGGACCGCTTCGACGACCCGGAAAGCACGAGTATGGGCGAGCTGGTGACCGCGGTGGCGGACGCCGTACTGCCGCTGCTCGACCGGCCCTACGCCCTCTTCGGACACAGCATGGGCTCCGCCGTGGCCTGGGAACTGGCCCACGAACTGGACCGCCGCGAAGCCCCCGGCCCGCGCCGGCTCTTCGCCTCCGGCCGGGCCGCCCCCGGTACGGCGGTGACCGGGCAACTGCACCGCCAGGACGACGACGTCCTGTGCGCGGAACTGGCCCGGCTCGGCGGCACCAGCCGTGAGGTCCTCGACGACCCGGGGCTGCGCTCCCTCGTCCTCACCGCCGTCCGCCACGACTACCGGATCATCGAAACCCACCGGCCCGAGGGGCGGCCGCCGCTGTCCTGCCCGATCCACGTGCTGACCGGCCACACCGGCCCGGAACTCGGCGAGCAGCGCAGCCGCGACCGGGCCGGCGGCTGGGCGGACCTCACCACCGCCCGCACCGAGGTCCTGGTCTTCCCCGGCGACCACTTCTACCTCACGCCGCGACGCCGTGAGGTGGCCGCCACCGTGCTGCGCAGGATGGACCCGTCGCTGACCACGGACGCCCGGCGCACCTGGCCGAGCACCCCGTGAGGAGACTGTCGTGATCGACTACTACTCGACCTCGGCCGAGTTCTACGAGCTGGTCGCCACCCGGCACACCGCCAGCAGCGGCCCGCCGCTGACCCGCGTCCTGACGGGCCTGGACGTTTCGCACGGCCCGGTACTGGAGATCGGCGCGGGCACCGGACGCGTGACCGAGGTCATCGCCGCGGCGCTCCCCGAGGCGGAGATTTTCGCCGCCGAACCGTCGGCCACCATGCGGGCCATGCTCACCTCCCGGGTCGCCCGCGACCCGGACCTGCGGCGCCGGGTGACGGTGGTCGACGGCGCCGCCCAGGACCTCGTCCTGCCCGAACGGCTCTCCGCCGTCGTCGTCTTCGGCGTGGCCGGTCATCTCACCGTCCCCGAACGCGTGGCGCTGTGGAAGCGGCTCGCGGCCCGCCTGCCGGACGGTGCGCCCGTCGTCGTGGAACTCATGGGGGTCTCCTCACCCCGCCACATCCCCCCGGTGATGTCCCTGAGGGAGACCATCGGCCGCCAGACCTACGAGTGGTGGATCGGCGGCGAACCCACCGAGGGCGACGCCATGCGCTTCACCACGACCTGGAAGGTCCTGCGCGACGGCCGCACCGTGCGCGAGGTCGCCGACAGCTACGACTGGCACACCTTCGACGTCGCCCGCCTGGCCCGCGAGGCGGGCATGACCAGCCGCCGCATCACCGAGGCGGGCGGCCGGCCCATCCCCGAAATCGGAGTACTCGTCAAGTGAAGTCACAACCGCCCGAGACCGGCCCGGGCCCGGTGTCCCGGACCCCGGCAGCCCCCGGCGCGGGCGCCGGGGCACCCCCGCGCCCGCCGCATCCCTTGCGCGAGCTGACCGGACCCGTCCGGGGCCGGCTGTCCGTCGCCGTCGGCCTCCAGTCCGTCGCGGCCCTCGCCGGAGTGGTGCCGTTCATCGCCGTCTCCGAGATCGCCGACCGGCTCACGGCGGGGACCCCAGACGACGGTGACACCCTGTGGCCGCTGGTCGCGCTGGCCTGCGCGGCGGGCCTCCTCGCCCTGGCGTGCGGCACCGCGGCCGGTGCCCTCGCCCACATCGCCGACAACGACCTCCAACTCGCCCTCCGCCGCCGACTCGCCCGGCACATCGGGCGGCTGCCGCTCGGCCGGCTCACCGAGCGGGGCACCGGCCAGGTCAAACAGGCGGTGCAGGACGACGTGAGCGCGCTGCACACGCTGTTCGCCCACACCCTGCTCGACGTCGTCGCCGTGCTCACCGCACCGGTCCTCGCACTGGCCTACCTGTTCACCGTCGACTGGCGCCTCGCCCTGGTCAGTGTCGTCCCCCTGCTGCTCGGCGTGTTCCTGTTTAGCCGGGCCATGGCGGGCGCGGCGGCACAGATGGCCGAGTTCGGTGCCGCGCTGGGGCGGATCTCCGCCGCCGCCGTGGAGTTCGCCTCCGGCATCGCCGTCTTCAAGAGCTTCGGGCGCGGCCGCAAGGCCCACGAGCGTTTCGTCGACGCCACCGAGGGCTTCGCCGACTTCTTCTCCCGCTGGGTCCGTACCACCCTGGTCAGTTCCACCGCCGCCGTGCTGGTGGTCACCCCGGCCGTGGTCCTGCTGCTCCTGACGGTGCTGGGCGCCGTGTTCGTCACCCAGGACCGGCTGACCGGCGCCGAACTCGTCCCCTTCCTCCTGCTGGGCCCCGCCGTCGCCGCTCCCATGGGCGTCGTCGGCCCGCGCATCCAGCAGATCCGGGCCGGCCAGGCCGCCGCCGTCCGCATCACGGAGCTGCTGCACGCCCCGACCCTCCCCGAGCCCGCCGGCCCGGTCCTGCCCGACGGCCACCACGTCTGCCTGCGCGGCGTGTCCTTCACCTACGACGGGCAGACCGACGTCCTGCGCGACATCGACCTCGACCTCGCGCCCGGCACGGTCACCGCGCTGGTCGGACCCTCCGGCTCGGGCAAGTCCACCCTGGCCTCGCTGCTGCCCCGCTTCCACGACGTCACCGCCGGCAGGGTGACCCTCGGTGGCGCCGACCTCCGCGACATCCCCGCGGCCGAGCTGTACCGGCGGGTCGGATTCGTCCTTCAGGACGTACGGCTGCTGCGGGCGAGCGTCGCCGACAACATCCGTCTGGGCCGCCCCGAAGCCACCGACGAGGAAGTCGAGCAGTGCGCCCGTGCCGCCCGCATCCACGACCGCGTCACGGCACTGCCCGATGGCTACGCGACCGAACTCGGCACGACCGTCACACTCTCCGGCGGCGAGGCACAACGCCTCTCCATCGCGAGAGCCCTGCTCGCCGACGCCCCCGTCCTCGTACTCGACGAGGCGACCGCGTACGCCGACCCGCACTCCGAGGCACTGATCCAGGACGCGCTGTCCGCGCTCGCGGCCGGCCGCACCCTGCTCGTCATCGCCCATCGGCTGCCGACCGTCCGCCACGCCGACCGGATCGTGGTGCTGGAGGACGGACGCGTCACCGAACAGGGCCGCCACGACGACCTCGTCGCCGCCGGGGGCCGTTACGCCACCCTCTGGGACGCCCAGAGCAGCAGCACGGACGACATCCGAGAAGGAAGTGCACGATGATCCGTCAGCTCTACCGGGTCCTCGGGCCGGAAGGCTCCCGCCCGCTCAACCGGCTGCTCGTCCTCCAGTGCGGCGCGGCGGTCCTCCAGGGTGTGGCCTTCGCCCTCCTGGTGCCCGTCCTGCGAGCCCTGCTCGGCCCCGAACCCGACGACGTGTGGCCCTGGCTGACGGCATTCGTGGCCTGCGTGCTCGCGCACGCCGTGCTCCAGGGCGCGGCCGTCGGCGGCGGGTTCACCGTCGGTTCCCAGCTCTCCCGGGTGCTGCACCGCCGTATGGCCGACCAGGCCCTGCGCCTGCCGCTCGGCTGGTTCAGCGCCGGCCGCACGGCCGAGTTCAGCAGGCTCGCCGGACAGAACGTCATCCAGGTCATGAGCACCCCCGCCCACCTGCTGCGCCCGTTCATCGGCTCCCTGCTCACCCCGGCGACGCTGGTGGCCGCGACGTTCTTCTTCGACGTCCGCACCGCCCTGGTGCTGCTGGTCTGCGCGCCCGTGCTGTTCGCCGTCCAGGCGGCGAGCGGCGCCGTGATGCGCCGGCTCGACCTGGGCCGCGACGCCGCGATCGGCGAGTCCGCCGACCGGGTCCTGGAGTACACGCGCAACCAGCCGGTCCTGCGGGCGTTCGGCCGGACCGCCGAGGGATACGGTGCGCTGGACGACGCCCTGGTGGCCGAGGCGCGCGCCGACCGGCGGCTCATCGCGCGGGGGCTGCCCGGACTGGTCTCGTTCTCCTTCGCCACCCGGCTCGTGTTCGCCCTGCTGCTCGCCCTCGGGGTGTCCTGGCAGCTCGACGGATCGCTGTCCGTACCCACCCTGCTGGCGCTCCTCGTGCTGCTGGTCCGCCTGATCGACAGCGTGTCGTCCGCCGCCGAGGCCGGCGCCGGGATGCGCATCGCCCGCAACACCCTGGAACGCCTCGGCGCGGTCCTCGACGAACCGCCGTTCCCCCAGCCCGCCGAGCCGCGGACACCGCGCGACGCGAGCGTGGAGTTCGACAGGGTCGGCTTCCGCTACGACGGCGGCGGCGACCCGGTGGCCGGGACGGCCGCACGCCCGGTCCTGAACGACGTGACCTTCCGCCTGCCCGAGCGCAGCATGACAGCGCTGGTCGGGCCCTCCGGCGCGGGCAAGACCACGGTCGCCCATCTGCTCGCCCGCTTCCGGGACACGACCGGGGGCACCGTCCGCATCGGCGGCGTCGACGTCCGCGAGATCGGCGCAGACGACCTCGCGGCCCACGTGTCCCTCGTCTTCCAGGACGTCTACCTCTTCGACGGCACGATCGAGGAGAACGTCCGCATCGCCGCCCCCGGCGCGGACCCCGGCGAACTGGCCGAGGCCGCGGCCCTGTCCGGGCTCGACCGTGTGATCGAGGAGCTGCCCGAGGGGTGGGCGACGAAGGTGGGCGAGGGCGGCGCGCGACTGTCCGGCGGACAGCGGCAACGGGTGTCCATCGCCCGCGCACTCCTCAAGGACGCCCCGATCCTCGTCCTCGACGAGGCCACCGCCGCCCTCGACCAGGAGAACGAGGCACTGTTCGTCCGGGCCGTGCGGGCCCTGGCGGCCCGCAAGACCCTCCTGGTCATCGCGCACCGGCTGAGCACCGTCGTGAGCGCCGATCAGATCCTGCTCCTGGACGACGGCGAGATCACCGAACGGGGCACGCACGACGACCTGGTGGCGGCGGGAGGAACGTACGCCTCCTTCTGGGAGCGGCGGTCGCAGGCCCACGGCTGGCGCCTGGAGGCGGCCCCGTCATGACCCCTCGCCCGACACCCGACACCACCCCGGCCCAGCGGCAGAGAGAAGGCACGACACGATGACCACCGGATCCCGGAACACCTGGGAGGCATGGGCGAGCTCCGTCCCACCGCTCGCGCGCGCGAGCACCCGGGAGCCCTGCCGCGACCCGGCCGCCACCGCCACCCGCCTCGCACGGGCGGGCCTCGCGGACCAGTTCGTGGTGTACGAGTCGGAGGGCGGGATCTGGCACTTCGCGGCGGGCTCCGACGTGAGCGTCACCGCGAACGCCACCGGCATCACCGCGCGGGCCGCCGGGCGTACCTGGACCTCGCGCACGGAGCAGCGGCCACTGACGGCGTTCGCCGCCGCCCTGTCCGCCTTGTCGCCCGTATCCGCGCGGCCCGACGAGAGTGGCGAAGGGCGCCGCTTCTACGGCTGGGCGGCCTTCGAACTCGCCCACCTCCTGCACGCGGACCCCGCGACGGCCGGAGACCGGCCCCTGCTGCACGCCCTGATCCCGTCCGTCGAAGTGACCCTCACCGGCGACTCGACGGTGGTCCGCGCGGTGGACGAGGCATGGGTGCGCAAGGTCGCCGACCTGCTCGCGGAGCCTGCGGCCGAGCAGACCTCGCACGACGAACCGGCGCGGCACCGGACCGAGGAGGTCATCGCCGTCGGCACCGCCGCCTACGGCCGAGCGGTCTCCCGTACGGTCCGGGACATCCGTGCCGGGTTGCTGGAGAAGGCCGTGGTCTCCCGACAGGTGCCGCTGCCCGCCGAGCCCCGCCCGGACTTCGCCGCGACCTATCTCGCGGGCCGCCGGGCCAACACACCGGCCCGTTCCTACCTGCTGGACCTCGGCGGCTACCGGGCCGCCGGATTCAGCCCCGAGACCGTTCTCGAGGTCGGGGACGACGGTCGGGTCAGCACCCAGCCGCTCGCGGGCACCCGCGCGCTGGGGGCCGATCCGGCGGAGAACGAGCGCCGGCGCGCGGAACTGCTCAGCGACCCCAAGGAGATACACGAACACGCCGTGTCCGTACGTCTCGCCTGGGACGAGATGGCGGCCGTGTGCCGCCCCGGCTCGGTCGTGGTCGAGGAGTACATGTCGGTCCGCCCACGAGGATCGGTGCAGCACCTGGCCTCAAGGGTGACGGGCCGGCTCCGGCCGGACGCCGGACCCTGGGACGCCTTCGCCTCCCTGTTCCCTGCGATCACCGCCACCGGAGTCTCCAAACGCGCCGCGCTCCAGGCCCTGGCCCGCCACGAGGAGGGGCCACGCGGCCTGTACGGCGGGGCGGTCTTCCGGGGGAGCACCAGCGGCGCCCTTGACGCCGCCCTCGTCCTGCGCACCCTCATCGGCGCGGGCGACGAGGCGTGGCTGCGAGCCGGCGCCGGGGTCACCGCTCAGTCGAGCCCCGAGCGGGAGACCGAGGAGACCTGCGAGAAACTCCGCAGCGTCGCCCCGTACCTGAGGTTCTCCCGCACTTGACCGGAACCGTGCCTTTCAATAGTCATGCGGCACATTGACCCCACACCGCCGTCGGGGTTGCATGGACGAGGCCCTCCGGTGGGGAACGGGGGCGAAGGACCACGTCCTGACCGAGGGGGAAAAAGATGAGGCGAAACACCGGTCGGAGCGCCGTCGGACGGGTGCGCGCCGCCTTGGGCGCCACGGCCCTGATCTGCGCGGTCACGACCGCGTTACCCGGAGCCGCCTCCGCCGCGCCCGTGCCCCTGGCGGGCGTCGCGGACAGCAGCGGATCCGAAGTCGAGCGGATCAGTGTCGCGGCCGACGGCACCCAGGGCGACGGTGACTCCACAGGCGGCACGATCACGACCGACGGCCGGAGCATCGCCTTCTCGTCGGCGGCAAAGAACCTCACCCCCGTCGCCCCGGGGACGGGGGACAGGGTGTTCGTCCGTGACCGGCGGATGAACCAGACCACGCTGATGAGCACCGTCACCTCTGTCATCCAGCATCCTGTGATCAGCGGTGACGGGCAATACGTTGCCCTGTGGGGGCTGTTGTTCAGAGACACCAAGACCTTCCTGTCCCAGGTGGGCTCGGCGAGCACGATCGGCATCAACTGCTCGGGCCTCAGCTGCAGTCGGCCGTCACTGAGTACGGACGGCCGCTACGTCGCCCAGGTCGCCACCTTCGGCCGACCGCCGTCCCGGCA
This sequence comes from Streptomyces sp. CB09001, assembly GCF_003369795.1. Classification (NCBI taxonomy): domain Bacteria; kingdom Bacillati; phylum Actinomycetota; class Actinomycetes; order Kitasatosporales; family Streptomycetaceae; genus Streptomyces; species Streptomyces sp. CB09001. The sequence goes on from NZ_CP026730.1 coordinate 7,518,049, forward strand.
ACGCATCGAGGTACGGGACTGGCACGCCGGCACGGTGGAGACCGTCGCCGAGTTCGAGCACACCGTCTCGGCCCGGCCGTCCGTCAGCGGTGACGGCCGCTTCGTCGCCTACCAGGACGGCCGGGCGGAGGACGTCTTCGTGTGGGACCGGACCGACGACACGTCCTCCGGCCCGATCGAGGGTCCGTCCAAGGCGGCGACGCTCGTGCAGATCAGCAAGGACGGCAGCAAGGTCGTCTACCTCTCGGGCTCCGACACCTACGTCCACGACGAGCGGTCGGGCACCGGCCAACTGGTGCCGGACGCAAGCGGGCTGGCCATCGATCCCACCGGCCGCCACCTGCTGTACGCCCCGCACGACACGAGCGGACCGTCGCTCGTGCTGCGCGACCTGGAGACGGGTTACGAGGAGGTGGTGTCGAACCGGGCCGCCTCGGCCGGGACCGACTCGGTCAGCGCCGGTGGGCGCGACGTGGTCTTCCATTCCGCGGCCGACGACATCGTGCCCGGCGACACCAACGGCAGGTCGGACGTCTTCGTCCGCCGCTTCTACTGATCGGACCGACGCCTACGCAACGGACGAGTCATCGAGACAAGGGGGGACATGGCGGTGCTCACGGGCGGCCAACGAGCCGGAGAAGCCGGCGATGGCCGTCGCGATGACCTCGCTGGGACGCCTCGGCCGGCCCGATGATCTCGCGGACGTGGTCGCGTTCCTCGCGGGGCCGGACGGGCGGTGGCCGACGGGCCAGAACATCCGTGCCAACGGAGGTGTCCTCTGAGGGGTGCGGCAGAAGGTCGTGATCAGGCGGCCCGAAGCGGCCGCCCGGCCTGTGGCTCGGCTCAGCGGCGGGAGGCGCTCTGTTGGCGAACCGCCGAGATCAGTCCGCCGGGCCGCTCCTCGCCGGGCGGCGGCGCGGTGCTGAGCGGACGGCCGTATGCGGCGGCGCGCTCGCGCAGGGTGTGGCTCTCGGCCTCCCAGCCGTGCCCGGCCAGCCAGCCCACCGGGTCGTCGGGCATCTCCGAGATCCACATGGACGCCGCCGATCCCGGCGCCGCGTCCGCGCCGAAGCGCTCGACCACGCCGCGCGAGCCCAACGTCAGCCCCATCCGGCTTCCTGCCGCCGACCGCGTGCCGACGCGGGCGAGCAGCAGCTCCACCGCGTCCTCGGGCAGATAGATCAGCAGTCCCTCGGCGATCCACGCGGTCGGCACGGCCGAGTCGTGACCTGCGGCCGCCAGCGCGCCCGGCCAGTCCTCACGCAGATCCACGGCGACGGTGATCCGCTCGCAGCGTGCGACGGCGCGCTCCTGGCGAAGTACCGAGGCCTTGAAATCCAGTGGGGCGGCGGTGTCGACCTCGAACAGCCGGGTGCCCTCGGGCCAGTCCATCCGGAAGGCCCGGCTGTCCATGCCGGCGCCGAGCAGCACGACCTGTCGGATTCCGGACGCGGAGGCCTGCCGCAACAGGTCGTCGAGGAACTTCGTCCTGATGACGATGGAGTGCGACACGGCCAGCCGCCGGCGTCGCGCGGCCTCGTCGTCGGACACCGACGGGGAAGAGGGCCACAGGCCGCCTGCGGCGGCGAAGGCACGCGCCAGCGGGTCGCGGAACAGTGGGCTCTCCCGCTCGGTCTCCAGCGCCCGAACCCTGGCCACCCCCACCGCCGTGGCCCACACTCCCGACGGCCGCACCCGCTCCCGCTCATCAGCCATCGTGCCAGCCTAGAGGAACGGATTCCCAGAGACCCGAAGAGGAGAGCCGGGCTCATGCCTGCACAGCCGTCATCACGCGGGGCCGGTGACGGCTGGTGAGGCGTTGTGCGGGGATCGAGCACCTGTGCGCCCCGCAGGCTCTCTCCCCGACGTGGCGCGGTGCGGCGCACGGTCGGATGCATGGGGCATACAGGTGAAGCGTGTGCGGGACGCGGGGACGGCACGGACTGCCCGAACGGGGAGGACGCCGTCGTGGACGGGCCGCGGTGCGAGGAGTGCCGGCACCACTGGGAGCTGGACCAGACCGAGCCCGACCGGCGTGCGGCCCCGGACGACGGGACGACCCGGCCGCTGGGGGAGCCGGGGGAGGCCGGGAGCGAAGCCGCGTAGGTTTCGGGCTCGGTCAGGGGCGGAGCAGGTCGGTTGAGACGGTCCACAGGCGCTTGGCGGCGGCGGGGTCCAGTGCCCATTCCTTGACGCCGTGCGGGTGCTGCGCGAGGTCGGCGTCGTTCGGCACGGTGTAGGCCTCCTGCCCGTCGTCGAGATAGTGGCCCCCGGAGTGGGCGAACTCGGGGGCGACGGCCGCGACGACACTGGTGGCGGCTCCCTGCTCGACCGTTTTGTAGGTGAAGACTCCGGCAGCCTCGGCCGCGTCGAGCGAAGCCTTCTGTTCCGGTGTGAAGTTCCGCTGCAGACCCGTCGCGACACCGCCGGGATTGACCGCGTTCGCGACGATGCCGTCGGACGCCCACCGGCGGGTCGCCTCGACGGCGAAGAGGGAGTTCGCCGTCTTCGACTGTGCGTAGGCGGTCTGCGGGTCGTGGCCGCGGTGTTCGAAGTGGAGGTCGTCGAAGTCGACGCCGGACCGCATGTGCGCCGTCGAACTGACCGAGACGATCCGTGCTCCGTCGCGTTCGGCCGCGCCGCGGGCCAGGGACCGGTGCAGCCCGGTGGCCAGGGCGAAGTGGCCGAGATGGTTCGTCGCGAAGTGCAGTTCCCAGCCCTCGGGCGTCCGTTCGAGCCCGCCGGTGACCACGCCGGCGTTGTTGACGAGCAGGTGGAGCGGGCCGTCCCAGGCGTCGACGAACCGTGTGACACCGGACCGGTCGGCGAGGTCGAGTCGGACGACGCGGGGCGGGGCCGCGCCGGTCGACCTGCCGATCGCCTCGGCGGCGGAGACACCCGCAGCCGTGTTCCGCACGGCGAGCGTCACGTCCGCCCCGGCAGCGGTCAGCGCACGAGCCGTCTCGATGCCGAGCCCGGAGGACGCTCCCGTCACGATCGCACGGACACCGGTGAGGTCGACGTCCTCCAGCACCTCGGCCGCGGTGCTGGAGGAGGTGAACGGGGTGGAGACGAGCCGGCGAGTATCCATGACTCGACTATACGAACTAGACATGATTTGTATAGCGCGACCGACGCTCGTATGCTCACCGCATGAGCAGTCGCGACGCCGACCAATCGCCCTCGACGGGTACGGATGCCGACCGTCGGACCATGGTTCTGGAGTCCGCCATGGCCACGTTCGCGCGTTTCGGTTACCGGAAGACTTCGATGGAGGAGGTGGCGCGGGCGGCGCGGATCTCCCGGCCGGGCCTCTACTTCCTCTTCTCCTCGAAGGAGACCCTCTTCCGTGCCGCGGTCACCCAGGCCCTGCACCGCGACATCACCGCGGTCGAACAGGCCCTTGCCGACGGTGACCGCCCCCTTCCGGAGCGCCTCGTCGAGGCGTTCGACCACTGGGCGGGCCGCTACGTCGGCCCACTGGCGCGCGATGCCGCGACGGTGATCGAGGACAACCCCGGCATCCTCGGAGAGGTCGTCGAGGTCATGCCGCGACGCTTCGAGGAGTTGATCACAGACGCGATCACCGTCGCCACGGGACGAGAGAAGGCCGTCCAGATCGCGCAGACGATGATCAGTGCGTCGACGGGACTCAAGCACCAGGTCGGATCAAGGGAGTCGTACCTGCAACGCCTGGCGGTGGCCACCGGTCTCCTGGTGGGCTGAAGCGCTCCGGTGGCCACGTGCGTTCTTCGTCGATCCCCCGCGCGACGCGGTCAGGCGCGGTCGTGGAGGGTGACGTGGTAGCCATCGGGGTCGGCGAAGGTGAACGTCCGGCCGAAGGGCCCGTCGACCGGCGCGGAGACGATGGTGCGACCGTCGGCGACGAGGGCATCGTGGACGGCCTGGACGTCGGTGGCGTGGAGCCAGATCGCGGCACCGATGCCGGGCTGGGCGACGGACGCGAGATCGGTGCCGGGAACGACGTCGCGGAGTGCGAAGGCGATCGGCTTCGTCTCGAAGACGACGGCGTGCGGAGGTCCGGCCTGAGACCGGACGAGTCCGAGGTGCCGCTCGTAGAACGCCTGCGAGGCGTCGAGGTCGCGTACCTGGAGTGAGATGAAGTCGGGACCGGTGGCGGGCATGACGATACTCCTTCTCTTCATGTCAGATTCCTGACACAGGTCATCGTATGTCAGAATGCTGACATGAGTCAAAAGGGTGCAGGCGTCGACCTGGACAAATCACTGGGCTACCTGCTCAAGGAAGCTTCGAGCGCCCTGCGCGCAGCCATGGAGGAGGTGTTGCGGCCACTCGGTATGAGCGTGACGCACTACTCATGCCTCGAACTGCTGGCTCAACGACCGGGCTTGTCGAACTCCGAGCTCGCGCGGGGCGCGTTCGTGACCCGACAGACGATGAACGTGCTGCTCCAGGCCCTGGAACGAGACGGCTACGTGACCAGGCCCGAGGCGGCGCCCGTCGGGAAGGCTCTTCCCGCGCGGCTCACGCCTCGCGGACGACGGAGCCTGGAGAAGGCGACCGTGGCGGTCCGTTCCGTCGAGCTCAGAATGCTGACCGGCATGTCCGAGGACGAGCAGTCGGGCGCGTTCAGGATCCTGCAGAGCATGATTCATTCCCTGCGCGACGGGAAGTGAAGGGCGGGGCGCATCCGTTCGCCCCTCCGCCATGTATCCGTCGTCTGCGGGCTGCCCGGGCGATGCGCGCCCTCCGCCTCCGCTCTCGATCATGTGGCGTCGTCCCAGTGACTGGTGCGGTCGCGAACCGTACGCCGGACTCGCGTCGGCATCACCCGCTCCCCGACGAAGGAGACAGCTCGTGCACGCGTTCACAAGACGCCGTTCCGGTTTCGTCGCCGCGACGGCGACCCTGGTGTTCACCGCCGCTGTCGCGGCCGTACCCTCGGCGGACGCCTCGGCGCTCGCCGCACCCCCGGAGGTCGTTCCCCGCGCCGAGACCGCCGCCCTGTTCGACGACGACGAGGGCGGCAACGCGAACGCCGACGACCCGGCGATCTGGCGCAACGCCGCCGACCCGGACGCCAGCCTCGTCATCGCCACGGCGAAGGAGGGCGGCCTGCGGGTCTACGATCTCGACGCCCGGCAGGTGCAGTCGGTCCCCGCGCCCGAGGCGCCCGGAGCGGAGGACGCTCCGGGCCGCTTCAACAACGTCGACCTGGTGCACGGGACGACCGTGGGGTCCGGCGCCACGGACCTGGCGGTCGTCAGCGACCGCGGCAGCGACAAGCTGCGCGTCTACCGCGTCGACGGCGACCGGCCGGACGCCCCGCTCACCGATGTCACCGACGCCTCCGCGCCGTGGATCTTCTCCGGCTCCCAGGTGGAGGTCAACGAGGAGAAAACCGCCTACGGCCTCGCCACGTACACCGACTTCGCGACCGGCAGGTCCTACGCGCTCGTCAGCCAGAACGCGACCACCCGCATCGCGCTGCTGGAGCTGACCCCGACACGCGACGGCAAGGTCACCTACCGGAAGATCCGCACCCTGGACCTGCCCGCCGCCTTCACGATGCCCGACGGCACGAAGTGGTCCCCGTGCGGGGAACCCGGCGAAGGCCCGCAGGTCGAGGGCATGGTCGTCGACCCCGAGACGGGCATGCTCTTCGCCGGGCAGGAGGATGTGGGCATCTGGCGCCTGCGGGCCGACCTCGGGGGCGGTCCGGTCCTGCAGGACAAGGTCCGGGAGTACGGCGTGCCGGCCACGTACGACGAGGCCTCGGACGAGTGCGTGGCCGGTGACGACCCCGGTTTCGGCGGTGTGCGGGTGTCGGCGGACGTCGAGGGACTGACCCTGCTCCAGCAGGACGACGGAGACGGCTACCTGCTCACCTCCAGTCAGGGCGACGACACCTTCGCCGCCTACGACCGCGAACGGTCCGACGACTACGAGTACGAGGGCGGCTTCCGGGTGGGTGCCGCGTCCGAGGCGCTGGACGGATCCGAGGAGTGCGACGGCGCGGACGTACTCGCCGAGCCGCTCGGCAGCAGGTACCCCGACGGCCTGCTCGTCGTCCAGGACGGTCACATGGCTCCGGAGGACGGCGACCGGGAAGCCACCGGCTTCAAGTTCGTCGACCTCGCCGACGTCCTGAAGGCGCTCGACGACTGACAGCCGCCGCCGTGGAAGGTGCCGAGTGCCGGCCACGGCCGGCGCGGTCTGTCCGTCGCCCAGGTCAAGCGACGAGCAGGCGGAGGCCGAGATCTGCCGCGTGCGAACGCTCACACGGGCCAACTCGGCCACGCGTCCCACGGTCCAGTGATCCTTCACGGCACCGACTATGCGGCCTGACGCCACGTGAGGGTCCAGACCTTCTCACACAGTGCGATCACGAGACTCATCCTCGCCCGCCCGAGGACCGTCGCAGCCGTCGGACGCGGCTTCAACACCTGAGGTCCCTACCCCGGCCACGTCGACCCGGGCGGGCAGCCGTCCCGGCCCAACGCGGCGTCCCCATCCTGCCGTGCAACAAGATCCCGATCGGCCAAGATCCCGATCAGCAAGGAGCACACCAGGTCCGTGGCAGACGGAACCGCCGGACGAGGACGAGCCGGGCGGCCACGGTCCGGGTCCACCCGACGAACGTGTTCGTTACGATCGCGACATGGCAGCGAGAAGAGACCCGATCAGCCGCCGGGACCGCCCGGCGAAGCCCGCACTGTCCCGGCGGTGGATCGTCGACACCGCGGTGGCGCTCATGCGTGCGGAGGGGCTGGAGAAGGTCACCATGCGCCGCCTGGCACAGGAGCTGGACACCGGCCCCGCCTCCCTCTACGTGTACGTGGCGAACACCGCCGAACTGCACGCGGCCGTGCTGGACGCCCTGCTGGGTGAGGTCGACCTCACCGGCGCGGGCGCCGAAGAGGGCTGGCGCGAGCAGCTCCGGGCCGTGCTGATGTCGTACACCCTCGTACTGTTCGCACACCCTCAGCTCGCCCGCTCGGCCCTGGTCGCCCGCCCCAGCGGGGAGAACTACCTGCGCCTCGTGGAACGGATCCTCGAGTTGCTCGCCCGCAGTGGAGCTCCCGGCTCTCAGGTCGCCTGGGGCGTGGACAAGCTCTTGCAGGACGCCACCGCGACCGCCGCCGAGCACGCGACCCAGGCACACGAGCCGACGTCCCACGAGGACTGGAGCGCCACCGTCCGCGCCCTGCGCGGGGCGGACGAGGCCACCCATCCCGCGATCGCCTCCCACGTGTCCCTCCTCGTCGGCGGCTCCGCCCGCGACCGGATGCGCTGGTCGTTCGACGTCCTCGTCAACGGGATCACCCGCACGCCCGTCCCTGGTCCGGCCCGGGGCACGGCCGACTGAGGGGCCGGGCCGGCTGCCGAGCCCGTCACTGCCCAGCCCTCCGGTGAGCGCGCAACGAAGCGAACTTGTTCGCTACGAACATGTTCGTTACGCTGAAGTTGTCCGACCCGCGCACCCCTGGAGGCCACCATGAACACCCGGCACCACCCCATCGCGATCATCGGCGGCGGCCTGGGCGGCCTCACCGCGGCCCGCGTCCTGCATGTGAACGGCATCGAATCCGCGGTCTTCGACCTGGACGCGGGCCCCGAGGCCCGCACACAGGGCGGCATGCTCGACATCCACGAGGAGAACGGCCAGAAGGCGATCCACGCCGCCGGCCTCCACGACGAGTTCCGCAAGATCATCCACGAGGGCGGCCAGGCGATGCGCCTGGCCGGTCCCGACGGCACCGTCCACGTCGCCACCGAGGACGTGGGTGACGGCGGCCGCCCCGAGGTCGACCGCGGCGACCTGCGTGGCCTGCTGCTCAACTCCCTCCCTGACGGCACGGTCCACTGGCGGCGCAGGGCCACCGGCGCCCGGCCGATGGACGACGGCCGGCACGAGGTCACCTTCGCCGACGGTTCGACCGTCACCACCGATCTCCTCATCGGCGCCGACGGCGCATGGTCCCGCATCCGGCCACTGCTCTCGGACGCCGAGCCCGCCTACACCGGCATCTCCTTCGTGGAGACCGACCTGCACGAGGCCGACACCCGCCACCCGGGCAGCGCGGCCGTCGTCGGCGGTGGCTTCTTCATCTGCCTCGGCGACCGGCGCGGCTTCCTCGCCCACCGCGAGACCGACGGCAGCCTCCACGTCTACACCGCGCTCAGGGCGGACGAGGACTGGATCGACACCATCGACTTCACCGACCACGGCGCAGCCAAGGCCGCGGTCCTCGCCCACTTCGACGGCTGGGACGAGGACCTGCGCGGCCTGGTCGCCCACGCGGAGGCCATCACCCCGCGCCGCATCCACGCCCTGCCCGTCGGGCATCGCTGGAAGCGGACCCCCGGCATCACCCTGCTCGGAGACGCGGCCCACCTGATGTCCCCCTTCGCCGGCGAGGGCGCCAACCTCGCCATGTACGACGGTGCCGAACTCGCCCTGGCCCTCGCCGCTCACCCCGGCGACACCGAGGCCGCGCTCACGGAGTACGAGGAAGCCCTCTTTCCCCGCAGCGAGGCGTCCGCCATCGAGTCCGCCGACAGCCTGGACACCATGTTCGGCACCGACGGCCTGGAGCGGATGATCGCGTTCTTCGGCTCCGGCCGACCAGGAGCCTGAGCCGGGGTGCAGTAGTCGGCGTTGACCCCGGCGAGGACGGCGACAGCGGACGCGCGGGAGCTGCGAAACCGTGGGAGCGCCGACGTCGTCGGCATGTGGGTGACCGCGGAGGGCCACATCCGTCAGCAACTGCTGCCGGACGGGCGCTACGACGAGGCCCGGGGGATCGGCGCAGCGCGTACACCGGCCGCTACACGGTGACCGGCGACCACCTCGACCACGTCGACGACACCGGCTTCACCGCCACCGGCGACCTGCGGGACGGCGTGCTCCACCACGAGCACCTCGTGCTGTACCGCGAGGAGAAGTCCTCGACGTCGTAGTCGTCGGCACGTCGTGACCGGCGCCGCCGGACCTCAACCGATCCGGACACTCGCGCCCGGGGCCAGCCGGTGGTAGAGCGCCGGGACCCCGGGGCCCCGCTCACCGAGGAAGCCCCCGACCATTGCGGTGCCGACGTCGTTGAGGGCGCCGTCATGGACGGCGTAGGCATCGTGGGGAGCGACCTCGCGCACGTAGTCGATCAGGTCGCCGACCGTGGACCAGGGAGCGTGCACGGGCAGCAGCAGCGTGCCGACCGGGGTGCCGGGGACGGTCAGGGCGTCGCCGGGGTGGAACACGGACTCGTCCACCAGGAATCCGATGTTGGACATGCGCGGGACGTCCGGGTGGATGACCGCGTGCCAGGTTCCGTGCACCGTGAGGTCGAAGCCCGCGGCGCCGAAGGCGTCCCCGTCGCCGGTGGTGACGACCTGCGTGCCGAGACCGTCCAGTCGTTTCGCGACGGAGGAGTTGGTCCAGATGCGCAGGCCCGGACGCGCCGCGGCCGCCCGGCGCAGCGCCTCCTCCGAAAAGTGGTCGAAGTGCTCGTGCGTCACGAGCACCGCGTCGGCGCCGTCCAAGGCCTCGGGGGCGGTCAGGCCGCCCGGATCGATGACCAGGCGGCGCCCGTCCTTCTCGAGCCGCACACACGCATGACCGAACTTGGTGAGCTCCACGACCGCCATGTCCTTCCTCCTGCACCGACAACCATTTGTACAATCTTACTGTACAATAAAGTGTGAGACCTCCGGCTAGGATGGCTCCATGGACGAAGACGCGCTGGCCGAGGAGCTGCGGCGGTCGATCGGTGAGCTGGTCCGGGCGGTGAGAGCCGTGGACACCATGCCCGCCGGCGAAGCCGCCATCCTCGGATTCCTCGACCGTGACGGCCCCCTGACCACGGCCGACCTCGCCCGACTGCGTGGCGTCACCCACCAGTCGGCCGCCAAGTCGGTCAAGGACCTCGCCGTCGCCGGCCTGGTCCGCAGCGAGCCGCACCCCGACGACGGACGCAAGCTCCTGCTGCGCCTCACCGACGCCGGCCTCTCCCGCCTCCGGCGAGAGCGCACCCTCCGCGCGGGCGCCCTCGGCGCCGCCATCCGGGAGACCTTCGACCCCGACGAAAGACGGCGGCTGAGCGAGTCGGTAGCCCTGCTGTCCCGTCTCACGGCCCGCCTCACCGGCCTCGGAGGCGACGCCCGTACCGCGCGAAGCGGAGGAGCGAGCCGATAGGCTGCGGCCTTCGAGAAGCCGATCGGAGTTCACCTGTGAGTCGCACTCGTCTGGGGATCGCGATCCTGACCATGGGCAATCGCCCCGCCGAATTGCAGGCGTTGTTGGCCTCGGTGGCCGGTCAGACATGGCCGGCAGCCCGCATCGTGGTGGTCGGCAACGGCTGTGCGCTGCCGGAGCTGCCCCCGGGCGTGGACGGAGTGGAGTCGGAGGAGAACCTGGGGGTCTCCGGCGGCCGCAATGTGGCCATCGAGCACCTGCGGGCGTGCGGAGACGTGGATGTCGTGGTCGATCTGGACGACGACGGGCTGCTCGTGGACAGCGGCGTGTTCGCCAGGCTCGCCTCGATGTACGAGGCCGATGAGCGGCTGGGGATCGTGTCGTTCCGGATCGCCGACGAGCACGGCCGCACACAGCGCCGGCACGTACCGCGGCTGCGGTCGAAGAACCCGATGCGCGGTGGTCGGGTGACCACGTTCCTGGGCGGCGGGCACGCGCTGTCGATGCGGATGCTGGACCGGATCGGCGGCTGGCCGGACGCGTTCTTCTTCACGCACGAGGAGACCGACCTGGCATGGCGGGCCCTGGACGACGGGTGGCGGGTGGTGTACGAGCCGTCGCTGCTGCTCCAGCACCCCTGGACGTCACCGGCCCGGCACGCCGTCTACTACCGGATGACGGCCCGCAACCGGGTGTGGCTGGCCAAACGGCGCCTGCCCGCACCCCTGGTCCCGGTCTACCTCGGGGTGTGGACCGCGCTGACGCTGGTGCGGACCCGCTCGTGGAGCGGGTTGCGGGCCTGGGCGGGCGGTTTCGCCGAAGGGGTGCGCGCGTCGGGCGGCGCGCGTCGACCGATGCGGTGGGCGACCGTGGCACGGATGACGCGACTTGGCCGACCACCGGTCATCTAGCGGTGCGTCGGGGGGCAGTCGGCAGGAGAGACGCGGTCCGTGGCGCAACCGCACGTGACAAACCGGGCGACGTCGGCGCTCACCCCCGGGATACTGGTCGCCCATGGATGAGGTCGAAGTCGTCGTCGCCCATTCCGTTGCGAAGCCTGCCGGCGGTTCGCTGGCTGATCGAGCACGGCTTCGACCGTTCGCGCCGGGCTGTGAGGTCGACGTGCTGAGAGCCCGGATGTGAGCCCCCGGCACCGATCAGGCCCCCGTCGCCGAGATCCTGTCGGCGGTCCGAGCACGTCAGCCCCCCCCAGCACCGCGGGCGACGGGCGCTCCCGTCAGGCCTCGGGTCCGTGACCGGCCCTGGTCTCCGCCCCGTTGAGAATCGTCTTCACCGCGAGCACCGGGTCCACAGGCACCACGAGCGCCTTGTCGGCGACGGCCACGAGGCGCGCGGGTGCTTCACCCTCCAGCAACGCGCTCACGTACTCGATGGCCTCCGCAGGCGAGAGCGCGGGCAGTCTCCGGCGGAGCGTCCGCGCCGCTCGCAAACGTCCCCGGGCCGAGGCGACTTCGCCGAGCACATCGTGCAGATCGTCCACCGCGGTACGCACGGGAAGCCCACGTATACGGCCCCGATAGTCGTCCTGCCACGCCCCGGTCACCGCGGACACGACGCCGACCTGGTGCAGCCCCCCGTCGACACGGTCGACCAGGTACGGCCCGTTGCCCACCAGCATGAACTCCGGGTCCCCGGTGCGCACGAACTCCTCGGACGTCCAGTACACGATCCACACCAGTTCATGTTCCTCGACGTCCACCACGGCCATGCGTAGTGCCTCCGCGCCCGAGGCGTGCCGCCGTTGACGGTCGCGCTCCAGCTCTTCCTCGACGGTCCGGACCGCCGCTGCTCTCTCGATCACACCCAGCAGCATCCCCCGTGCGCCCAGGACCGGCCGGCCCCGTGGGGCAGACCAATGGGACTTTCGACAGTGGTCGGCCGCCGCACGAGGTCCGTACCGTCGCCTGCGTGGACAGCACACTGACCGACAGCGGGACGGCAACGGCGCCCGAGAACGCGCTTCTGCGGCGGGTACGTGATTGCGGGACCCTTCTCACCGCGGCCACCGCCGTGGCCGCCGGCCTGAGCGTGACGAACCCGTGGTGGGCGGTCCCGACCGCCGTCACCGCGTTCCTCGCGGGACGGCGGCCCGGGCGGACGGCTCCGACGGCGCTCGCCCTGGTCGCGGTTCTCGCGGCCGGTGTGACGGCCCTCTCCGTCGTTCCCGCCTGGCTCCCGCTGGCCGGCCGGTTCGTGGCCGTGGTGGTCGCCGCCATGATGCTGCCCTGGTTCGCGGGCCGGTTCTGGTGCCAGTACCGCCAACTCGTCCGGGCCGGGTGGGAGCGTGCCGCTCAACTGCAACGCGAACAGCAACTGATCGCCGACCAGGCGAGGTTGCGGGAGCGGACGCGCATCGCGCAGGACATGCACGACGTGATCGGCCACGACCTCAGCCTGATCGCCCTGTCGGCCGGCGCGCTCAAACTCGCGCCGGACCTCGCGGAACACCACCAGAGGGCGGCGGCCGACATCCGCGCCAGGGCCGCGGCCGCGGTGGAACGCCTCGGCGAGGTGATCGGCGTCCTCCGGGAGGAGACCGGCACGAGGGCGATCGAGCCCGACGACCCCGGCCTCATGCGGTTGACGTCCGAGGCGTCCGAGGCCGGCCTCCCGGTGGAGCTGCGCGTCGACGGCGAGGCGGACGAACTGCCGCCCGTGGTGGCGCGGGCGGCACACCGGGTGGTGCAGGAGGCCCTGACCAACGTGGCCAAACACGCGTCGGGCGCGAGGACGACCGTTCACGTGACGCATACGGCAACCCGGACGGACGTTGTCGTGGAGAACGGCCCACCGCCCTCCGCCGACCCCCTACGGACCCGGCCCGGCATCGGAGGGCGCGGCCTGATCGGCCTCCGGGAACGTGTACGGCTGACCGGCGGCTCGTTCGACCACGGACCCCGTGACGGAGGCTACGCCGTCGTCGCGCGCATCCCGCACCATCCCTCGCCGCCCCTGTTCCCGCCCGCGCCCGCGCCCGCGCCCGCGCCCCCGCCTTCGCCGCGCGCGCTCCCGGCCTCCCGCGACGACGCCCTGCCGCGGGAACACCGGCGTGCCCGGCGCAGGGCCGGCCGGACCCTGGTCGCCGCGGCCATGGTGCCCCTGGTGACGGCAGCGCTGCTGAGCGGGGTGCTCATGGTCTGGGAGACCCGGTCGGCGGCACGGTCGGTGCTGGACCCGCGTGACTACGCCCGCCTGCACGTGGGGCAAGATCGTTCCGAGGTGCGGCGCCTCCTGCCGGAACGGCAGACCGACTACCGGCCGCCGACCGACGAGCCGACGGGAGAGGGCACGACGTGCGAGTACTACGCGATGACGGCCGACCGGTTCGACGACCGGTCCGGCGACGCCTACCGGCTCTGCTTCCGGAACGACACCCTGGTCTCCCTGGGGACGGTCGCCCCGTGAGCGCGCGATGATCCGGGTGCTGATCGCCGACGACGAGCCGATGATCCGTGCCGGGGTACGCGCCGTCCTCGCCACCGCCACGGACATCGACGTCGTCGCCGAGGCCGCCGACGGCCACGACGCCGTGGAACTGGTGCGACGGCATCGTCCCGCGGTGGCCGTACTCGACATCCGCATGCCGGGCCTCAACGGCATCGACGCCGCCGCGGAGATCCGCACCGTCGTGCCGGGCACCGGCGTCATCATGCTCACGACCTTCGGTGAGGACGACTACATCCTCCAGGCCCTGGGCGGGGGTGCGGCCGGTTTCCTGATCAAGTCGGGCGAGCCCGAGGAACTGATCACCGGAGTCCGTGCGGTGGCCGGGGGCGCCGCCTACCTGTCACCGCGGGTCGCGGCCCGGGTCGTCGCGCACCTCGCCGCCACGGGCGCCGGCACCCTGGCCGGTCGGCGTTCCGCTGCCCGTGACCGGATCGCCGCCCTCACCGCCCGGGAACGAGACGTACTGGCCCTTCTCGGCGGCGGTCTGTCCAACGGTCAGATCGCCCGGCGGCTGCATGTGGTGGAGGGAACGGTCAAGGCCCACGTGAGTTCCCTCCTGGCGAGGCTGAGCGTAGACAACCGGGCCGCCGCCGCGGTCGTCGCCCACGAGGCCGGGATCATCGCGCCGCAGCCTCCCCACTCGTGAGGCCGCACCTTGGGCCGCGGGCCAGAACACGAGGAGCACCGCCGCCACGACGGCGCCGCCGAGCGTCGCACCGGCGAGCACGTCGTGCGGGTAGTGCACCCCCACCAGCACGCGCAGCAGCGCGGCAGCCACGGCCAAGGGCAAGGTGACCACGGCGAGCCGGGGCCGCAGGACGGCGAGACCGACGGCCAGCCCGGCGGCCAGGGTGGCGTGGTTGCTCGGGAACGACCAGTCCCCGGGGTCCGGGCACTCCGCGACCGCCGCGGCCCCCGCACCGAGCACACGGCAGGGACGCTCCTCGTCCACCACGAGTTTCAGCGCTTCACTGGCCGCGTAGGCCGCGACGGTGCCGAGGCCGATCAGCACGGCCCCGGCGACCCCGCGCACGTCCTTGCTGCGCACTGCCGTCCACCCCGCCCACAGCAGCAGCACTCCGAGGACCACGAGCGTGCCCTCGGTGACCGCCTCCAGAGCGGACCCCGCCCACGACGGCGCGTCCGCCAACGCTTCCGCAACCGACCGGTACGCCGACGCCGAAGCCCCGCCGGTGACCTCGACGGGACCGGCCCGGCCCAGCCCGCCCGGCGACAGCCACGCGATCACTCCTGCTCCCGTACCCAGGACGGCCGACGCACCGAGCAGCCGGCCGGCCAGGGCCCTCTTCCGCGGTTCTCGTTTCATGAGCCGAAACGTAGAAGCGCGCACACCTGGACACCCGGGCCGAACGACAACCCCGGGCCTTGACGATCGTCGGGGTTGACAGCACGTGTCCCCGGGTCAGAGACCCATACGGCTCCGGAGGAGTTCCACGCCGTCGCCTTCGAGATCGTCGCAGTAGGCCGCGCGCCCAGTCATGGCCATGACCAGTGCCAGGGTGCGACCGGACACGAGAGGTCCGGAACCGGTCGCGAACGGGCCGTCGTCCGCTACGAGTCGCAGGCCACCGATGCGTCCCCTGGCAACGACGACGAGGTCCGAGCCCCGGTAGTACTCGGCCGCCGCCGTGACGACAGCGATCGGGTGGTCGCGGCGGATGCCCAGCGGGCGCCGGATGTCTTCTCCGTGCACGATGGTCTCGCCCAGCATGGCGATGGCGGGAAGCGGAGGCTTGGTCGTGCTCGGGACGACGCGCCGGAAACGTTCCAGGGTCTCGCCCGGGGTCGCGCCGAGCTGCTCGGCCAGCCGCATGGCCACCTGCTTGTCGAAGTCGAAGCGACAGCGGATCACCCCGGCCAGCCAGCGCACGGAGTTGAGGCTCGCTCCCGCCGTGAGGTGTGCCAGCACCTCACGCGCCGACAGGCCGGCGCAGAGCGACGGCGTTGCCCACTGGCCGTCCGTCAGGTCGGTGAGATCGGCCGCCAGCGCCGCTCGCTCGGTGCGGATCGAGGGCCAGACCCCGGTCTCGCGACCGGGGTCCGCTGTCAGTGCCGGATCGGTCATGTGGCCTCGACTCCTGTCCAGGGTGGTCATTTGCATGCCCCCGGCCCGAACGGGCGGCGTCCGGCAGAGGCGTTCCGAAGGAGACTCCCGCTCCCGGGGAAAATCATCGCCCGTGAGCGATGTCCGGTGTCTGCCGGGCTTGTTAGCCTGCGCCCATGTCAGACCTGGGACCCGTCGCGTGGCCGCCCGTACCGATCAGAACCGCGAGACTCGTGCTCCGGGAGCCCGGGGCCGGGGACCGTGCGGCGTTCGTCGAGCTGCTGGCGTCGCCCGAGGTGCACACCTACCTCGGCGGGCCCCGCCCCCGTGCCGAACTGGAGCGTGAGCTGCCCGGGACACCCGAGCGGTGGCCCGGGAGTTTCGTCGTCGACCTCGACGGGGAGATGATCGGCCAGATCCTGCTCAGGCGAACACGGGAGCACTGCTGCCCGGTCGCGGTGGGGAAGGTCGATCTGGGCTACCTGTTCCTGCCGCGGGCGTGGGGACTCGGGTACGCGGCCGAGGCGTGCGCGGCGGCACTCGACTGGTTCGACGGCGTTCTTCCGGGCGAGCCGGTGGTGCTCAACACGCAGACCGCCAACACCGGCTCGATGCGCCTGGCGGCGAAGCTGGGGTTCACCGAGGTGGAGCGGTTCCGGGCGTGGGACGCCGAGCAGTGGCTGGGCCTGCGGCCCCCGCCCACGCCGTCCGTCTGAGCCGCGCGGCGCCGGGGAAGTTCCGTACTTCGCTCCCGGCCGTGCAGCCTTGTGTGAAGCTTTGCCTATGACTGATCCGCGTGACGAAGTCAGGGCGCGACTGCAGACCGACCGGCCGCACTCCGCCCGGGTCTGGAACTACCTGCTGGGAGGCAAGGACAACTATCCCGTCGACAGCGAGGCCGGCGACGTCATCCTGACGACGTTTCCGGAGTTCGCCGCCGTCGCCCGCCTGCAACGGCGGTTCCTGGCACGCGCGGTACGCTTCCTGGCCGGCGAGGTCGGCATCCGCCAGTTCCTCGACATCGGCACCGGACTGCCCACCGCGGACAACACGCACGAGCTGGCCCAGCGCATCGCGCCCGAGAGCCGCATCGTGTACGTGGACAACGACCCCCTCGTCCTCACACATGCCCAGGCACTCCTCACCAGCAGCCCGGAGGGCGCCTGCGCCTACGTCGACGCCGATGTCAAGGACCCGGAGCGGATCCTGACCGCGGCCGCCAGAACCCTGGATCTCAGCCGCCCGGTCGCGCTGACCACCCTCGGGATCATGGGACAGATCTCCGACGCCGAGCGTCCCGCGGAGCTGCTGGACACGCTGATGGCGGCGCTGCCCCCGGGCAGCTATCTGGCTCTGAGTGACGGCACCGACAACAACGAGGCGCTCAACAGGGCGGTCGAGGCCTACAACGCGCAGTCGGCCAACACCTACCACCTGCGCTCCCCGCAGGAGATCGCCTCCTTCTTCACCGGACTGGACCTGGTGGACCCGGGAGTCGTCGCCACGGCTTCCTGGCGCCCGGACGCAGGCCGTCCCGAAGAGCCCACGGCCGACGTGTCCGTCTGCGGGGTAGCGGTCAAGAACTGACGAGGTCGAACGCCTGAGCCGCATGCCGGGATCGGTGATCGGCCCCGAGCGGGGGAGGCTCGCCGCGGACCGGCGGCGGGGCCTCGCCCAGCGGTTCTCCCGGATCTCGAACTCCATCGCACCCCCTGAGCTGGGGTATTGCGACGACCACTAGAACTTACGGCCCCGCGGGGGCTGCCTCGCCCGGACGGCCCCATGCCTCGGCGCGTTCCCCTGGGCCGTCGAAGCACCGGGCTAGTGTCGACGGGCACGCCGCAGACCGCGGACCATTCTGTTCTCCTGTCCCACTCCACCCCGCCCCACCCCGCCCCGCACGGCCCCGTCGTCGCCGTCGTCCCGAGGGAGCGTGTTCAGCTTGGCCCGGAACCGTCGTCTGATCCTGAGTACTCCGGCCGAGGTCTGGAGCCTGCTGTCCGACGGACACCGCTACGGGGAATGGGTGACCGGCACCCAGCGGGTCCTCGCCGCGGACGCGCACTGGCCCCAGGTGGGCGCCCGGCTGCGCGTCCGGGTCGGAGCCGGCCCGCTGGTCCTCGACGACACCTGCGTCGTCCGTATCTGCGAACCCGAGCGCCGCCTGGAACTGGAGGCGAAGGCCGAACCGTTCGGCGCGGCCCGCATCGCCATGAAGCTGGTGCCCTGGGGCGACGCCACGCTCTTCGTGCTCGACTGGCACGCCTTGCGGGGCCCCGGCATCCGGATGCACGGACTGCCCGTGGACTACCTCGTCGAGGTCCGCAACGGCATGATGCTGACCAAGCTGGCCCGGATCGCGGTCCGGGAGCACGACCGCACGCTTCAGCCGGGCTGAGGGCAGAGCGGCTCGACCCGGTCCTCCAGAAGGCGTGCGGTTCTGACAGAAGGCGTGCCGTTCTGACCTCGCCGAGGTCCATCGGCCTGCCTCGCCTCGCGCGCCATCCCGCAGCGCTCTCAGCCCAGTTGTTCGGCCAGCCCGACGATGATGCCGTCCGGTCCGCGGAGGTAGCACAGCAGGTAGCTGTCGCCGAACCGGGCGATCTCGCCGACGAGTTCGGCGCCGTGAGGGCGCAGGCGGGCGATGGTGTCCTCAAGATCGTCGACGGCGAACATGACACGGTGAGTGCCGAGGATGTTGTGTGGCCGGTTGCGCGGCCCGGCGCTGATCACCGCGGGGTTGTGGTACTTCGCCAGCTCGAGTCGGCTGTGACCGTCCGGCGTCCGGACCATCGCGATGTCGCAGCGGACCCCGTCGAGTCCGGTGCACTGGTCGGCGAACGGGCCCTCGATCTCCGCTCTGCCCTCCAGCTCCATACCGAGTTCCACGAAGAACGCGACGGCGGCATCCAGGTCCTCGACGACGATGCCGACGTTGTCCATCCGCTGAATCCCCATGCTGGTCTCCTTCTGCCTCGAGCGGCCGGAAATGGCCGCCCATGTGCCTGGGACGGAGCCGACGGCACGATCTCGACATCGCGACGGCGGCACCACTTGTCCCCGGGCCGCGACAATAGGACATGGGGCAGGACAATCGGGCCGATGAGGGCCCCTGACCCGGCATGGGTCTTTGGTGTCGTGCGCCGGGGTCACATGTAGATCGTGGACAGGTAGATCTCGTCCACTCCGGTGATCCCCTTGATCCCGTCCGTGCCGGCCGAGGGGTCGACGTCGAACTCGATGTGGTTGTCGCCCCAGCCGGCCGTCGCGACGGTCGAGATCTTGACACCGGAGGCCGTCTTCCAGCCGATGTCCCACATCACGAGGACGGCGCCGAACGCGGTGCAGTGGAGGTCGCCGTAGGCCCGGGCGGAGCCGTCCTCGTTGACGCACACGGTGATCGTTCCGTAGCCCTTGCTCACCTCCTTGGTCTCGGTGACGCAGCCCGGCGTCGCCGACGCGGTGGCGGCCGGCGCGGTGACGGCCGAGGCGGCGGGTGCGGCGGCGACGGACGCGCTGCCGAGGAGAACTGCGGAGAGCAGGGCAGGGGCGAGCTTCTTCTTCACGGGATGCCTTCCACCGAACATGACAGGGTCACCGTGAAGCTAGCCGCAGTCGTTATCGTCGGAATATCCGGACCTTTCGGACCGGACTCCGTGTCGCCGCGCGGGCTTCGGTGAGGGCTCGCTGCCTGAGGTTGCCGCCGAACAACCGCATCATGGCGGCGGCCAAGACGTCATTCCTGCCGATGGTCCGTCCATCCGATGGCCCGTCCGCCCCCGCCGCGGGTGGCCACGGCCCCGGGGGAATCCTTGTGCAAGGGGGCGGGGGCCGGTTCGCCCGACATCACTCGGCCGACCGTACCGAAACGTTTGACCCGCCCTCGCGGACGACCGTGGCCGCGTCCCGGGCGAGGTCCGTCAGGAACACGCTCGCGATTCCGTCCAGGTCGCGGACCATCGCCGGGACGGCCGACGTTCCGGGCGTACATCGGAAGAAGCGCGCCCTGCCGGCGAAGTTGTCAGAGGCTCACACTTCACCAGCGGACCCGCTCTCTGCCCCGTCCTCCGCCGAAGCGGCACCCGGTGAAGCGCGCCGCTACCTGGTCCCGTCAACGGCTTCGGCACGTCGCCGATGCCCGGACCTGCCTCGGTGTCACGGTCGCGTGCCTTGCTCCGCGGCGTCGAACGCGGGCGCGAGCGGGGCCAGTGTCGTGCGGAGCTGGTCGGGCAGCGAACCGGAGGGCACGACCAGTCCTCCGGCGGCGAAACGCCCGGCGGACGACGCGATTCCGGCAGGCCGCAGCCAGGCCTCCAGCGCGATGCGCACCGCCGCGGTCACGCTTGCCGCGAGGACGCGGGCCGTGTGGGTTTCGGTGTCTCCCAGGCGTTCGGCGATCACCGCTGCGAGAGGAAGCTCGATGCCGGCGGTGCTGTCGAGGAACGCGTGGCGCAGCGCGGTCCAGGTGGTGATCAGCAGCAGCGCCCGGTGGTCGCGCTCGCCGGTGTTCGTGTACTGCTCGACCACCGCCTCGGTGACCGCGTCGACCAGGCGAACTCCTGCGGACCGGGCCGCGACCGCCGCCGCGATGCGCGCCTCCCGGTCCGCGGTCACCGCGGAGACGATCGCCTGCTCGCGGCTGGCGAAGTAGTTGTTGTAGGTGCGGGGCGAGACCCCGGCCGCCTCGGCGATGTCCTCGACCCGTACCTGGTCCGGTCCGCGCTCCACGGCCAGGCGGAGAGCTGCTTCGCGCAGCGCCTCGCGCGTGGCCTGCTTCTTCCGCTCCCGCAACCCTGGTGGTGGTGTCGTCACCGGGTCAGCGTCCCACGCGTGACTGCGTGCACGCAAACTTGCGTACCCGTAAATTTGCGTACACGCATGTTTTCTGTCAGCCTCGACCCGCCGGGGCGACAGAGAGGACAGCGGCAGCATGCGAGCAAGAGGAATGACCTACGACACCGGATTCGTCGTGCACGGCCGGACATCCCGCGAGCACTTCGACCCCGCGGTGGTCCGGCGCGAGCTCGCCATCATCCGCGACGACCTGAACTGCAACGCGGTCCAGATCATCGGCGGCGACCCGGACCGCCTGGAGCTGGCCGCCGGTGCCGCCGCCGAGCTCGGCCTGGAGATCTGGTTCTCGCCCTACCCGCTGGAACTGGATCCTGAGCCGATCCTCACGCTCTTCCGTGACTGCGCGGAGCGAGCCGAACGGCTCCGGCAGCGGGGAGCCACCGTCGTGTTCGTCGCGGGGGTCGAGCTGAGCGTGATGAACCGCGGGTTCCTGTCCGGGGACAGCCCCGAGGAGCGGGTCGGGCTGCTGATGCGCCGACCCGAGCGGCGGGCCGAAGCGATGCGCGAACTCGGCGTGCGCATCAACGCGTTCCTCCGCGAGGCCGCGGCCACGGTCCGCGAGCGCTTCCAGGGCAGGCTCACCTACGCATCCATCCAGTTCGAGCAGATCGACTGGGCCCCGTTCGACATGGTGACGTACGAACTGATCCGTTCCGCCGAAGTCGCCGACCGTTTCCGAGACGCGGTGCGCACCCTGGCCCAAGGTCCGAAGCCGCTCGCCATCACCGGGTTCGGCACCGCGGCCTACCGCGGTGCGGGAGACCGTGGCGGGCGGGTGCTGGAAGTGGTTGAGCACGATCCGGAGACCAGGGTCCCGGTACGGCTGAACGGCGTGTACGAGCGGGACGAGGCCGGCCAGGCCGCATACCTGAGCGAACTGCTGGAGATCTTCGAGACCGAGGGCGTGGACAGCGCGTTCGTGTTCCTGTTCGCCCTGCCCGGCTACCCGCACCGTCCGGACGGTGACCCAAGGGACGACTTGGACCGGGCCGGCCTGGGCATCGTGAAACTCCTCGAAGGGCACCGGGGACAGACCTACCCCGACATGGAATGGGAACCCAAGGCCGCCTTCACTGCCGTGGCGCAGCGGTATCGGCGGTGACGGGCCCCGCGTACGGCAGCGAGCACGGCCGACGCTGTGCGCACGGCGTCAAGCCGGAAGAAATCCGTTGTCGCACCGTCGCCGAAGTCGCATGCTTCGGGGTGTGACCACTGCAGACGACTTCCCCTGTACCACCGTCACCACGCGTGTGACCGTACGCGATTTGCTGCCCGAGGACGTGCCGGCGTGCACGTGGTCCGGCTCGGTCACCCACCTGCGCCACGTAGAGCGAGAGCTGACACGCGCTGCGGCGGGAGAGGTGGACTACCTGGCCGTCTGCACCCCCGTAGACCTGCCGGTGGCGATCGGCGGCATCGACTATCAGGTCTCCAAGGGAGCCGGAACCTTGTGGCAGCTCGCCGTCCTGCCGGCGCTGCAGTCCTGCGGTTTGGGAACGCTGCTCGTCCGCGCTGCCGAAGAACGAATCCGGTACCGCGGGCTCCGTAGGGCCGAACTCGCTGTGGAGGAGGACAACCCCCGGGCCCGAGCCCTGTACGAGCGCCTGGGCTACGTCGCGTACGGCCGCGAACCGGACGCTTGGGACGAGGAAGGACCCGACGGATCGATCCGTCGCCATGAGACCATGTGCACCCTCATGGGAAAGAGCCTCTGAGGGCTTTGGAGGAGATGTCCGCGAAGGAGCCCCCGCCTCCAAAGCCCAGGGACGGCCCTCGACTACCTGCGCGAGAGCGACACCCTCGTCGTCCCGTCGCTGGACCGGCTCGGCCGCTCCATCCAGGACCTCATCGCGATCGTGTCCGGCCTGCGCAAGCGTGGCGTCGGCTTCACCTCGCTGCACGAGGCGCTCGACACGACCACGCCTGGCGGACCTGGTCGCGGCCCAGGTCGCCGCGCACGCACCGGTCCTATCGAAGTGGCGAGTCAGCGCCCTGGGCGACAACGCGGTGGCGGACGGCTGCATGGCCGTCGGCTACGACCGCCTCACCACCTCAGCCTTGGACTGGCTCGGCCCAGCTCAGGTTCCGGCCATGGTGATGACCAGTTTGCCGCCCTTCGGGCGCTGCTCGCGCTCCAGCTCCGTCAGGGCCTGAATCGCCTCGGCCAACGGGACCGTACGGGCGATGGGTAGGCGCAGGGTCCGGGCCACCTCCTCCAGGTCGGAGGTGACCAGCCGACCCATCATCGCCCGGAACGGTCCGGGCAGGGCGCTCCTGATCATTTTGGCCGGGGTCGGGACGATGTCGACGATGGTTCCGCGGGGCTTCAGCAGCGTTCGGGCCGCGGCGAAGGGTAGCATGCCGGGCGTGTCGAAGACGAGATCGAACCGTCCCGCGAGGGCGGCCGGGTCGAAGCCGAAACCCACGACCGGTTCGACGCCGAGCTCGCGGGCCCCGTCAGCCGCGGTGTCGCGGCAGCTGCCGGCAACCGAGGCTCCCCGCGCCTGGGCAAACTGGACGGCGGCCCGGCCCACCCCGCCCAGGCACCCGTTGACGAAGACCGCTTGCCCAGGCCGGACCTCCGCGGTGGCCTGGTAGGCGGTCACGCCCACGGTCGGCAGCGCGGCGGCCCGCTCGTACGAAAGGTCCACCGGTTTGAACACGACCGCCTTCTCTGGGGCCGTCACCATCTCGGCGAACGCCCCCGCCTGCCGGAACCGAGCCACGCCGAGTACCGCGTCGCTGGCCTTCAGGCGGGTGACGCCGGCGCCGACCGCCTCGACGACTCCGGCGAAGTCGTGCCCCATCGCCCGGGGAAAGGAGCGACCGGTCATCAGCTTCATCTCGCCGTTGCGCATCTTCCAGTCCAGCGCGTTGGAAGCCGCCGCCCGGACGCGGACGAGAACCTCATCCGGACCCGGTCGTGGTGGCTCGAAATCTGCCAGCCGCATCACCTCTGGGCCGCCGTAGCGGTCGTACTGAAGGCGCTTCACGAGGCGTATTCGTTCGAGATCTCGGTGGCGTAGTTCTTCCAGAGCGGTTGCATGGTCTCGGCGTTGACTGGCTGCCCGGAATCGATCATGGCCTTGAAGTCGCGGAAGTACTGCACGTACAGGTCCGGCGTGAACGTGTTCAGCATGACTGCGTTCTCGTCGCCGACGTTGGCGAACGTGTGCGGCGCCCCGGTCGGCACGATGACCCAGGTGCCCGGCCCGGCGTCGTATTGGTCCTCGCCGACGGTGAACCGGAACGTTCCCGCCAGCACGTAGAAGCCCTCGTCGTGCTGGGCGTGGCGGTGCTGCAACGGGCTCGGGGTGCCCGGTGGAATAGTGACCTCGGCGAACCCCAGCCGGTGGTCGGTGTGCTCGCCGTTCTCCAGGATCCGGATCTGCTGCGCCCCGCTGCCGAGGATCTCGCCCTCACCGGGGCGGACGATGTTTACCTTCGCCACGACTTTCCTGTCTATTGCCGGCCTTGGTGACCACCATCCTGTTCCGGGCCGGCTGTGCGCGTCTTGGTCGCCCGTGCACGGTTACTGGTTACCAGTGCACGGGCGTTGTAGCCGTACGTCGTCTTGAAGAGCTTGCTGAAATGGGCGGGATCGGAGAATCCCCACCGGGCGGCCACGGCGGTGACCGTACGTCCGCTTCCGGTCAGCTCAGCCCGGCAACGCTCAAGGCGGCGACGGCGGATCAGGGCCGCGACGGTAAGCGGCTGATCCTCGAACAGCTTGTGCAGCCGGCGTACGGAAATGTGGTGGGCGGCGGCGATGCTGGGCGGGGACAGATCGGGATCAGTCAGCCGGGCCTCGATGTAGCCGGAGATCCGGTCCCGCAGCCGCTCGTCCGGGGCCGGTTGTCCGTCGCCCAACCGGGCCTCCAGCGCGACCGCGATCAGCTCGACGACGGCCGCCGCCGACCTCAGCGCCTCCGCCTCGCGGAACTCGGTCGCCGACCGCGCCGACTCCCGAGCCAGCACGGAGACGAGAGCGCCCGGGCCGTGACTGCCGTCGATGCGTACGCCGATGAGCCGGTCGATCTGCGCGGGCCGGATCCGAAGCTCCCGGCGCGGAACCAGGATGGTGACGTGCGCCGCGGCGGTGCTCTCGAACCGGATCGTACGCGTGGGATCGAGCAGCACCAGGTCGGCCGGCCCGAGTTCGGCGTCGCCGCGCCCCTGCTTGATCCGCGTCTGGCCCCGGGTCATAACCTTGATCGCCAGGTTCTCGCCGTCGGAGGCGGCACGCTCCCGCCCGATGCAGGAGCTCTCGGGAGTGGCGAGGGAGACCAGCCGCAGCGGCCCGAGGTCACGGGTGGCGATCCGGCCCTGGAAGCCGGCCCCGGCCAGCTTGTTGACCAGCGGCGGAAACCCGCTGGCGGCCAGCTCGTCCTGGAACGTCTCAAGGTTGCCGATCACCGGTCAACGATAACGCCGACACTCCGGTGGGGCACGGTGTTCGGCTGGGGTTACAGCGGCGCAGGCCCGCGTCTGTTCTCCCCCGGGCCTGATGTGATGGGTGAATGCCTCGGCCGGTGAGTACGCAGAGTTGATGACTGGCTCCCAGGCCGCCGTCGCACTGTCCTGCGTGTCTCGGCGGATGGGCGCGTACCTGCCGGTGGGCAGGAACCGGTCGCGCGCCCGAACCATGGCCGCGTCGTCTCCGCTGATGGCGCGGGTGCCGGTCAGGAGGCTGACATAGCCATGGCGGGCGATATCGAAGGTGTGGCCCGCGCCGGGCAGCGCAGTGCGCCATGGCCGAAGTGGACGCGGTCGCGGCACGTCGGGCAGCGCAGCAGGCCGAGGAAGTGGGCGAGGGCAGGCGGCCTGCAACGGCCCTTCCTGGCCGCCCTGCCACAGGGCGGCCAGGGCCAGGCCTTCGGTCTGCTCGGCTCCGGCAGCATGACGCTGCAGGGCGTCGGGCCGGTCTGCTTCGGCTCGGTGGTCGCAGGCCTCGGAACGGGCGGCGCGATGGCCCTGGCGGGCGGTGCGGCCGTGCTTACCGCCGGCTGGATGCACACCTGGCATCCGCACACCTTCCCGGTCCCCGGTCTCCACTGCTCGACGGGATCGGAGGACGGCACCGAACAGCATGCCTGTTGTTCTCCTGCGCAATAACGCGCGGAGAGCAGTTGGGCTCGGCATCCCGTCCCTGCGCGTGACGAGGGGCGGCCCCCGCTGACGGGCGGAGGGTGCCGGACGCAAGCCGGGCCCGGTCTCCGACCGCGCGGCCCGTCACCGGTCGGGTCGGCGGACCACGTACGGAATCTTGAGAATACGAACAGACCATGGAAGGTTCATGCCGCATGATCGACGAATTCGCGAAGGACAACCTGCACGGGAGACTGCGGCGGGACCGCGAGGCGCTGCTGTGGAAACTCGACGGCCTGTCCGAGTACGACGTCCGCAGACCCTTGACGGTGACCGGGACCAACCTCCTCGGCCTGGTCAAACACGTGGCGACCGTCGAGGCCAGGTACTTCGGCGAGGTCTTCGACCGCCCGTCCCCGGAATCGCTGTCCCGGTGGCAGGACTCCGACGGCAGCGATCAGTGGGCGTCCGCGGACGAGACCCGCGAACAGATCATCCGGTTCTACCGGCGCACGTGGGAACACTCGGACGCGACGATCAACGCGCTTCCCCTCGATGCCCCCGGCCACGTGCCGTGGTGGCCGGAGTCTCATTCCCACACGAACCTGTTCGCCGTCCTGGTCCACGTCCTCGGCGAGTCCATCCGGCACACCGGGCACGCCGACATCCTGCGCGAGGGCCTCGACGGCCGGACCGGGCTGCGCGCCGAACACGAGCAGCGGACCGACGAGGAAGCCCGTGCCGCCTACCGCGCGAGGATCGAGCAGGCCGCCAGGTCGGCCGCCCCACGGGAACGGCCGACCGCGGTCGACGCGTCGTGAACACCGTGCCCTGGATGACAGTCGCGGATGCGGCGAGCCGGTCGCGCCGGTGAGGCCGACGCCGTCACCTTCTCCGCCGCGGACGTCTCACAACGGGCGTCACAGCTCCGGGAGCCGCCCAAAGTCGGTCAGCGGGAAGCTACCGAGAAGGCCTTGACCCGGTCTGCGCGACGGTGGGGTACCAAGCGGCCACGGCGGCGGGCCAACCACATGAACGATCGCGGGAGCTACTGAGGTGTCGTCAGTCCTTGATTTCGCAGATGGCGGCGCCGGAGGTGAGGGAGGCGCCGACTTCGGCGGTGAGGCCCTTGACGGTGCCGGTTTTGTGGGCGTTGAGGGGCTGTTCCATCTTCATGGCTTCGAGGACGACGATGAGGTCGCCTTCCTGGACTTCCTGGCCCTCCTCGACGGCGATCTTGACGATGGTGCCCTGCATGGGGGAGGCGAGGGTGTCGCCGGAGGCGGCGGGGCCGGACTTCTTGGCCGCGCGGCGTTTGGGGCGGGCGCCGGCGGCCAGGCCGGTGCGGGCCAGGGACATGCCCAGGCTGGAGGGCAGGGAGACTTCCAGGCGTTTGCCGCCGACCTCGACGACGACCGTCTCGCGGCCGCTCTCCTCGTCCGCGTCGGTGTCCGCGGGGGCGGTGAAGGGTGTGATCTCGTTGACGAAGCCGGTCTCGATCCAGCGGGTGTGGACGGTGAAGGGGTCGGTGGAGCCGGTGAGTTCGGGGGCGAAGGCGGGGTCGCGGACGACGGTGCGGTGGAAGGGGAGGGCGGTGGCCATGCCCTCGACGGTGAACTCGTCCAGGGCGCGGGCGGCGCGCTGGAGTGCCTCGGCGCGGGTGCGGCCGGTGACGATCAGTTTGGCGAGGAGGGAGTCCCAGGCGGGGCCGATGACGCTGCCGGATTCGACGCCGGCGTCGAGGCGGACGCCGGGGCCGGTGGGTGCGTCGAAGCGGGTGACGGTGCCGGGGGCGGGCAGGAAGCCGCGGCCGGGGTCCTCGCCGTTGATGCGGAACTCGAAGGAGTGGCCGCGCAGGGCGGGGTCGTCGTAGCCGAGTTCTTCGCCGTCGGCGATGCGGAACATCTCGCGGACCAGGTCGATGCCGGCGACTTCCTCGGTGACGGGGTGTTCGACCTGGAGGCGGGTGTTGACCTCCAGGAAGGAGATGGTGCCGTCTGCTCCGACGAGGAATTCGACGGTGCCGGCGCCGACGTAGCCGGCTTCCTTGAGGATGGCCTTGGAGGACGCGTACAGCTCCTCCACCTGGGTGTCGGAGAGGAAGGGCGCGGGGGCCTCCTCGACGAGTTTTTGGTGGCGGCGCTGGAGGGAGCAGTCGCGGGTGGAGACGACGACCACGTTGCCGTGGGTGTCGGCCAGGCACTGGGTCTCCACGTGGCGGGGCTGGTCGAGGTAGCGCTCGACGAAGCATTCGCCGCGGCCGAAGGCGGCCACGGCCTCGCGGACGGCGGAGTCGTAGAGTTCGGGGACTTCTTCGAGGGTGCGGGCGACTTTGAGGCCGCGGCCGCCGCCGCCGAAGGCGGCCTTGATCGCGATGGGCAGGCCGTGTTCCCTGGCGAAGGCGACGACCTCGTCCGCGCCGGAGACGGGGTCGGGGGTGCCGGCGACCAGGGGGGCGCCGGCCCGCTGGGCGATGTGGCGGGCGGCGACCTTGTCGCCCAGGTCCCGGATGGCGTGCGGGGGCGGGCCGATCCAGATCAGACCGGCGTCCCCGACCGCCTGCGCGAACTCGGCGTTCTCGGAGAGGAATCCGTAGCCGGGGTGGATGGCGTCCGCGCCCGACTCGCGGGCGGCGTTGAGGACCTTGGCGATGTCCAGATAGCTGGTCGCGGGGTGTCACCACCCAGGGCGAACGCCTCATCAGCGGCACGGACATGCAACGCGTCCCGGTCCGGATCCGCGTAGACGGCCACGCTCGCGATCCCGGCGTCCCGGCAGGCCCGGGCCACACGGACAGCGATTTCGCCACGATTGGCGATGAGCACCTTCGAAAGCACGCTTCTGACTGCCTTTCAGGTGGGTTGGGGTGGAGGCAACCTCGCACCCATGGACGGGAGCGATCAGCTCCGCCAATACGTCCGGGTCCACGCACCGGAGTCTGGTCGGAGACCCCGGCCTTGCGCGATGCGTCCCGGGTGAGACCAGGCGTTCATCGTTACGGGAGTGCTGTCGGGGACGGCCGCAAGGACCGCCGTGCGGGCTCTGACCACCGTGAGGGCGGCGGCGAGTTCTTCGGGGGTGGGGTTGCCCCGGAGGACCTTGATGGTCACAGCGGCTCCTTACAGGGGGATGTTGCCGTGCTTCTTCGGGGGGAGGTTCTCGCGCTTGGTGCGGAGCTGGCGCAGGCCGCGGACGATGTGGCGGCGGGTGTCGGAGGGCATGATCACGGCGTCGACGTAGCCGCGTTCGGCGGCGGTGTAGGGGTTGAGGAGGGCGTCCTCGTACTCCTGGATCAGGCGGGCGCGGGTGGCCTCGGCGGTGTCGCCGGCGGCGGCGATGGTGCGGCGGTGCAGGATGTTGACCGCGCCCTGGGCGCCCATGACGGCGATCTGGGCGGTGGGCCAGGCCAGGTTGAGGTCGGCGCCCAGGTGCTTGGAGCCCATGACGTCGTAGGCGCCGCCGAAGGCCTTGCGGGTGATGACGGTGATGAGGGGGACGGTGGCCTCGGCGTAGGCGAAGATCAGTTTGGCGCCGCGGCGGATGATGCCGTCGTGTTCCTGGTCGACGCCGGGCAGGAAGCCGGGGACGTCGACGAAGGTGAGGACGGGGACGTTGAAGGCGTCGCAGGTGCGCACGAACCGGGCCGCCTTCTCGGAGGCGGTGATGTCCAGGCAGCCGGCGAACTGCATGGGCTGGTTGGCGACGATGCCGACCGGGCGGCCCTCGACGCGGCCGAAGCCGGTGAGGATGTTGGGTGCGAACAGGGGCTGGGTCTCGAGGAACTCGGCGTCGTCCAGGACGTGTTCGATGACGGTGTGCATGTCGTAGGGCTGGTTCGCCGAGTCGGGGACGGTCGTGTCCAGTTCGGCGTCCTCGTCCGTGACCGCGAGGTCGGCCTCCTCGGGGAAGGCGGGGGGCTCGGAGAGGTTGTTGGAGGGCAGGTACGACAGGAGCTGTTTGACGTACTCGACGGCGTCCTTCTCGTCGCCGGCCATGTGGTGGGCGACGCCGGAGGTGGAGTTGTGGGTGCGGGCGCCGCCCAGTTCCTCGAAGCCGACGTCCTCGCCGGTGACGGTCTTGATGACGTCGGGGCCGGTGATGAACATGTGGCTGGTCTGGTCGACCATCACGGTGAAGTCGGTGATCGCGGGGGAGTAGACCGCGCCGCCCGCGCAGGGGCCGACGACCAGGCTGATCTGCGGGATGACGCCGGAGGCGTGGGTGTTGCGGCGGAAGATCTCGCCGTAGGCGCCCAGGGAGGCGACGCCCTCCTGGATGCGGGCGCCGCCGGAGTCGTTGATGCCGATGACCGGGCAGCCGGTCTTCAGCGCGAAGTCCATCACCTTGACGATCTTCTGGCCGTAGACCTCGCCCAGCGCGCCGCCGAAGACGGTGAAGTCCTGGGAGAAGACGGCGACGGGGCGGCCGTCGACGGTGCCGTAGCCGGTGACGACGCCGTCGCCGTAGGGGCGGTTGGCGTCCAGGCCGAAGTTGGTGGAGCGGTGCCGGGCGAACTCGTCCAGCTCGACGAACGAGCCCTCGTCGAGGAGGAGGTCGATGCGTTCACGAGCCGTCAGCTTGCCCTTGGCGTGCTGCTTCTCGACGGCGCGTGCGGAACCGGCGTGCGTCGCTTCCTCGATACGGCGCCTGAGATCCGCGAGCTTGCCCGCGGTCGTGCGGATGTCGATGTCGTTCACCGATTGCTCCAGGTCCGCGTCGAACCAACCATGCCACGACGCCTCTCAAGTGGTACTCGATGTCACAAAAAAGGTACGCAGTGCCAACCGGGGAGGCAAGTGGCGTCTGCACAGTGAGATTGGGAAGGATGCATGGCCATGAGCAAGCCACCTGCACGGATCCGCCTGGCTGACGCCGCCTTCGCCCTTTTCGACGAGCGCGGGTATGAGCAGACAACCGTCGAGCACATCGCTGAACGGGCGGGACTGGGGCGTACGACGTTCTTCCGAAACTACCGCTCCAAAGAGGATGTGATCTTTCCTGACCATGACCGTCTCCTGGAGCTGATCCGAGACCGGCTGGCCGGCTCCAGCCACAGCACGGCCTTGGCCGCGGTCTCGGATGCGGTGCGCCTGGTCCTGCTGCACTACATCGACGAGGGAGATCTCGCGATGCGGCGGTACGCGCTGACAAGCAAAGTGGCAGCACTTCGCGACCGGGAGATCGCTAGCGTGGCCCGCTACCAGCGGCTGTTTCGGGAGTTCATCGCGGACTGGATGGGCGACCCGACGGAAGCGGCCTCGTTGCGGGCCGAGCTCATGGCCGCAGCGGTGGTTGCTGCCCACAATCACGTGCTACGCAGATGGCTCCGCGGCGAGTCCTCCGGACCCGTGCGCGAGGTGGGGGAGGCCATGCGCGAGGTTCTGGCCCTCTTCCCGGCACCGGCGCCGGCACCAGCGCCGGGACCAGCGCCCGGACCCGGCGCCGGAACGACTGTCGTCGCGTTCAGGACCACCCAAGACCTCGAAGCTCTGCTTCCGTCGCTGCGCCGACTCATTGAGGATGGTGTCCATGATGAGTGAGAGGCTCGCCTTTTGAGCCACCCCTACTCCTTGGAAACGGCCCCGCCGCCGAGCAGCCACATTTCGTAGTTCCCGCATTCTGCCGTGATCTCGGCCGTCTCCCGAGCCGCGGAGAGGAAGTCGTCGACCACGGGCGAGGTGCGCGACGCCGGCACGGCGAGGGACACCTGGTCGGGCGTCAGATCGGGGACGGGCACATAGGCGATGTCCGGATGTGAGTAGAACACGGTCGCCGAACGGGCCAGGAACGAGATGCCCCGACCGGCCGCGACATGCTCGAGTGTCTCGTCCACCCCGCGCACCAGGTACCCGGCGTTGGGGTGCGGACGCCTGGTGGGCTGTGTGCTCGGGTCGGCATGCCAGACCAGCGGCTCGTCGGTCAGGTCGGCCTGGGTGACCGCGTCCTTGCCGGCCAGCCGGTGGCCGACGGGCAGCACCGCGACCCGCGGTTCGGTGTACAGCGGAGTGACGCGCAGGCCCGTCTCGTCGATGGGCAGCCGCACATAACCGATGTCGATCCGGCCGTCGAGCAGCATCGAGGCCTGGTCGTCCCCTTCGATCCGTTGCATGTCCACGACCACGTCCGGGTGCCGGGCGTTGAAGAGCTGTACCGCCGGGGTGACCGAGATGCCGGCCCGGAAGCCGACCATGATCCGTTGGCCGCCGCGCGCGGCCATGGACACCCGACGTCGGATTGCCTGCACTGAGGCCAGCAGTGGGCCGGCGTCGGTCAGCAACTGCCTGCCGGCGTCGGTCAGCGCCACGCCGTGGCGATCCCTTGTCAGCAGCGGAGTACCGAGATCCTGCTCCAGCGCGCGGATCTGCCGACTGAGCGCCGGCTGCGCGATGTGCAATTCATCGGCGGCACGGCCGAAGTGCAACTGGTCGGCCACGGTGACGAAGTAACGCAGTTTGCGCAGGTCCAGATCCATGGCGCCTCCTGCCTGGTGATGCCTCCAGGGTATCACCGTCGCTGAAAGAGGTATTGGACACCCGGTTCTGGTCAATGGCACCGTTAGTAGGTAACTGATGGGCTGGAGCGAATTCGGCACAAGAATTCGAAATCGGGACTTGATGGTAGGCCAAGGCCAAGGCCCAGAACCAGACTCAGAATGAGCACATCGGGAATTCAGCGCCGTACATCACGCAATTCGGTGACGTCGACGACCCGACAGTCGACAACGCCGGGGTGGGCATGGCGTCCCGTCCGCCTCCAGAAAGCAGGAGATCCATGAGCAGCATCAGCATTGTCGGCCTGGGGAACGTGGCCCGCGCCCTGGCCGGCCGGGCCCTCGCCGGCGGCAACGCCGTCGAGATCATCGGGCGCGACCCGGGTCGGACCAAGGACGTGGCCGCAGCGCTCGGCGGCGCCACCGCCGGGACGGCCGGCGCCGCCCCGACCGGGGACATCGTCATCCTTGCGGTGCCGTACGCCAGTGCCGCGGCAGTGGTCCGTGAGTACGGGGACGCGCTGCGCGGCAAGGTCATCATTGACGTCACCAACCCCGTCACCCCCGATTTCAAGGGCTTTGTCACCCCCGACGACAGTTCCGGCGCGCAGGAGATCGCCAAGGCGGCCCCCGCCGGCGCGCATGTCGTCAAGGCGTTCAACACCGTGTTCTCGCACGTTCTGGCAGCCGACCCGGCCGGGGCTCGCTCATTGGACGTTTTCATCGCCGGCGACGACGCGCAGGCGAAGGCGGATGTCTCGGCTTTCGTCGAGAGCCTGGGGTTGCGCCCGTTGGACACGGGTGAGCTCCACATGGCGCGGGCACTGGAGAACGTCGGCCTGCTGGAGCTGGGCGTCATGACCCACCTCAAGCACGCCGATTTCTCCCTCGGCATCACCATTCTCAGCTGAGCGCATCCGCACCACCACTTCCCGCGTCACACCGTTCCATTCGCTTTTCGGTGCGCGAAGAAAAGCCCCTCTACCTACCCTTACAAGGACAGTGAAATGCGCGTTCTGGTCGTTGGCGGGACCGGTCATACCGGCTCGTACGTCATCCAAGATCTTGTCGCCGCAGGGCACGAGGTCACCGGCCTGGCCCGGTCGGACACTGCCGCGGCTGCGGTGTCCGGGCTCGGCGCGAAGGTGCGTCGCGGCGATCTCGAGGATCTCGACGGGCTGAAGGCGGCGGCCGCGGACTCCGACGGCGTCATCCACGTCGCGTACAGGCGTGATGTGCTGATCGCCGGCGGGCTCGACGCCCTGGCCGCCTCGGAGCTCTCGTCCGTACTCGCGTACGGCGAGGCACTGAAGGGATCCGGGAAGCCGCTGGTCTGGGCCGGGACCATGGCCTCGCCCGGCTACAACCTGGGTCGGCCCGCCACCGAGGAAGACCCGGCTCTTCCGAGCGGAGACGAGCACAAGGGCACTCTGCGGTTTCGCAACATCGTGGAGACCACCGTCATCGGCCTCGCCGGACAGGGAGTGCGGTCTTCGGTCGTGCGCCTTCCCAACATCGCACACAGCACGACCGATCGTGAGGGCTTCCTCCCGCTGCTGATCGCGCTCTCGAAGGACAAGGGCGTCGTCGGATACCCCGGCGACGGAGAGAACCTGTGGGGCGCCGTGCACATCCGCGACGCCGCCGCCGTGTTCCGCCTGGCACTGGAGAAGGGCCCGGCCGGCAAGTACTGGCACGCCGTCGAGGACGGAACCGTCCCCTTCCGCAAGCTCGCCGAGGCCATTGGCAGCCGCCTGGGCCTGCCCGCCGTGAGCATTCCCGCCGACGTACTGATGCTCCCGGGATTCTTCGGATTCCTTGCCAACCTGGTCCCGCACAACTTCCCGGCGACCAACCTCGTCACGCGCCGGACCCTCGGCTGGGAACCGACTCAGCCCAACCTGCTCGCCGACCTGGACAACGGTCACTACTTCCCCGCGGGCTGACGCCCAGGCGCACCGCTCCAGTCCCACGCACAACGAGGAATCATCATGACCACACTCGCCTCACACCGCGACACCATGGAGTCCTTCGTCGACTGCATCCACGGCGGCGCGGACAGAGACACCCTCACGGGTCTGTTCGCCGAAGAGGTGGTGCTGTACAGCCCGCTCGGTGACGAGCCGTTCACTGGCCGCGAGGCCGTCGTGGAAGTCACGCAGATGGTCAACCGAATGGCCGTCGACGACAGTTACAAGGAGGTCCTCAGCGGCCCGACCCACCACGCTGCGCGTTTCCGGCTGCAAGTCGAAGACGCCGCGATCGACGGGATCTACCAAGTCCTGCTCGACGCGGACGGCAAGATCGCCGAAGTGACCATCTTCTGGCGTCCGCTGCCGGCGGGCGTCGAGCTGCAGCGGGTCCTGGCGCATGTCCTGGGCATGCAGCCCTGGGAACTGCGTACGGACGGGGAGTAGCGGCGAAGGCCGTGCCCCACGTGGACGACACCAAGAGCGCTCGGTAGCACCGGCGCGACCGGCCGGTTCCCGCGTGCCGCTGCCCGCGACGGACAAGGCTCCCGTACCGATGAGAGAGGCGTTCGACGCCTCAACTCCCTTGTACGGGAGCCTTATTGGCTCCCGGTCCAGCCGCCGCCCCGGACGGTGCGACTCCGATGGGTACCGAGTGGTGTACATAACTTGCGCCCCGGTTGGCCGTCCGATACGCTAAGTATGCAGATCGGTTTACATAACGCCTTCCCGGAGTGGGCGCTGTCGCCGTCCTCGGACTGGTGCCGGCGTCACGGGGGGTGTCGATCGCTTGGTTGAGGTGCGCGGCCCGGTGGACACGGCTGTGCCGAATACCTCTCAACTCGGAATATCGATCCATTCACATGGAGTAATCATGGGAAAGCTTGATGGCAAGGTTGCGGTGATCACTGGCGGTTCCAGTGGTATGGCGCTGGCGGGTGCGAAGTTGTTCGTGGAGGAGGGTGCGTATGTCTTCATCACGGGCCGGAAGCAGGACGCGCTGGACGAGGCGGTCAAGCTGATCGGCCGGAACGTGACGGGGGTGCGGGCCGATTCGGGTGACCTGGCCGATCTGGACCGGTTGTACGAGACGGTCAAGCGGGAGAAGGGCTCGATCGACGTGCTGTGGGCCAGTGCCGGGATCGGTGAGCAGCGCAAGCTCAGTGAGATCACCGAGCAGCACTTCCACGACGCGTTCTGGCTGAACGCGCGCGGCACTCTGTTCACGGTGCAGAAGGCGCTGCCCCTGTTCAACGACGGGGGTTCGATCTTCATGACGGGGTCGAACGCGTCGCTCAAGGGCTACCCGGAGTGGAGTGTGTACGCCGCGAGCAAGGCCGTGCAGCAGGCCTACGCGCGTGTGTGGGCCTCGGAGCTGAAGGACCGCGACATCCGGGTCAACGTGCTCACTCCGGGCCAGGTCGCCACGCCGATCCTGGAGAAGGTCCTCACCCCCGAGACGAAGGAGCAGTTCGAATCCCTCATTCCCCGGGGGAGGATGGGCCGCCCCGAGGAGATCGCGTCCGTCGCGCTCTTCCTCGCGTCCAACGACTCCGCCTACGTCAACGCCCTCGAACTCGTCGCCGACGGCGGCAGCTCAGCAGTCTGACGAAGAGCGTCAGCAGACCGGTGCGCGAGGAGCAGACCGTCTCCACGGCGGAACCTCGCTTGCCGGACTGAGGCCCAAGGTCGTGTAGTCGGCCCGTGAGTGCGGGCCTACCCCGCCGCGCCGGGGTAGGCCCGCACATCGAATTCTGGAACAGACATGAGATCGGTAAGGGACCGCGCATGTTGATCGGAGTGACAAGTGAGACCCGGCCCGGGGAGACCCGTGTGGCTGCGACGCCGGTGACGGTGCGGCAGCTGACCGGCCTGGGCCATGACGTAGTGGTGGAATCCGGCGCGGGATCGCTGTCCGGCTTCGCCGACCAGGCGTACGTCGAGGCCGGGGCGAACATCGGGACGGTGGTGGAGGCATGGGGTGCCGACGTAGTGCTCCGGGTGAACGGCCCCACGGTCGGCGAGACCGCGTGGCTGCGCCCGGGCACGTACATCGCGGGGCTGATGGCGCCCGCGCAGAGCCCCGAACTGCTGGAGGCGCTCGCCAAGAGGGACATAACGGCGCTGGCGATGGACGCGGTGCCACGGATCTCCCGCGCCCAGTCGCTGGACGTGCTCTCCTCGATGGCGAACATCGCGGGCTACCGCGCGGTGATCGAGGCGGCACACCGGTTCGGGCGGTTCTTCACCGGCCAGGTGACCGCGGCCGGGAAGGTGCCCCCGGCGAAGGTGCTGGTGGCCGGCGCCGGCGTGGCGGGCCTGGCCGCGATCGGCGCGGCCTCGTCTCTGGGCGCGGTCGTGCGCGCGACCGACCCGCGGCCGGAAGTCGCTGACCAGGTTGCCTCGCTCGGCGGAACCTACCTTCCCGTCGAGGCCCAGACCGAGCAGTCGACCGACGGATACGCCAAGGCCACCTCGGAGGCCTACGACGCGGCAGCGGCCAGGCTCTACTCCGACCAGGCCGCCGACGTCGACATCATCATCACCACGGCGCTGATCCCGGGCCGCCCCGCGCCCCGGCTGCTCACCGCAGCCGACGTGGCGGCCATGAAGCCGGGTTCGGTCATCGTGGACATGGCGGCGTCGAACGGCGGCAATGTCGACGGCTCGGTCGCCGGCGAGGTCGTCACCACTGCCAACGGCGTCACCATCATCGGCTATACGGACCTGGCGGGCCGGCTGCCCGCCCAGGCCAGCCAGCTGTACGGCACCAACCTGGTCAACCTGCTCAAGCTCCTCACCCCCAATAAGGATGGCAAGGTCGTCCTGGACCTGGAGGACGTGGTACAGCGGGGCCTGACCGTCACCAACGCCGGCGAGGTGCTGTGGCCGCCGCCACCGGTCAAGGTGAGTGCGGCCCCCGCCGCGCAGGCCGCGGCACCCCCGACGGAGGCCAGGGCGGAACGCGAGCCCATGTCGGCGGCCAGGAAGACCAGCCTGGTTGTGGCCGGCCTGGTGGCCTTCTACTTCGTCAACGCCTACGCTCCGGCCCCGATCCCGGATCACTTCAGCGTTCTGTCGCTGTCGGTAGTGATCGGCTACTACGTGATCGGCAAGGTGGCGCACGCCCTGCACACTCCGCTGATGTCCATGACCAACGCAATCTCGGGCGTCATCGTGGCGGGCGCCCTGATCCAGGTCGGCCTGGACAACACCGTGATCGAGATTCTGGCCGGGGTGGCGATCCTGCTCGCCTCGATCAACATCTTCGGCGGCTTCGCCGTCACCCGCCGTATGTTGTCGATGTTCAGCAAGGGAGCTTGACATGACCGCCACTGACAGCGCCAACGCTGCCTACATCGTCGGCGCGCTGCTGTTCATCTTCAGCCTGGCCGGCCTGTCCAGACACAAGACCGCCCGCCTGGGCTGGGCCTACGGCCTCATCGGTATGATTGTCGCGCTGGCCGCGACCATCGGCTTGTCGCTGTCCGACTCCAACAATCGCGGCACCGCGGTCGTCATCCTGGTCGTCGCGATGGTCATAGGCGCCGTGGTCGGCCTGTGGCGCGCCCGGATCGTGCAGATGACCGGGATGCCCGAACTGATCGCACTGCTGCACAGCTTCGTCGGCCTCGCGGCCGTCCTCGTCGGCTGGGCCTCCTACGTGGAGGTCGAGGTCGACCATGCGGGCGGTTACCACGGCGCCCTGCTGAACATCCACCACGTCGAGGTCGTCGTCGGTATCTTTGTCGGCGCGGTCACTTTCGCGGGCTCGATCGTGGCCTACCTCAAGCTGTCGGCCAAGATCAAGTCCGCGCCGCTGATGCTGCCGGGCAAGAACATCCTCAACCTGGGTGCGCTGGCCGCGTTCATCGGCCTGACCGCCTGGTTCATCAACAGCCCGAGTTGGGGCCTGATGATCGCGGTCACCGTGCTCGCGCTCGCCTTCGGCTGGCATCTGGTCGCCTCGATCGGCGGCGGCGACATGCCGGTCGTCGTCTCGATGCTGAACTCCTACTCCGGCTGGGCCGCCGCCGCGTCGGGATTCCTGCTCAACAACAACCTGCTGATCGTCACCGGTGCGCTGGTCGGCTCCTCCGGTGCGTACCTGAGCTACATCATGTGCAAGGCGATGAACCGCTCCTTCATCTCTGTCATCGCGGGCGGCTTCGGCATCGAGGCGCCGTCCGGTGACGACACGGATTACGGCGAGCACCGCGAGGTCCAGGTCGAGGCCGCGGCCGAGCTGCTGGCCGAGGCCCGCTCCGTGGTGATCACCCCGGGCTACGGCATGGCGGTCGCCCAGGCCCAGTACCCGGTCGCCGAACTCGTCCGGGCGCTGCAGGCCAACGGAACCGAAGTACGCTTCGGCGTCCACCCGGTCGCCGGCCGCCTGCCGGGCCACATGAACGTGCTGCTCGCCGAGGCGAAGGTGCCCTACGACATCGTCCTGGAGATGGACGAGATCAACGACGACCTGGCCACCACCGACGTCGTACTGGTCATCGGCGCCAACGACACGGTCAACCCGGCCGCCGCGGAAGACCCCGGTTCCCCGATCGCGGGCATGCC
The DNA here is from genome assembly GCF_003369795.1 of Streptomyces sp. CB09001. NCBI lineage: Bacteria > Bacillati > Actinomycetota > Actinomycetes > Kitasatosporales > Streptomycetaceae > Streptomyces > Streptomyces sp. CB09001. The sequence goes on from NZ_CP026730.1 coordinate 7,556,733, forward strand.
CGTCCTGCGGGTCTGGGAGGCCGGGGACGTGATCGTGTTCAAGCGATCGATGGCCACCGGGTACGCCGGAGTCCAGAACCCGTTGTTCTTCCGCGACAACACCCAGATGCTCTTCGGCGACGCCAAGAACAAGGTTGAGGAGATCGTCGGCGCGCTGACCCGGGCGAGTGCGGGCGGAGCCTTGTCCAAGATGCCGAAGCAGGCGGGACGACGCCACGCCGCAGCGAAGAGCTGAGGTGGCGGAGTTTCCTCCAGGCGCAGAGCGAGGTGGTGTCCGGACCGGAGGTCCGGACACCACCTCGCTCTGCGCGGGACGCGACCGAGCAGGCCGCTTGGCGCGGTACCGGATCGGTACCGCGCCAAGCGGCCTGCTCGGTCGCGCGCGGGGGAGTCGATGGACTTCCCCTGCATACGCGCCGCGTGGGTCAGAGCTTCTCGGGCAACGTGGGAGTGCGGTCGCCGGCGAGGAACCTGCGCATCATCTCGTGGGCGCGCTCGGCCTCCATCTGGTACATCTCCTTGTGGCCGTCCGGATCGACGGCGAACTCCACCAGGAGACGGTTCGGGTCGAAGACGTACAGCGACCGCAGGATCCCATGGTCGATGAAGAAGTGCTCGTACCCCTCCGCCTCGACCTGCTTGCGGATTTCCTGCTGCTGCTCGTCGTCGACCTTGAGCGCGATGTGGACGCTCGTCGGCTGCTCGCCGCTCACCATCGTGGCCTGGACAGACGACTCGGTGTACTGCATGAACGCCATGAACCCGCCGTCGGCCAGACCGAAGAAGGCGTGGCCGATCTGCTCCGTACCCTGGCCCTCGGGCACCGGCTCGATCCAGAACACCTTCAGGGGCAGGCCGGCGATGTCCTCGTAGAAGTGCCTGGTCGTCTCCAGGTCTTCGGTGTAGAAGTTGTTGTGATGCAGACGCGCAGGCGGGCGGCGAACCCCCGACCGCGTCTCCGTGGCTGTGCCTGGTTCGGTGAGCGCAGATGACATTGTCGATCTTCCCTTCCAAAAACCGGCTGCGCCCTGACGCCCGGACGGTGCAGGGACCGCAGCGCTGCGGGACAGCCGCAAGCGGCTCTGTGTTTCGAGCGTAAGGAAGGTCTGACTTGAAGTCAACAGGTCTTTGACCTCAGGTCAGACTCGGGGTTAGGTTTCTCCGCCTCGGGGGCGGCCCGGCAGTTCTCGTTCTCCGGATTTTGCGAGCAAGAGAGGCTTGACTTCAAGTCAGACTCGTTCGTACCGTCAGGCAGTGTGCCGTCCACCGCATCTCTCGCGGTCGGAGCCCCGACCCTCCTGGGCGATCAAGCCGGGGCTCCGGCAATGCGCCACACCCCCCGGCCCGGCAAGCCGCGCACCACACGACTCACCGGCCAGGTACACCCAGACCCCTCCACCAACGACGACGGAGACTCAGATGGCCGACAACGTGCCGCAGTGGTCCGGCAGCAGCGCCTTCCTTCACGGGTTTGCCCGTGACGACATCGAGGGCCCTCCCAGCGGTAACCCGACGACCTGGTGGGGGTCGGCGAAGCTGGCACTCCCCGAGGGCGTCACACAGACGATGGTGCGGCTCCAGGCCGAGGACGGTGCCCACTCGCGGGGCATTCTCTACCGCAGGGGCGACGAGAAGACCGTCCTCGTCTTCGCGCACCCGCGGGGTGACTTCAGTTCTCACTACCTCACGCCGGTCCTGCTGGACGCAGGCGTGGCCGTGTTCGGCGGCCAGGTGCGGTCGTTTGCCAATGACTCGGACTGCATTCACGAATCCCTGCTGGCCGACGTCGCGGCCGAGATCCGTTACCTGCGGTCCCTGGGGTTCGAGAAGGTCGTGCTGGTCGGCAACAGCGGCGGCGGAAGCCTCTTCAGCTTCTATCAGGCCCAGGCCGGCATCGAGCCACCCGGGCGGCTGACCGACACCCCGGCAGGCGACCCGTACGACCTGAACGCGCTGGACCTGCCGCAGGCCGACGCCCTCATCCTGCTGGCCGCGCACCTGGGCGAGGGCCTCTACGCGTTGAACAGCCTCGATCCGTCGATGGTCGACGAGAGCGACCCGCTGTCCTGGGACCCCAGTCTGGACATGTACAACCCGGACAACGGCTACCGGGAGCCGCCCGAGACGAGCCGGTACACCGCCGATTTCCTGACGCGGTACCGGGAAGCACAGCGGGCTCGCTGCGAGCGCCTGGACGCAATGGCGCGGGAGGACATTCGGCGGCGCCGCGAGGCGCGCGAGGCCATGAGCGCGCCCGGCTTCGCCGATCTGCCGCTGCGAACCCGGCTCGCCACGATTCGCAGGTCCGAGGTTTCGCGCTACCTGACCGTGGCCCGCATGGACGCGAACCCCGCCTTCACCGACATGTCGATCCACCCTTCGCCCCGGGACGTCGGATCTCTGTTCGGCGGCCGCGATCCACACGCGTACAACTACCGGCTGGGTGGTCCCGCGTCGGTGGTGACGCCGGAGGCATGGCTGTCCACCTGGTCGGGACTCGCCTCGCGCGCCAGTGTCCCGGCGAACATCCCGCACGTGCACGTGCCGATGCTCGTCATCAACTACACCAGGGACATCGTGATATTCCCCGACCAGCTTCAGGACATCGTCGACCGTGCGGGGACCGAGGACGTATCCGTCGTGGAGATCGACTCCGACCACTACGGCATGCCCGTGTCCGGCACGGGCGAAGACGTCATCGAGCAGGTCGGCGAGGCCATCTCGTCGTGGCTGGCCACGCACGACTGACGGCAGGCCGGCATCCGGGGCGGCCCGGTGACGGTCCGGTCGGTCATGGGGCCGTTGTGGCGGCTGTGGCTGAAGCGCTGCGTCGTCCCTTGCCCGGCCGGGTCCGCGCCGATGTCTTCGGGAGGGCGAGTTCGATCAGGGTGGTGGCGAGGGCCGCGGCGGTGGGAAGTGTCTCGGAGTTCAGGGGCCGGGTCCGGGCCGACGCACCATCGAGCAGCAGCGCCAGTTGTTCACCGAGTTGTTCGGGGTCGGTGGCGCCGGCTTCCCGGGCGGTTTCGGCCAGCCGGCCGGCGACGGACTGCTTGTATTCGCGGACGCGTACGCGTGCCGGGTGCTCAGGGTCCGCGATCTCGACGGCCGCCCCGATGAACGGGCACAGAGGAGCATGGATGTCGAAGACGGCGAGGAGTCGTTCGCGAGGTGTGAGATCGGTGCGGTGGAGCACCCCGAGCGTCGCGTCCGGGTCGAATCGGCACAGGTATTCGGCGATCAGCTCGTCCTGATGCCTTGATCGCGGAACAGTTGGTATGACGCGCCGAGAATGCGCTCTCGTGCGCCTCTGCCCCGGCGCAGGCCTCGCGGCCCTTTCTCTGGCTCACTCACGTGCCGAGCGCAGCTCGGAGACTCGCCCGAAAGGTGTCGGACCAATAAACAAGACTGATCTGTTTACATAGCTTGAACTCCTGGCCGAGCGTGGCGTAGGCTCGTTAAGTAGATGGATCAGTTCACATAGTGGTCGTTTCATCGGGCCGTTGCAGTCCGACGGTCAGTTCCGCGGCACAGGCATATGCCGAACATCCAGCAATGGAGTAATCGTGGGAAAGCTTGATGGCAAGGTTGCGGTGATCACTGGCGGTTCCAGTGGTATGGCGCTGGCGGGTGCGAAGTTGTTCGTGGAGGAGGGTGCGTATGTCTTCATCACGGGCCGGAAGCAGGACGCGCTGGACGAGGCGGTCAAGCTGATCGGCCGGAACGTGACGGGGGTGCGGGCCGATTCGGGTGACCTGGCCGATCTGGACCGGTTGTACGAGACGGTCAAGCGGGAGAAGGGCTCGATCGACGTGCTGTGGGCCAGTGCCGGGATCGGTGAGCAGCGCAAGCTCAGTGAGATCACCGAGCAGCACTTCCACGACGCGTTCTGGCTGAACGCGCGCGGCACTCTGTTCACGGTGCAGAAGGCGCTGCCCCTGTTCAACGACGGGGGTTCGATCTTCATGACGGGGTCGAACGCGTCGCTCAAGGGCTACCCCGAGTGGAGTGTCTACGCGGCGAGCAAGGCGGTGCAGCAGGCCTACGCCCGCGTGTGGGCCTCGGAGCTGAAGGACCGCGACATCCGGGTCAACGTGCTCACCCCGGGCCAGGTCGCCACGCCGATCCTGGAGAAGGTCCTCACCCCCGAGACGAAGAAGCAGTTCGAATCCCTCATTCCCCGGGGCAGGATGGGCCGCCCCGAGGAGATCGCGTCCGTCGCACTCTTCCTCGCGTCCAACGACTCCGCCTACGTCAACGCCCTCGAACTCGTCGCCGACGGCGGCAGCTCAGCAGTCTGACACGGACTCCCGCTGCCGATGTCGGAGTGGCTGACACGTGCCGGTTCCGCCGGCACGGTCGGTGTACGGCGCACGCGGAGGACGAACGGCTTCGCGTCGGACCGTGGCGACCAGTGCGACAGGGCGCCGGAGGACGCGTTTACATCTCGGACAGAAGGACCGAATCAATGGCTGAGCTCCCGACCCAAGTAGTGCTGGGGTTTCTAGGGGATTTGAACGACAGCAACCTGGCGGAGGCTTTTGACCGCGTCGATCCGGACGCGACCTTCTGGCTCGCCGGAAAGGAATGGTCGGTCGGCGGCACCCATGACCGGGACGGCCTCCAGAAGCTGCTCGGAGAAAAGGTTGGGCCGCTTCTCACCGAACCGCTGGAAGTCAGAATCGTCGGGATCACCGCGGAAGGTGAACGGGTCGCGGTGGAAGTGGAGGTCAGTGGCCCGACGAAGGACGGAAGCCGGTACGAGAACCAGATGCACATCCTGTACGTCGTGCGCGACGGAAAGATCGTCACGGTCAAGGAATACCACGACACGCTGCACGCGAGCCTGGTCATCGGACCCTGATCTCTCCATTTCCAGGACCGTCAAGAGATCCCACACAAGGAGGAGTACCCATGACCACGTTCGCCCCGCACCGCAGCACGGTCGAGTCCTTCGTCGACATCGTGCACGGCAGTGCAGACAAGGACGCCCTCGCCGGCGTGCTCGCCGACAACGTAGTGCTGTACAGCCCGCTCGACAACGAGCCGCTCACCGGCTTCGATGCCGTCGTGTTCGCCATCCAGACCGTCCACGGGACGTCGGCCAAGCTCATCTACTCGGAGGTATTCAGCGGCGAAACCCACCACGCCATAGCGTTCCGGCTGGATATCGGAGACACCGGGGTCGACGGAATGGACTACATTCTGCTCGACGAGGACGGCAAGATTTCCGAGATCACCATATTCTGGCGCCCGCTGCCGTCCGGTGTCGAGCTGCAGGCGAAGCTCGCCCCGGGCCTTGGCATGCAGCCCTGGGAGCTGCGCACGAACGGGGAGTAACCCGTGAATCCCGTGCCGTGCGCCGCACGGGCGCACGGCACGATTCCCAAAGGTGTACGGGTGCTCACCACGCTGGACGGGGGCCGCTGCCCCGTGGATGCCTGTGAACCGATATCGCCGCGCCGGCGTGGCGTGCTGACACTGCTGATCCAAGGTGAGGACCGTCGATGAACCTGCCCAACGACTCGCGCTCTCTGGAACTGATCGCGGACGACTGTTCCTTCTTGGAGGGTCCGCGCTGGCATCAGGGTGCTCTGTTCGTGTCCGACTTCTATACACATGAAGTGTTGCGTTTCGACGGCGAGGGCCGTCATGTGGTCTGCGAGGTGGAGGGGCAGCCGTCGGGCCTGGGCTTCACCCCGGACGGCCGGTTGTTGGTCGTGTCCATGCTCGACCGTCGCTTGCTGCGCCTGGACGGTCGCCGGCTGACCGAGGTGGCGTCGTTCGCGGAACTGGCCGCCGGACCCGCCAACGACATGGTGGTCGATGCAGCGGGGCGTGCCTATATCGGGAACTTCGGCTCGCCGGCGGGGAGCGACCTGGCGTTCGCGTCCCTGGTCCGGGTCGACCCCGACGGCACGGCGAGCATCGCGGCTTCGCAACTGGGTTTCCCCAACGGCGCTGTGCTGACTCCCGACGGGCGGCACCTGCTGATCGCCGAGACCTTCGTGGGCCGGATCTCGGCGTTCGAGGTCGACGCGGACGGTGGGCTGAGCGGTCGCCGGACGTGGGCGCAGTTCGGGGCGGCACCGGACTATTTCGACGAGGCTCGGGCCACCCGGGAACTCGAGATGCTCCCCGACGGGATGGCCCTCGACGCGGAGGGAATGCTCTGGGTGGCCGACGCCAAGGGCCATGGAGCCTCGCGCGTCCGCCAGGGAGGTGAGGTCGTGGACTTCGTCGACACCGGGGACCTGAGCGTCTACGCCGTGGCGCTCGGCGGGCCCGACCTCCGCACCCTGTACCTGTGCTGCGCGCCACCGCACCGCACCTTCGACCCGAGCGCGTCACGAAAGTCGGTGCTGCTGGCCACGCAGGTGGCGGTGCCCGGCACCGGCGCGCTGTGAGCGCAGTTCGGGCCCGCGGCCGGGGCCGCGCCGTGACTGACGAGGAGTGAGAAATGCACGGACGGTTCGAGGACAGTGTCGCCTTCGTCACGGGAGCCGCTTCCGGCATCGGGGCCGCGGTCACCGATGCCCTGTTGCGGGCGGGTGCGCGCGTGGTCGGCGCGGACCTCCACCAGGAGGGGCTGGCCCAATTCGCCGACTACGGCGACGCTTTCAGGGGGCACGTGGCGGACGTGACCCGGGAGTCGGACATCGTCGCGGGTGTCGAGGCGGCACTCGACACCTTCGGCACACTGGACATGGCGTTCAACGTCGCCGGCGTGTCCCGTGGCGCACCGATCGTCGACCTCGAGGAAGACCTGTGGGACTTCACCGTCGACCGGGTCCTCAAGGGTGTGTATCTGAGCACCAAACACGAAGCACGTGCGATGCGGGCCACCGGCCGTGGCGGTGCGATCGTGAACATGTCCTCGCTCAACGCCCACGTGCCGATGCACACCGGTGCCGCGTACTCCTCCGCGAAGGCCGGTGTCGAGATGTTCACCAAGAACGCGGCACTCGAACTGGCCCGAGACGGCATCCGGGTCAATGCCGTTCTCCCTGGGCTCATCGACACCCCACTGACCCAACGACGACTGGTCAACAAGCCCTTGATGGACACCTGGCTCGAACGCATCCCACAGGGACGCCCGGGCCGACCCGAAGAGGTCGCCGCGGCGTGCCTCTTCCTCGCCGGCCCCGAAGCCACCTACATCACCGGCACGAGCCTCGTCGTCGACGGCGGCTGGGAAATCACCGGCTACCCCGACCTGCGCCGGTTCGCGTGAAACGGACCCGCGCTCGCACATCGAGGGCGACGGGATCCCTGTCCATCCGTGATCACAGGCTCAAGCGTGTGCCGACATCGCGACCAACGCTGACGAAGGAGTACTGAGAAATGCGTATCGGATTCATCGGAGCCGGCCGGGTGACCCAGGTCATGGGCCGGCACCTGCTCAATGCGGGTCACACGATCGCCGTCTGCAACTCGAGGGGACCCGAGACACTCGCAGGGCTGGTCAAGGAGCTCGGACCGGGTGCGACCGCGGAGACCAAGGCCCAGGTCGTGGAGAGCGACGTCGTGGTCGTCTCGGTCCGCTGGGTACACGCCGAAGAAGCACTGCAGGGAGTCGACTGGACCGGCCGGATCCTGGTCGACGCGATGAACGCGCACGCCGAGCACGAGGGTGACGTCAGCCTGGCCGGAGTGACCAAGTCGCGGGCAGTGCTGGCCGAGACCGGCTCGACGTCGAGTGAGTTGGTGGCCGGATGGGCTCCCGGCGCACGACTGGTGAAGTCGATCAGCAACATCCCGATGGAGTGGATCGAGGACTTCGGCGCCGACCGGCCGCGTACGGTCCTGTTCGCGTCCGGCGACGACGCGGAGGCGAAGCACCTGGTCATGAAGATGCTCGACGGTGCGGGATTCGCCACGGTCGATCTGGGGTCGCTCGCGGTCGGCGGCGCGATGCACGAGGTCGGGGCTCCGCTGTCCGGACTCGAACTGCACCTCATCAGGAGGATGCGCCCCTAGGGCGGCTGAAGTGGTTGGCCGGCCGGGCGGGAGCGGTTCGGTCGGCTCTCCCAGATTTACACACGGCTGCGTCTCGACCCGGCATCGACGCGACTCCTGCTCCTGCTCCTCGCCGTCGCCGTCGCCGTGGTCGCCGTCGCCGTGGTCGCCGTCGGCGGCGGCGTGATCGCGTTGTCCCTGTCGGGACCTGTCCTCACACGCGTCGGCCCCCGCCGGACCGTCACCGCTGTGGCCCTGCTGATCAGCGCGGCGACGGGCTTCAGGGATGTGGCGGACCGTGCACGCCGCTCTTCCGTCGAACGGCAGCTCGGCCGTCCCGTTGTGCCACGCCTCTTTGCCGCGTTCGGCCTCGGCACGTCGCCGGTGCCACGGGGCAGCCGGCGACCGGACCACCGTCCGGCACGCCCTCCCGGCCATCGCCATTCTCCTGGCCCTGTCGGCTGGAATAGCAGGCAGCACCCGCCGGTTGCCGGACGGACGCGGGCCGAGCGACCCCGACACCCAGGCACACACCGCCGTCATGTGAGAACGAAACCCCGGAGATTCCTATGTCCCGCCGCTCGCCCGTGATCGCCGTCTCCGACTCCGAGCTGAACGAGCTGCGCTCACGACTGCTCCACACACGCTGGCCAACCACCTGGCCCGCCAGCGGACGGAACGCCGGCACCGACCCCGGAGAGCTGCGACGCCTCGTCACGTACTGGGCTTCCGGCTACGACTGGCGTGCCCACGAAGCCGCCATCAACGCCCTGCCGTCACACTTCGCGGACATCGACGGCACCCCGGTCCACTACCTGCGCTTCGACGGCGAACACCCCGGCTCCCTGCCGATCGTCCTGACCAACGGGTGGCCCAGTTCCTTCCTCGAACTGACCACCCTCGCCCGCCGGCTGGCGACGCCGTCGCGGTACGGGGGCGACGCCGCCGACGCGTTCACCGTCATCGTCCCCTCCCTGCCCGGATTCGCCTTCTCACCTCAGCGGCCCTCGCTCACCGAGCCGACGCAGACCCATGAGATCTGGCACCGGCTCATGCAGGACGAGCTCGGCTTCGAGCACTACGCCGCGCACGGGGGAGACCTGGGCGCCGGCATCACCTCCCGACTCGGCGAGGCCCACCCCGAGGCCGTGGTGGGCATCCACCTGATGGCGATCGCCGGCCCGGTCGCCTACGACCCTGCCGGTGTCACCCCCGAGGAGCAGGAGTACCTCGACTCCGTCGCGGCGTGGTCCGCGGACGAGGGCGGCTACCTGCACCAACAGAGCACCCGCCCGCTGACGCTGAGCTATGGTCTGGCCGACTCGCCGACCGGCCTGCTTGCCTGGATCGTCGAGAAGTACCGGGCGTGGAGCGACGGAGAGGGCACTCTTTCGTCCCGCTTCAGCGACGACTTCCTCCTGACGCAGGCATCCCTCTACTGGTTCACCCTCACCATCTCGACCTCCTTCCGGCCCTACTACGAATACGCCCAGGGGCTGACAAAGAGGGTCGAGCGAGTCGATGTACCCACCGCTCTGGCCCTGTTCCCGGCCGACCTCACCCAGCCGCCCCGCAGCTGGGCCGAGCGCACACACCACATCACCAGGTACACGCGCATGCCCCGTGGCGGACACTTCGCTGCCCACGAAGAACCCGAACTCCTCGCACACGACCTCACCGAGTTCTTCCGCGCCCACCGGTGAACACCGAGCTCTCGCCATACCTCGGGGCGCCGGCCGCAACCGCGTGACCGGCGCCCGCACGGCCGAGGCCGAGAGCGGCGCCGATCAATCCTCCGGCACGGCGTACACGTCGTGCGGGTTCAGCGCGGACATGATGTCCTGATAGCGGTCGTCCTTCGTCGTCTTCGCCACCACGACCGAGACACCGGACCTTCCCCGAGCCTCCCGGATCTCCTTCCGCGCCGCGTCGAGGGTATCCACCGACCGTGCGAAGGCACCGATGGCAGACGCCACCGCCGTGTAGTCGAGACTCCCGAGCTCGGACGCGATCACCCGGCCCCGCTGACCGTTGTAGACCCAGCCCAGGACGTTGTTGTCCAACACCACCACCGTGAGGCTCACCCCGAGCTCCACGGCGGACACCAGCGAATGCAGGGACATCGAGAATCCCCCGTCGCCGCACACGGCCACGGTGGGCCGGCCCGGGAAGTCGACCGCTGCCGCGATCGCGGCGGGAATCGCGTAGGCCATGCCGCCGCCGCCGTTCGGCTGAAGGACGGTACCGCCGGGCTTGGCCTGGAAGTCGCGCAGCACGAACAGCCGGTTCTCGCCGGCGTCACAGGTCACGACGGCCTCGTCGGCGAGTTCCTCGGACAGTACGCGTACGACGTCGCGCGCGCTGAGCCTGCCCGGTTCCGAAGAGAAGGGCCGGTCGAAGTAGCCGTGCTTTGCGCGAGCGGCCGCGACCCGGCGTGCGCCGTCGGTGGTCCGTCCCGCGCTGTGCCGCAGGCGAATCAGTGTGTCCGCGGCGTCACCGAGCACCATCACGTCCGCCGGGTAGGTCCAGGAGAGGTTGAGGGGCTCGACGTCGAGATGCATGATCTTCTGCCGACGGGCGTTGATGAGTGCGGGATGGGCGTTCGCCGTGTCCGTCGCACCCAGCTTCGTTCCGACGGCGATCACCAGGTCCGCGTCCCCGACGACGGTGTTGGCCGTGTCGTGTCCGAACGAGCCGATGACTCCGACCGCGAGTGCGTCGATCTCCGGGAAGGTGCCCTTGCCGGCGGGCGTCGTGGCGACCGGCGCGCCGATGGCGCGCGCGAACGCGAGCAGCTGCTCCTCCGCCTTGGCGAGCCGGACGCCGTTGCCGGACACGATCACCGGTCGCGACGAGGCGCGAAGCAGGTCGACCGCGGAGTCGATCTGGGAGTCCGGGGCAATCGGTGCGGCGGGGCTTGCGTAGGAGCGGTCGGGATACGTGGGTGGCTGCACCGCCGGGTCCAGGCGCTCGAACAGCGAACGTCCGTGGAAGATCACGGCGACCGGTCCGGGTTCACCGCTCGTCGCGTGCTTGATGGCGAGCTGCGTCATCTGCAGCGCCTGGGTCGGATCCCCGGCGACGAAGGTGCGCTTGGTGATGGCGGACATCGCGGCCGGCAGGTCGTAGGCACCGTAGCCGCCGAAGCCGGCCTGGTAGGGGCCGAGATGGGAGTAGGCGCCGCCGTCTGTCGCGTCGATGAGCAGCACCACGGGGGACGCCCCCAGATGCGCCTCCATGATGCCGATCCCGGCGTTGCCGAGGACCCAGGCACCCTGAGCGATGACGAAGGCGGGCCGACCGGTCAGCCTGCCGTGCGCCTCGGCCATCACGGTGGCGATGGACTCCTGGCGGACGAGGTGCGTGTCGACGCGGTCCCGCAGCGGAAACAGCGCGTCGTAGATGCGCATGGTGTAACCGCCCGGTATCCCGAGCACGATGGGGCGTTCCTGCCCGGCGATCACCTGGGCGACCGCTTGGGCTCCGGTCGGCGGGCGTGAAGCCCGCTCATCGGAGCCCGACGGGATCGGCTCACTGACAGTGCTCATCTTCACTCCTTCGAGGATTTCAGATAATGAAGCTGATTTCATACTCTCATATGGAGAGGGTGTCGGGAACCTCTCCCCGTCCCGGGACTAAGGTGAGCGAGTGATGGCATCGGGTTCCGAGAAGAAAACCGCAGCGACCACGCTGCAGACCGTCGAGCGGGCGCTGGCCTTCCTCGAACTGGTAGCCGTGTCCAGCAGCGAACTGACCGTCCGCGACGTCGCCGGGCGCCTGGGCGTCAACCTCACAACCTGCTACCACCTGTACAACACGCTCGTCGCGCACGGGTACGTGGAGCGCAACCCGGATCTCACGCTGAGGGTCGGCCGGAAGGCCGCGGTCCTCTATGACGGCTACCGCAGGGGCTTCTCAGGGCAGCGGCGGATGCAGGACTTCGTCGCCGAACTGGCCGCCGAGACTACCGAGACGGCCTGGCTCTCGACCCTCACCGGCGATTCGGTGGTCCTCACCGCCTACGCCGAAGGCCCTCAGCCCGTTCGGGCCACTGGTCTGTATGTCGGGCTCACCGGGCTGGAGCACGTCCGTTCGTCGGGGAAGGCGGTCCTCGCCCATCTCGACGAGGACCGGCGTGAACGCATACTGCAGAAGTCGCTGTCCGGCATCGCCCCGGCCCAGCACACCGAGATCCGGGAAGCGCTCGAGCGCGATTTCGTCGTGACTCGTGAGCGTGGCTGGGCCCTGGACGACGAGGACTACAACGCCGGAATCGTGGGTGTGGCCGCGCCGTTCTTCTCACCGGACGGTGCGGTGCTCGGTGCGGTCGGCGTCTGGTCGCCGACGGCCCGTGCGCACCAGTCGCTCGACGTGCTGGCCGAGTTGCTGGTGGCCGCGGCGCGGGAGGCCGGCTCTCTGTTCGGCCGGATGGACTGACCCGGAGGGCCCATCGGGCCGGCGGGTCAGGGCTCCACGACGACTCGCACGGGGGAGTTGCGCCGATCCGCGAACATCCGGATGCCTTCGTTGACCTCGTCCAGCGGCACGACGGCGCTGATCGAGGCGCGGAGGTCGAGCGAGCCGTCGGCCAGCTTGGCCGCCACTTCGGAGATGTCGGCCGCGGTGTATCCGTAGATGCCGGACACGCGCAGCGCCCGGCGCATGAAGTGCGCGGGAGAGGTGAGCGTGAGCGGTTCGCCGCCGATGCCGACGACGGCGCAGTGGCCGTTGACCCGCAACATCCGCAGCGCCGTGGTGAAGGTGATCCCGATCCCGACGCAGTCGACGACGCCGTCGAGTCCGTCCGGCCGTTGCGCCGCGTCGAGGACCTGTTCGACCGTGTCGGGCGAGGCGGGGTCGATCGCGGCCAGCGCACCGGCGTCCAGGCAGCGCTGACGTGCGACCGGATCGGTGTCGACCGCGACGACCTGCGCGCCGCGGGCGACCGCGAGGTGCACTGCCTGCATGCCGAGGCCGCCGGCGCCGATGACCGCGACCACATCGCCCGGAGCGGCCCGCAGGGCCCGAACGGCATGGTTGGCCGTGCCGGCGGATTCGATGAGCGCCGTTTCGGGGAACCCCACGTACTTGGGCATGACGGTCAGGTTGATCACGGGCGCGACCACGTACTCCGCCAGGGCCCCGTCGAGTTGAATGCCGAGGATCCTGCGCCGCGGGCAGAAGTTGACCTCCCCCGCCCGGCAGAAGCGGCAGACCAGACAGCCGACCATCGGGTTGACGAAGACGTGGTCGCCCGCGGCGACGCGGTGGCCGGCGCTGTCGTCGACCGCCTCGACGACGCCCGCGATCTCGTGGCCGAGGGTGATGGGCGTGAACGCGGTCGGTGTGTGTCCTGCGGTGATGTGGACGTCCGAACCGCACAGGCCGACGGCCCGCACGCGTACGAGCGCCTGGCCGGGGCCGGGCCGGGGCCGGGGGATCGAGGTGATCTCGAGGGGTGTACCGGGGGCGGTGAATCTGGCCGCCTTCATGGCGTCACTCCTATATTCGAAGTGTATTTCAAATAATGTAACACCGTGCTAGGCTGGCGAGACAGTCCAGGCGAGTGACCGCGAAGACGGGACGCGGATTCGGGTCACCCCGCAGGCACGAAGGAGTCGCCAGCATGCCCGTTCGCCCCCACCTCGTGGTCACCGGCCGGGAGGCCGACGGCACCTCGGTGTTCGTCACCGACAAGCCCGCCGACCCGATCGAGGTCGCTGCCATGCCCGGCTCGGAGATCTACCTTCTCTGGGGGACGGAGGACGGCACCCCGGCCGTCGGCACCGGGCCGCGGCAGCCGAAGCACCTGCCCTATTTCCCCGGCACCGGCGGAACCCGGATCCTGTTCCACCGTTTCGCCCCCGACTCCTCGGCGCCCGAGCCGGTCGGTGACGAGGCTGCCCGGGCCGCCGAGGTGGCTGAGAAGCTCCCCGGGCTGCTCGATGTGTTCGAGCCGGACCACCCGGGCATGCACACCACCGATTCGGTGGACTACGGCATCTGCCTGGAAGGCGAGATGTATCTGGAACTGGACAATGGCGAAGAGGTCCGGCTGACTCCCGGCGCCTGCGTCGTCCAGCAGGGGACCCGCCACGCATGGCACAACCGCAGCGACAAGCCCGCCCTGATGTGCTACGTGCTCATCGGTGCCGAACGGGACTCGTACACAGCATGAGGAGACAGACGTGACCGAAGTGGAACCGACCGGCGAGTCGGTACCGACCGGCGACGGACTGGTTGCGCTGAGCCGGCAACACCAGTTGCTGGCCCTGCCCATGTTCGTCCTGACCAGCGTCCCCACCGACGCGGGTATCGCCGCGGTGATGGAGGCAATCCCGGCACACGGGGACTACTGGGCCAAGTTGGAGGAGGAGGGCGTTCTCTTCGCCGGCGGTCCGGTGCTGTCCGGGCACGGCTCCGATCCGTGGTCGGGCCGCGCCATGTTCATCTTCCAGGCGCAGTCACTCGACGCGGCACGCGCCGTCGCCGAGGCGGATCCGATGCACACAGGCGGTGCCAGGCAGTACGAGCTGCGTCCATGGCTGCTCAATCACCTGGTCGTCCCTGACGGAGTGAAGCCCTGACGGACCCTTCCCTTTCACGGCGCGTACCCGCCACTGTCCTCCCGGCGGGCCCCGCGCCGGATCGGGTCAGCTCGAAGGGCTGGAGAAGTCCGGCACTGTCGCAACGATCGTAGATATCGTCATGTTGGTGCACAGGTCGACGACAAGATCGATCGGCACGTCTTCGTCGTGCGTCAGCCAGTCGATGATGACCCTGTCGGTGAATCCGAGACATCCGGACAGGGCGGAGCGTAGAAAGGGCGACGCCTCGCCCGGCGGAAGGTCCAGCAGCTGCATGAAGGTCGTGACTCCGCCGTGATGGACGGATTCCCGGATAGTGGCTTCCGCGGTGTCCCCGGGGCTTGCCCGAAGCAGCCCGAGCAGCACCTGCGGGTGGCTGCGGAAGTACTCGAAGTGACGACGTATGATGCCGCGAATCTGCGCCGCGGCATCTCCGTCCTCGGGCTGTGGTTTTGTGAATGCCTGAAGATCCGCGAATACCTGCTCCAGGACGGCCACGTAAAGGTTTCGTTTGCTGCCGAAGTAATACGAAACCAGACCGTGAGCGACCTCGGCCTCATCGCAGATATCGTCAATAAAGACGGAATCATAAGCCCGTACGGAAAACAGCTTCAATGCCGCGGCCACCAGGCGAGACCGTCGGTCTACGCTCTGGCTTTTGTCGGCGGACGCCTCGTTCCGAGTTTTGCGCTGCGACTTCGAAGGGCGGCGGTCAGGCATCTGGAGCATGTCTCCAAGCGTATGTGCACTGCAATGTGGCGGTAGTGGTCGATTGTAGGTGACGCCGGTGCGTCCTCGGAGTCAGAGTGTGACGGGCTTGAAGGCCGGGCGGCCCTGCTCGAAGGCGTCGATGGCCCCGACGTTGCGGAGTGTGAGTCCGATGTCGTCGAGACCTTCCATCAGGCGCCGACGAGTGTAGTCGTCGATCTCGAAGCCGGCGGTCAGGTCCCCGCACCGCACCTCACGCGCGTCGAGGTCGACGGTCACCTCGGTGGCCGGATCGGTTTCGACTGCCGTCCAGAGCTGCTCCACGGTCTCTTGCGGCAGCACAACGGTCAGCAGCCCGCCCTTGAGCGAGTTGCCGCGGAAGATGTCGGCGAAGCGGGCGGAGACGACGGCCTTGAATCCGTAGTCCTGCAGTGCCCACACCGCGTGCTCACGGGAGGATCCCGTGCCGAAGCCCGGCCCCGCCACGAGGACCGTGGCGCCCTTGTGCTCCGCCCGGTTGAGCACGAACCGGGGATCGGCCCGCCAGGCGGCGAACAGCGCGTCCTCGAAGCCGGTGCGGGTGACCCTCTTGAGGTACTCGGCCGGGATGATCTGGTCGGTGTCCACGTTGGAGCGGCGCAGCGGAACGGCCGTGCCGGTGTGGCTGACGAACTTGTCCATGACTCCTCAGACCTCCGGTGACTCGGGCAGATCGGAAGGCGCGGACAGGTGCCCGGTCACGGCAGTCGCCGCGGCCACGAGCGGCGACACCAGGTGGGTGCGCCCGCCCTTGCCCTGCCGGCCCTCGAAGTTCCGGTTCGACGTGGAAGCCGCACGCTCGCCGGGGGCGAGCTGGTCGGGGTTCATGCCCAGGCACATCGAACAGCCGGCGAAGCGCCATTCCGCGCCCGCGGCCTCGAACACCTCGTGCAGTCCCTCTGCCTCCGCCTCGATGCGCACGCGCGCGGAGCCGGGGACGACCAGCATGCGTATACCCTCGGCGACCCTGCGCCCCTTCAGAACCCCGGCTGCGGCGCGCAGGTCCTCGAGCCGGCCATTCGTGCACGAACCCAGGAAGACCGTGTCCACCGAGATCTCCCGAAGCGGCATTCCCGGCGTCAGACCCATGTACTCGAGCGCGCGCTCGACGCCGTCGCGCACGTTCGGGTCGGCGATCGCGGCCGGGTCTGGCACGGATCCGCTCAGCGGGGCGCCCTGTCCCGGGTTGGTACCCCAGGTGACGAAGGGGGTCAGTGCGTCGGCTTCGACGGTGATCTCGGCGTCGAACCGCGCGTCCTCGTCGGTGTGCAGCGTCGACCAGTGGGCCAGCGCCGCGTCCCAGTCCTCGCCCTGCGGGGCGTGGGGACGTCCTTCGAGGTAGGCGTACGTGGTGTCGTCAGGGGCGATGAGCCCGGCACGGGCCCCGGCCTCGATCGACATGTTGCACACCGTCATCCGGGCCTCCATGGAGAGGTTCCGGATGGCCTGGCCCCGGTATTCGAAGACGTAGCCCTGTCCGCCGCCGATGCCGATCTTCGCGATCACCGCGAGGATGAGGTCCTTCGCGGTCACGCCGGGCTTCAGGGAGCCCGTGACGTTGATCGCCATCGTCCTGAACGGCTTGAGCGGCAGTGTCTGGGTGGCCAGGACATGCTCGACGTCGCTGGTGCCGATGCCGAAGGCGATGGCGCCGAACGCGCCGTGGGTGGACGTGTGCGAGTCGCCGCAGACGATCGTCATGCCGGGCTGGGTGAGGCCGAGCTGCGGACCGATGACGTGCACGACACCCTGGTCGGCGTCGCCGAGGGGGTGCAGCCGGACACCGAACTCGGCGCAGTTGCGGCGCAGCGTCTCGATCTGGGTGCGCGAGACGGGGTCGGCGATCGGCTTGTCGATCTCCAGGGTGGGGGTGTTGTGGTCCTCGGTGGAGATGGTCAGATCCGGTCGGCGGACCTTGCGGCCGGCGAGCCTGAGCCCATCGAAGGCCTGAGGGCTGCTGACCTCATGGACGAAATGCATGTCGACGTAGAGGAGATCGGGTTCGCCGACGGCGCGGCGCACCACATGCGCCTCCCAGATCTTCTCGGCCAGCGTCAGCGGCTGCACTGGCGCAGCGTGTGCGGCTGTCATCGGGATCTCTCCAGTTTGTGCGGTCTCGCCTGCTTGCCCCGGACGCGCCTGCCGACGGGCCGGCGCGTCCGGGCTGCTGCGGGATTCGATGGTGGCCGGGCGGCACACACCACCTGTTCGGTGTGTGCCCGGCCGCACCCTGGCACTCGCGGGCCCAGCTCGTGTTCAGCGGCTGCACCTGGGACCGGGGAGGGTAGGCGTCGTGCCGGTCCCGATGTCGGGACCGGCACTCACGCCGATGCTCGCTGGGCGATGTCCGACCCGACCTGCGTGGTCGACCGCTCACCTTGTGGGTTGAGCAGGTCCTCGGCGACGGCGGCCTCGATCCGGGCCGCTGCCTCGGCATGTCCGAGATGCGACAGGAGCATCGCCGCGGACAGGATCGCCGCGGTCGGATTGGCCTTGGACTTCCCCGCGATGTCCGGAGCCGAGCCGTGCACCGGCTCGAACATCGAGGGCGCCGCCTTCGACGGGTTGAGATTGCCGCTCGCGGCGAGTCCGATGCCGCCGACGATGGCTGCGCCGAGGTCGGTCAGGATGTCGCCGAACATGTTGTCGGTGAGGACGACGTCGAACCTCTCGGGCTGCGTCACGAAGAACATCGTCGCCGCGTCCACGTGCTGGTAGTCCACCGTGACGTCCGGGAACTCCTCGTTGAGAGCCTCGACGATCCGCTGCCAGAGTTCACCGGCGTAGGTGAGCACGTTGGTCTTGTGCACGAGCGTGAGCTTGCGACGCGGCCGGGACGCGGCCACGGAGAACGCGTACCGTGCGACCCGCTCGACGCCGAACGCCGTGTTGTAGCTCTCCTGGGTCGCGATCTCCTGCGGCGTCCCGCCGCGTATCACGCCGCCGGCGCCGGTGTAGACACCTTCCGTGCCCTCACGAATGACGACCATGTCGATGGTCTCCGGGGTGCCGCTCCTGAGCGGCGAGGTGACGCCGGGGAGAAGCTTCACGGGGCGCAGGTTCACGTAGTGGTCGAGTTCGAACCGCAGTTGCAGCAGCACTCCCCGGTCGATGATCCCGGGGGGCACCGACGGGTCCCCGATCGCGCCGAGCAGGATGGCGTCGTGCTCGTGGAGCTCCTCAACGACCCTCTTCGGCAGCGTCTCGCCGGTGCGGTGCCACAGCCGTGCGCCGAGGTCGTACTCAGTGGTGTCGAGGCTGATGTCGGGCGCCGCCGCGCGTAGTACCTTGAGGGCCTCGGCAGTGACCTCGGGGCCGATACCATCGCCGCCGATCACGGCGAGCTTGATCGATGAAGGCATGTGTGAGTCCTTACTAGGGACGCCTGGCGTCCGATGATGTTGGCGCGCTGGTCGAGTGCGGCCGCGCCAAGACGCTGCAGACGGCTTACCGTATCGATGCTAGAAGCCAGGTTGACCTCAAGTCAAGCATTTTTGACTTCAGGTCAAGCGGGGTCGCGCCGGCGCAGTGTGCGCGAGATGCCGAGGGCCGCGGTGCGTACGGCGGGAGCGTACCGTTCCGGATCGAGCCGGTTGGTCCAGCCCGTGATCGATATCGCCGCCACCGCGGTGCCCTGGGGGCCTTGAACCGGTGCCGCTACGCAGGTGATACCGACCGTGGACTCCTCGCGTTCGAGCGCGACCCCCGACTCGCGAATCCTGTCGAGCTCGGCTCTCAGCAGACCAGGGGCGACGACCGTGCGCGGCGTGCGGCGACGCAGGCCGGCCGCGAGCACCTCCGCGAATCGCTCGGGCGGCCCGAACGCCAACAGCGCCTTCCCCACCCCGGTGCAATAGGCGGGCATCCGACCGCCCACACGGGAGGACACCAGGGGGCCGCGGCGGCCGTCAAGCTTCTGCACGTAGATCACCTCGACACCGTCCGGTACCGCGAGATGGACGGTCTCGTGCGTCGCCTCGAAGAGATCGGTCAGGAACGGGGCAGCGGCCTCGCGCAGACCGCGCTGACTCGGCACCAACTGACCGAGTTCGAACAAGCGCATGCCCAGTCGAAAACCATGCTCACTTCGCTCCACGATCGCCCATTCGGCCAGCTCGCCCAGCAGGCGAAGAATCGTGGGCTTGGCGATCCCCGTGCGTCGATGCAGCTCAGCGAGGCTGAGCTGCTCGTCCCCGGACCGGAACGCACTGACCAGAGTCAACGCACGCCCCAGCACCGAATTCGGTGCCAATGGGTCGACGTTCCGCTGAGTGGAGCGCATCGCTTCATCTTCGACAGGGGCGCTTGACACTGTCAAGCAATGACCGCAACAAGACTGACCGCAGCGATCGTGGGGCCGGGCAACATCGGCACCGATCTGCTCGAAAAGCTGCTGCCGAATCCATTTCTCGATGTGCGCTACATGGTCGGCATCGCCGAATCGGACGGCCTGGCCCGCGCCCGCGCAAAGGGCCTCGACGCCAGCGCCGAGGGAGTCGACTGGCTGCTACGCCAGGACCCGCTTCCGGACATCGTGTTCGAGGCGACCTCGGCCAAGGCGCATGAGGCCAACGCGCCCCGCTACGCCGAGGCCGGGATCAAGGCCATCGACCTGACCCCGGCCCACCTCGGACCGATGGTGTGCCCGCCGGTCAACCTGCAGGCGCATCTGGACGCCCCGAACATCTCGATGATCACCTGCGGCGGCCAGGCGACGATCCCGATCGTCCACGCCGTCTCCCGGATCACGCCGGTGCCCTACGCGGAGATCGTCGCCTCGGTGTCCTCCCGGTCGGCCGGCCCCGGCACACGGGCCAACATCGACGAGTTCACCCTCACCACGAGCCAGGCGGTCGCCGAGGTGGGCGGCGCCCAGCGCGGCAAGGCCGTCATCGTCCTGAACCCGGTCGAGCCGCCCATGATCATGCGCGACACCGTCTACTGCATGATCGGCGCCGACGCCGACCGCCCGGCCGTCGCTGCCTCGATCCACGAGATGATCACCGAGGTCCAGCAGTACGTCCCCGGCTACACGCTCCGGGCGGAGCCCCAGTTCGACGACCCCGCCGAGGAGTGGGGCGGAAACGCACGCGTCGCGGTGTTCCTGGAGGTCAAGGGCAACGGCGACTATCTCCCGCCCTTTGCCGGAAACCTCGACATCATGACCGCGGCCGCCGCCCGAGTCGGCGATCTGATGGCCCGCGCCGCCCTCGGACCGGATCTGGAGGCCAAGTGATGACTCGCCCCACGCTCACCCACGACGTACGGATCATCGACACCACGCTGCGCGACGGCAGCCACGCGATGGCACACCGTTTCACCGAGACGCAGGTGCGCGACACCGTTCGCGCGCTGGACGCCGCGGGCCTCGAATGGATCGAGGTCTCGCACGGAGACGGCATCGGCGGATCCACCTTCAACTACGGATTCTCCGGCACCGACGAGATGCAGTTGATCGCCGCGGCCCGCGAGGAGACACGGAACGCGCGGATCGCCGTACTCCTCGTGCCCGGCATCGGCACCGTCGAAGACCTCAAGCGCGCCCACGACGCCGGCGCCGAGATGGTTCGGGTCGCCACCCACTGCACCGAGGCCGACGTCTCCGTACAGCACTTCGCCGCCGCGCGTGACCTGGGGATGGAGACGGCCGGCTTCTTGATGATGGCGCACCGCGCATCACCCGAGAAACTGGCCGAGCAGGCCCGCATCATGGTCGACGCCGGATGCCAGTGCCCGTATGTGACGGACTCGGCCGGCGCGCTGCTCATGCACGAGGCAAAGGCCCGCTTCGAAGCGCTCGTGGACGAGGTCGGCAACGAGGCGTGGGTCGGCTACCACGGTCACCAGAACCTCTCCCTCGGCGTGGCCAACTCGGTGCTCGCCCACGAGGCCGGGGTACGTTCGATCGACGGTTCGCTGTGTGCACTCGGCGCCGGCTCCGGCAACTCGCCGACCGAGGTGCTCGCCGCCGTGTTCGAACGACTTGACATCGACACAGGGCTCGATGTATCCAAGGTGATCGACGCGGCCGAGGACGTCGTCCGCCCCTATCTCCCTCGCTGGCCGAAGATGGACCGCAACGCGATCGTCCAGGGCTGGGCCGGGGTCTACTCCAGTTTCCTGCTGCACGCCGAACGCGCCGGAGCGCGCTACAAGGTCCCCGCCCACCACATCCTGAAGCGCTGCGGGGAACTCGGCTACGTCGGGGGCCAGGAGGACATGATCATCGACGTTGCGATCCAGCTGGCGGCCGAGCAGGAGCAGCAGGGCTCGCTCGCCGCGGCGAGAGGGTGAGACATGGACACGGTAACGAGGGCCGAGGCGGCGCAGAAGCTGTTCGACGCCCATGCCGGCCGGAAGCCGATCGAACCGCTCATCGAGTCGTATCCCGACATGACGGTGACCGACTCGTATGAGATCCAGCGGCTGCAGATCCGCCGGCGCGTCGACGCCGGCGCGAGGATCCGCGGTCACAAGGTTGGGCTGACGTCGGCTGCGATGCGACGGCAACTCGGTGTGAACCAGCCGGACTTCGGCGTGCTGCTGGACGAGATGTTCTGCGCCGAGAACACCGAGATCGACATCACGAAGTTCTTGCAGCCGCGGATCGAGCCGGAAGTCGCGTTCGTGCTCGCAAAGCCGCTGCGCGGCCCGGGGGTCACCGTCGCGGACGCGGCAGCGGCGGTGGACTTCGTGCTTCCCGCCTTCGAGATCATCGACTCCCGGATCACCGACTGGAACATCGGCTTCCTGGACACCGTGGCGGACAACGCCTCATCCGGCGCCCTGGTGCTGGGCAGCGACCCGGTCCGGCTGACGGCGACGGACCTCAGGTTGTCCGGCTGCGTACTGCACCGCAACGGCCGGGTAGTCGGCAGCGGTGCGGGCGGGGCTGTGCTGGGCTCCCCGCTGAACTCTCTGGCATGGCTCGCCAACACGGTCGGTCCGCTCGGCGTGACCCTGGAGGCCGGACACGTCGTGTTGCCCGGGTCGATCACCGCGTCGGTCCCGGTGGCCGGCGGCGACACCTTCTCCGCCGTCTTCGCAGGCATCGGCAGGGTCGCTGTGGCGTTCACGGTCGGTCAAACGCCCGAACTCGGCGAAGGAGCCCCCAATGAATGAGCGGCGGAACGAGGCAGGCGGCCATGTCATCGGCCTCTCGCTCGGCTCGTCCGGTCGAGACGAGCAACAGGCGGCCACCGCGCCGACGATCAGCTGGCTCACCGACGCCATGGTGCTCCGCACCGGCCTCCCCGTACCCGCTGACCTGGCGGACGCGCACGTCGTACCGGGGGTGGTCTTCCTGCTCGGAAGGCAGCTCACCGGCCCGGGCGCAAACGCCGCGACCGCCTTGGCCGCCGTGGACACTGTCTACGCGGGAGTCGAGATATTCGACGGACGGACCCCGGACCTCCACTCCGCGACTGCGAACGCGGCAGTCGGCAGCGCCTCGACGACGCGCTTGGTGACAGGCCCTGTCGGCCGCCGACCGGAGAACCTGGATCTCTCGCTGGAAGCCTGCCTGCTGGAGGTCGACGGCGGGGTGTTCGACTCCGCGACCGGCGTGGCGGCGTACGGCCATCCCGCCGAGGCCCTGGCGCTCGCAGCGAATGCCCTCGCCGAGCAGGACATCGCCCTGCAGCCGGGCTGGCTCGTGTTCACCGGCGGGCTGACCGGCGCCGTCCCCATCACCCGGGAGACGACGGTGGCCGCCTCGTTCACACACCTCGGCGTCATCACGTTGGAAGGACACTGAGAAATGACGACAGTGGGATTCATCGGAAGCGGACAGATCGGCAGTAGCATCGCGCGGCTCGCCGTCGAAGCCGGGCACCAGGTCGTGCTCAGCAACTCGCGCGGTCCCGAAACGCTCGCGGACACGGTCACGGAACTGGGGCCTCGGGCCTCCGCCGCGACGAGCGGGGAGGCCGCGGCGGCCGGAGACATCGTCGTGGTCACGGTGCCGGTCAAGGCCTTCCCCAGCTTGACCGCCGCGCCACTGGCAGGGAAGACCGTCATCGACACGTGCAACTACGGCCCGGCGCGTGACGGGCAGATCCCCGAGCTCGACAGCAAGTCGCTCACCTCGAGCGAGCTGCTGCTGCGGTACGCGCCGGACGCCAGGCTCGTGAAAGCGTTCAACAACATCTACTTCAAGCACCTGCTGTCCCTCGTCCGCCCGGTGGGGGCGCCCGACCGCTCGTACCTGCCGATCGCCGGGGACTCCGCCTCGGCGAAGGAGGCGGTGACCGCGTTCATCGAGTCCATCGGATACAGCGTGGTGGACGCGGGCTCGCTGGCCGACAGCTGGCGGCAGGCGACCGACACGCCGGTGTGGGGGACCCCGTACGGGCCGCCCTCGAACGAGAACGGCCGGCCGGCCGGCGATGAGGCCATCCACGCGGCCCTGGCCGCCGCAACGCGGTAGCCGCAAGGCTCCGCCATGCGTGGCCCGCGCGCCGGGGCTTTAATGGGACGTGACAGCTTTGTTGCCTGCGAAGTGAGGCAGCGTGGTGGCTCCGACCGCACCATCTCACAGGACTGACCACCGTTCTGGCGGAACGGCGGTGTTCATGCTGGACGAGCGGCGGACGGTGCTGGACCACGTGGACGCCGAGCCGGCCCTCACCGGCTGGTCCGCCGACGAAATCCGCGGGCTGCGGATGGCTGACGTCGTGGTGGCGCCGGCACGCTGGGAGGAGCACCTCGGTCATGGCGGACCGGTGACGTTCTGCGCCGTTCTGCGCTGCCGGGACGGTTCCGAGGCCGAGGTGGCCGTCGAGGCGGTACGCCTGCCTGCGGGGTCCGAAGCCCGGCTGTTGTTGTTCGCCGGCGCGATCGCCGGCAGTCATGTGGAGGACGCGGGGCTGGCGCACGCGTTGCTGGCTCAGGACCGGGTCGGGGTCGTCATGTACGACGCCGATCTGGTCATCACAAGGACGAACCTCGAACCTGTGCGTCCGGAGCGCAACCGACCGCGTGCGGAAAGTATCGGGAGAGGTGTTCGGCTGCAGGACTTCCTCGTGGCCGAGGACGCCGCGGCAATCGAGGATCAGCTGCGCAGGGTACTGGCCTCCGGCGAGGCGCTGTCCGGCCTGGAGCTACCGGCCCGGCGGCTCGGTGATGCCGCTGCGGAACGCGTGGTGTCGGTGTCGGCCTTTCGCGTCGCGGACCCGCACGGCCGGGTCATGGGAGTCACAGCTGTTCTCGCCGAAGTCGGGGAACCCGCTCCCACACGGCAAAGGCTGGCGCTGCTGCACTCGGCTGCGGGACGACTGGGCCAGTCCTTGGACGTCACGCGCAACGCCCAGGAACTGACTGCCATCCTGGTCCCGGAGCTCGCCGACCTGGCGGCCGTGGATCTCACCGACGAGGTCCTCAGCGGGGACGACTTGAGAGTGTTCTTCGTCGGCATGCAGGCGCGGCGCGTGGCCGTGTCGCCCTCGATCAGCGACTGGCCGGTGAACGCGCACAGACTGGGTGACGTCGTTCGTGGTGGGAAGGGGGAAGCTGCTGCGTTCCACGAAGGGAACACCATCCTGGTAGCTGATGTGGCCGCCTGGCGTGCGGGGCGCGTGCCCCGCGACAGCCCGTGGGACAGGGGGCAGACGTACGACGAGGACTTGCTGCGGCTGATGTTCCCGGGCGAGGCAGCCTCGGCGGTGTACGTTCCGCTGTTCGCGCGTGGCAACCTGCTGGGAGTGCTCGATGCGTGGCGCAACCCCGGCCGGCCGCCGTTCTCGGCCGGCGACGTTTCCCTGATCGAGGAGATCGCGTCCCGAGGATCGCTCAGCCTGGACAACGCCCGGCGCTATGTCCGGGAGCGGCGGACCACGGAAGTGCTCCAGCGCAGTCTGCTGCCACCGCCGGTGGTGCGCATGGCTGCCGTGCGGACGTCAGGGGCGTATGCGCCGGCCCGCACCGCCGCCGGAACCGGCGGCTGTTGGTACGACGTCGTACGTTTGTCGGGGGTCCGCACCGCCTTTGTCGTCGGCAAGGTCGCCGGGCACGGGATCCATGCCGCCGGCGCCATGGGGCGCCTGCGCTCCGCGGTGCAGACGCTGGCCGATCTTGATCCGCCTCCGGAGGAAATGCTCAGCCACCTCGACGACATGGTGCTGCACATCGGTGAGGACGAGAACGAGGACGGGCACGAACCGGAGCCGCCGGCCCTCGGCTCCCTGTCGAACGCGAGTTGTCTGTACGCGACTTACGACCCCATCACGGGCCAGTGTCAGGTCGCGACCGCGGGTGGTCTGTCCGCGGCCGTCGTCCGCGCAGGTTCCGCCACCGTGGACGAGATCCGCCTTCATCCGGGACCACCGCTCGGCGACGGCACGCAACCGTTCGAGACGGCGGAACTGCTCCTCCAGCCGGGAGACGTCCTGGCCCTGAGCAGCAGTCAACTCAACGTTGAACACATCCGTGACGGTGTCCACTCCGCCGCCGCACACGGAGACCTCTCGGTCACGGGCCTCACTGACAACGTGCTGGCACGGTTGCGGGACGAACCTCGCCACGAGGACCAAGCACTGCTCCTGGCCCACGTCGAGCGCATACCACCCGCACGGACTGCCTTCTGGCAGCTGTCCGCCGACCCCGCCCTGGTCGCGCGCGCCCGGGAACTGGTCAACGACCAACTCGTGGAGTGGGACTTGGAGGACATGGCCTTCAGTACCGAACTGATCGTCAGCGAGTTGATCACCAATGCCATCCGCTACGCTCACGGGCCCGTCGGCGTACGTCTCGTCAACGATCACCGTCTGGTGTGTGAAGTCTCCGACCCCAGCCAGTCCCAGCCCCACCTGCGGCGCGCACGCCTCTCCGACGAGGGCGGGCGCGGTCTGTTCCTCATCGCCCAGTTCTGCCATCGCTGGGGGAGCCGGTACACCCCGAACGGCAAGACCATCTGGACGGAGCAGCTCGTCGACGCCGGCTGAATCGACACGAGACGTTCGTCCGCATATTCGGAGACCACCCTCCGCTTGATAAGCTGACGTCATGGCAGCTCCGGGGAACACGCAAGCCGCCACACGGAAGCTCCGCGCGGATGCCCTGCGAAACAGGCAGCGCATCCTGGAGGCCGCCCGGCAGGTCTTCGAGGACCGGGGGCTGGACGCGCCGCTGGACGAGGTCGCAGAGCGGGCCGGTGTGGGCGCCGGCACGCTGTACCGCCGCTTTCCCACCCGCGCGGCCCTGGTCGAGGCAGCCTTCGAGAAGGAGATCCTGCAAGCCACGCGCATAGCCGAGGAGGCGCTGCATTGCGAGGATCCGTGGGTCGGGTTCAGCACGTACTTCGAGCGGCTCTGCAGCGCGATGGCCGCAGACCGGGGTCTGAGCGACCTGCTCACTCTGAGGCTGCCCACCTCAGATCTGGCCGCGGGGTGCCGGGATCGCCAGGCGCGCGCCGTGGCCGGCCTCCTGCGCCAGGCGCAGGAGGCCGGTGCCGTCCGGGACGACCTCGTCCCTGAGGACATCTTCCTGTTCCTTGTCGCCAATTCGGCGGTGACCAGCGTGACGCGCTGTTCCGCGCCCCACGCATGGCGGCGGCTGGTCGCACTACTGCTGGACGCCTGCCGGCCGGAGAACACCGGTCCACTGCCCGCAGCGCCGACTCCGCTGCAGACCATGCGGGCCGAACAGGAGCACGCGCAGGCCAAGGGGTTGGGATATGCACCCGGATCTGCACCCTCTCGCGGTGCGTGACACACGTCATACGTGTTACGGGAAATAAGCGGAGAGGAAAGTCCGGTTGTCCCTGATCGGAGAGCGGGAAATGCGTGAGCGCATTTCCCGCGCATTGCGACTCCGAATGATCAGGAGGCTACGAATGAGCCCGTCCAAAGCTGTGAAAAGCAGTACGTCCTCGTCGCCGGCCAGGCTGGAACCACCCCGGCGCGTCATGGCGCTCTGGGAGGCGGCCGCCGCCCACAACCTGGAACCTGGCTCCACCTACATCGTCGCCGGCGAACCTCGAAGACACGGCACCGGGGCGCCCCGGTGAGTTCCGCCGACGCCGGTGGCCATCACGGGTGGTGGCGGGCCCGGCGCACGGTGGACGCCGTCCGGTCCCCGTCGCGAGGGTCGCAGGTCAGGCGGGCCGTCGGAGGCGCGGTGGCGGGAGTGGCGGCGACCGCGGTCGTCTACATCGTGCTCCTGGTGATGCCGGGCCACGCGGAGACCTCGCACCATGCCGGCCCGATGCCGGTCTTCGCCGAACGTCTCCTCCAAGATGGGACCGCCCTTGGCGAGCGGGTGGCGTCGGTCGGACCGGATGCGGCCCATGTCCTGGAGCGCGTCAACACTCTTGCGCCGTGGTCGCTGGTCGCGCTCGGCCTGCTTTGGCTGGCCCGCCGTGACCAGACCCTCTATGTGCGGTTCGCGTCCGCACTGGTGCTGTGCGCCGCGGTGAATCTCGTCATCTTCCTTACCGGGCGGAGCGCACCGGTCCGCGAACTGCCGCTGGTCCATGGCTATTGGACCCTGCCCGCCATCCGCGCGGGCTGGTATGTGCTGCTGGCGCTGGTGGCCGCCGCCACCACTGTGAAGACATGGCCCCGGGTCGCTGTCACGCTGGTCGCGACGATCGAGGTGACGGTCGCGGTCGTGGGCACGGACCGGCAGATGCTCGCCGTCCTCTCCGCCGCGGTCGTACCCATCGCGGCGTGGTACTCCGCAGGGCGCCTCCGCCGCCGGAAGGCGAAGCCGCAGGCCGGCTCGGAGCCCTTGCCGTTGCCGCGGGCGGGCTGAGCGCCACGCGGGTCAACGTTCCGCTCGAGACAGCCGGATGGCATGAGCGGCGACAACCTCGGCCACAACACGCTCGCACGACACAAGCCAGTCCATCCATCCCTCACAAACAGCCCTTGCCAAGGTGATCTCCAGATGACTGAAAAAGTGCAATTCGAGAGCGTCGTCGGCCCTCAACTGGCCGGAACCATCGACCAACCGGAGGGCAAGATCCGAGGCTGGGGAATCTTCGTGCACGGGTTCACACTCGGCAAGGACTCACCCGCCGCTTCCCGCGTGAGTAGGCAACTGGCACGTGAGGGTATCGGAATGTTGCGCTACGACAACCTCGGGATCGGGGACTCCGGGGGCGATTGGGGGGACGGCTCCTTCACGATCAAGGTTCAGGACACCATCCGTGCAGCAGCACTGATGGCCGAGCGAGGCACCCCAGCAGACGTGCTGGTGGGCCACTCGTGGGGAGGCGCCGCGGCCATCGCCGCAGCAGCCGAGGCAACCGGAGTCCGCGCGGTGGCCACCATCGGGGCGCCTGTCGACCCCAGCCACGTCGAGAGACAGTACGACACGGTCATGGATCGCGTTCTCAGTGACGGGGCGCACGAATGGTTCGTCGGCGGGAGAACCCTGGTCCTCAAACGTGCCTTCGTCGACGACGTCCATCATGCTCGCCTGCGTGAGCAGATACGCGAATTGCGCCTGCCGATACTGGTCCTGCATTCGCCCATCGACAATACAGTCGACATCGCCAACGCCAGGGAAATCTTCCAAGAGGCGCGACACCCCCGAAGCTTCGTCTCCCTCGAGGGCGCAGACCATTTCCTGACCGGGCGAGGGCAAGCACAGCGAGCCGCCCGCGTCATCAGCGCTTGGGCCGACCAGTACGTCCACGAGTCGCGGCCTGCAGTGGACACATCACAGGCGATCAGAGTGCCGCACGGATAGCGTGTGGTCCAGGGAGGCGAGGTGGCTGTCGGTGACCTGCTTCAGGTACCCGGCGTCCGCCTTCGACGCGTGCGGGCATACGTCGCCTCCTCATGCGGGCCAGCCCGTCTCGCTGTACGGCTCCCCGTTTCGGATCCTTGCAATGGCCACCCGGGTGTAGGGGACGAGGTCGTCGGGGAGCGCGGCGGGGTCCCAGAACTTCCACTGGGTGCACTTGTCCGGCTCGCGCAGTTCCGGCTCGCCGCTCCAGGCGCGGACGCGGAAGAACAGGCCCGTGCGAGGGCGGTCCCCGGCCTTGTCGATGTGGTGGATCACGTGGGCGAGTTCGACGTCCTTGCGCTCGATGTGCAGGCCGGCTTCCTCCTGTGCCTCCCTGATCAGGCAGGTGACGGCGCTCTCCTGCTCGCAGTGGCCGGCCAGGACGTGCCAGGTGGACGGCGCGAACGCGGAGTCGGGGTGGCGCAGCCCGAGCAGTACCGTCCCGTCGGGCCGCTCCAGGTAGAGGTGGACTCCGATGACGTTGAGGACCGCGCCGTGCGGCGAAGCCCGGCGCTCCTCCTGTGGTGCGAGCCCGTTCTGCGGCGCGGTGCTGGGCGGGAGGCCGGAGGCGTGGCGCCGTACGAGGTCGCTGGTGGTGGACGCGATACGCAGGCGGTGGAGGTCGTGGGGGGCGAACCAGGCCAGCATCACCCCTTCTGTGAGTCGGAGGTCGCGGGGGTCACCGTTCCAGCGGCCGGCGTGGATGGCGATGGGCACCGTCGAGCCGGCGTCGTCGGTGGCGTACTCGGTGCCGAACGGTGTCAGGTCGGCGAGGTCGAGGCCGGCTTCCTCGGCCAGTTCGCGCCGTACGGTGTGTTCCAAGGTGGCGTCCTGGGGTTCTCGGCCGCCGCCCAGCAGGGACCACATGCCCGGCTCCCAGATCCGGCCGGGGAAGTAGTCGCGCAGGTGCAGCAGGTATTCTCCGCGGTCGTTGTAGATCAGCGCGGAGGCGTTGGCCCTCTCCGGTCCGGCCTGGAGCGGGAGCCCGAGGAGCTTCAGGCGCAGGGAAGGGGAGGCCGCCTTGTCCACGGGCCGCCACTCGACACCGCCGACCTGCTCGTCCCGCAACATCACCTCCACCTCCCTCGCGGTGTGCAGGCGGAAGAGGAACCGGAGGCCGAAGTGCTGGCGGCCCGGTTCGCCATCGCCCGGGTGGGCGTCGATGTCGTGGATGTCGATGTCGATGTCGAACGGCACCGTCTCGTAGCCGGGCCACGGCGCGACCGCCTGGGGCGGGATCCCGGTCTCCTCGTGCAGTTCCCGCAGCGCGGTCCCGGCCAGGGACTCGTCAGAGGGCTCGGCGTGTCCGCCGGGGACGAGGACCTTCCCGCTCGACCGGTGCCGAACGTGCAGGACGCGGCCGAGCGGGTCGAGGACGATCGCGCCGCAGGTGACATGTCCGGTGAGGGTGGAGCGGCCGGCGATGTCGGTGGGACGTTCGAGGGCGTCCAACAGTTCGCGGAGCCGCTCGATTTCGTGAGGGTGACGAGCGAGGTAAGTCTCGACGGCGGTGCGGATGTGGTCGTGCGACAGCGGCATGGGGCTACCTCGGGGGACGTGGAGCGGGACGAGTCGAGGCGGAGCGGGGTACGGGTCAGTTCGGTTCGGCTCAGCCGCGTCTCCTCCGCCGGCATCCCCTCGGCAGGGCGCCCCGCGGGCCGTGGTCCGGCCGTCTGGTGCAGCGCGGTATGGGCCATGGTGGAATGGTCCCGCACGAGCAACTCCTATGGGTCACTTCTGGACTCTGCCGATCTGTGCGGGCACCGTGTCGGGGCCGTGCCGGTCCTGAAGGCCGGCTGACGCAGCGTCCGTCCGACACGGCTGCCGACGACTGCCGCGGGTCGGGACGTGCGCAGCACTGCTGGACGCCGTCCTCGGCCCCGGTGACTGAGTCAGGGCCTCGCGGGCCGGAGTCCGCGGCCGTACACCCGCTGCCGCGAGAACGCCGTGACGGGGTCACTCCGACGTGTCACGGGGCAACAGGATGCGGAAGGTGGCGCCGGCACCCGGCGAGGTGTGGAGGTCGACGTGGCCGTTGTGGGCGCGTACCAGGGAGTCGACGATGGCCAGCCCCAGACCGGCGCCGCCCTCTCCCGTGCGGGCGCGGGCCCGGTCGGCGCGGTAGAAGCGGCTGAAGACCCGCTCGGCCTGGTCGCCCGTCATCCCCGGACCTTCGTCCGCGAACTCCAGGACGGCGTACTCGCCCTCGGTGCCGACCCCGATGCGGACCGGCGTGCCGGGCGGCGTGTGGGCGACGGCGTTGCCGACGAGGTTGGAGGTGACCCGGCGCAGCCGGGCCTCGTCGCCGAGGACGGGGGCGGCACCGGACCGTCCGCCACCCAGGCCGGTGAGGCCGACGGGCCGCCCCGGGTCGAGGGCGCGCAGGTCGTGCAGCGCGTCGACGGCCAGGGTGCGCAGGTCCATCGGCGTGAAGTCCAGTGGGAGCGCGGCGGCGGTGCCGTGCTCGTCGAGCCGGGCGAGCAGCAGGAGTTCCTCCACCATGTCGACCAGACGGGCGGCCTCCCGCTCGATCCGGCCCATCGAGGTGTCGACGTCGGCACGCTCGGGCATGCCGCCCATCCGGTACAGCTCGGTGAATCCCTTGATGCCGGCGAGCGGGGTGCGCAGTTCGTGGCTGGCGTCGGCGATGAACCGGCGCATACGCCGTTCGGAGTCGGCACGGGCGGCGTCGCCCGCCTCGATCCGGTCCAGCATGCCGTTGAGCGCGGTGGACAGCCTGTCCAGCTCCGTGTGCGGGGCGGCCAGCTGCGGAACCCGGCTGGAGAGGTCGCCGGACGCGATCGCGGCAGCGGTGGTCTCGATACGGCGCAACGGCCTCAGACCGGCCCGTACCGCGAACCACCCGGCGAACCCCAGAAGCGCCAGGACGACCGTGTCGAGCACCAGGACCCGGCCGGCGAGGTGCCACACGGCGTCGTCGACCTCGCCGAGCGAACCGGCCGCGACCACGCTGCCACCCCGGTCGCCCTGCTCGGCGGCGCGCGGCACCGCGATCACCCGCCAGTCTCCCGTGCCGCCCCCGCCCCGGGCGGTGAACGCCCTGCCCGACCGTTCGGCGACCGCCGGGCTGTCGAGCCGCGGCAGCGCGGGCGGCTCCCGGACGGCGGGCCGGACCACGCGCTCGATGCGACCGTCGGGGGTCAGGTACGTGACGTAGACGTCCCGCACCCACTGCGTTTCCACCGTGTCGCGCACCAGTGGGGCATCCTCCTCGCCGACCGCCCGCGGCAGCGCGGGAAGCCGTGCGGTCACCTCGGCCACGCCGCGGAGCCGCTCGTCCAGTTGCTCCACGAGGCCGCGCCGGAGCTGGTCGACGGCGATCCCGGTACTGCCGAGCAGGGCGGCCACCAGCAGGGCCACGGTGATCAGGAGCAGCCGGCCGCGCAGCGACAGGCCCCGGACACGGAACGGCAGGGCGTTCTTCACGGCCCTCACCTCGAAGGCCTGCGCAGTACGTAGCCGGTGCCGCGCACCGTGTGGATCAGTTTGGGCTCGGTGGCGTCAACCTTGCGGCGCAGGTAGCTGATGTACGAGGCGACGATGCTGTCGTCACCGCCGAAGTCGTAGTGCCACACGGCCTCCAGCAGCTGCCGTTTGGTCAGCACCTGGCCGACGTGTTCCATCAGCACCCTCAGCAGGCTGAACTCGGTGGGGGACAGCAGGACCGGCACCCCGCCGCGGGTCACGTGATGGCCCTCGGGGTCGAGAGCGAGGTCCGCGACGACCAGGTGGCCGTCCGGCTGCCGGCCGCCGGTGCGTCGCAGGATGGCCCGGATGCGCAGGATCAGCTCCTCCAGGTTGAACGGCTTGGTGACGTAGTCGTCGCCGCCCGCGCTCAGCCCGCTGATCCGGTCCTCGGCCGCGTCCCGGGCGGTGAGGAACAGCACCGGCGGCGGCCCGGCCGGCGCCGGCCGCCGCTGTCCGCCGTCACGCAGCCTTCGTACGACCTCGAACCCGTCGAAGTCCGGCAGCATCACGTCCAGGACGATGAGGTCGGGCGGTTCGTCCAGGACCGCGGCCAGCGCCTCGGCGCCGGTCGTGACCGCCCGGACCTCGAAGCCGGCCAGTCTCAGGCTCGCCGACAGGAGCTCGCGCAGCGTGCTGTCGTCCTCCACCACCAGGAGCTGTTCCGCCATGGCCGTCCCGTTCCGATCGCGCGTCCCGCTCGTTCTCGTCGGCTGCCGTGTACCGATCCTGCTACGCGTCCCGCCGGCGGAAGGTGAACAGCGCCGCGGCCAGCAGGACCGTCACGCATCCTGCCATCACGATGAAGCCCGGCCACGGGTTCAACAGGCCGGGGTCGTGGTAGCCGGTCACGATCTGCCCGCCCGCGGAAGGCGGCCAGTACTTCGCCACCCCGTCCGCGAGCGCCCCGGGGAGGGAGGGGGCCAGCGCGGGGACGACGAGTGTCGTCACGAAGAGAGTCGTCACCGTGGCCGTGGTGCTGCGGATCATGGTGCCCGCGGCGAGCCCGAGGAGCGCGGAGAGCGCCAGGAAGAGCCCACCGCCGAGGACGGCGCGCCACGTACCCGGGTCGCCGAGCGCGACGTACGGGGCACCTGAGGACTTCAGCGACGCCTGGCCCGCGAGGAAGCCCCCGAGTGTCGTCAGCAGTCCCGTCGGCAGTGCGATCGCCAGGACCACGACGGCCTTGGCCACGAGCACCCGGCCGCGGCGGGGGACCGCCGTCAGCGTGCTGACGATCGTGCGGCTGCCGTACTCGGACGCGATGGCCAGCCCTCCGAGCAGCGCAAGAGTGAGCTGCGCCAGCACGACTCCCTTGAGGCTGGTGGCCAGCGGGTCGAAGGTGAGCCTGTCCGCGGCCGACATCGCGGCGTACTCGTCGCCCGCCGAGGAACCGTTCAGGGTGCCGAGACCGGCCCCGGCGGCCAGGGTGGCCAGGACCACGTACAAGGTGGAGCGCATCGTGCGCAATCTGATCCACTCCGCGCGCAGGCTGTGCCCGAAGGTTGCCCGCCGCACGGGCCCCGCGGACGGAGCCTCGCGTCCGGCGCGCCGCGGCATCGCGGGCCGTTTCAGCCGTGACCTGCGGGTTTCGACCGTGCTCCGGCTCATCGCGCGGCCTCTCCTTCGGTGGCGTACTCGACGCTGTCGCGGGTCAGTTCCATGAAGGCCTCCTCCAACGACGTCTGGCGCGGTGCCAGTTCGTGCAGCTCGACGCCCGTGGCGGCGGCCAGCGCCCCGATGTGCGCGGCGTCGAGCCCGGACACGACCAGCTCGTCCTGCTCAAGCATCCGTACGGCGGCCCCGGCGGTCGCCAGCCGGCCGGCGAAGAGGCCCGCCTGGGGCGTGCGCACCACGACCTCCTGGTGGGCGACCGAGGCGATGAAGTCGGCCATGCCGGTGTCGGCGATCAGACGGCCGCGGCCGACGACGACCAGGTGGTCGACGGTGAGCTCGACCTCGCTCATCAGGTGGCTCGACACCATCACCGCCCGCCCCTCGGCGGCCATCCGCCGCATCAGCCGGCGGATCCACACGATGCCCTCGGGGTCGAGCCCGTTGAGGGGCTCGTCGAGCACGAGTACCGGTGGATCGCCCAGCAGGGCGCCCGCGATGCCGAGCCGCTGCCGCATGCCGAGCGAGTACGTGCCGGCCGCCCGGCGTGCCACTCCCGACAGCCCCACTTCCTCCAGCACGGCGTCGACCCGGCCGGGCCAGAAACCGTTGCTCGCCGCGAGCGCCAGCAGATGGTGGTACGCGCTCCGGCTCGCCAGTACCGCGCTCGCGTCCAGCAGGGCTCCCACGGCCCGAATCGGCACGGGATGCTCGGCGACGGGGCGGCCGCTGATGGTGGCGGTGCCGGAGGTGGGGGCGTCCAGGCCCAGGATCATCCGCATGGTGGTGGACTTTCCGGCGCCGTTCGGGCCGAGGAAGCCCGTCACCTCCCCGGGACGCACACTGAAGTTCAGATCGTCGACGGCCAGAACCTCGCCGTAGCGCTTGGTCAGCCCGCGAACCTCGATCATTCGCTCTCCCTGATCCGCTCGTTGACAAGCCGCACCGTCGTGTGCGGCGAGACCCAGACTCGCCGGGGCCGATGGGAGCGTCATGAGTGGTTGTGTGAGCCGGATGGGAAACGCGAGCGACAGTGGGACGACAATGGCCGAAATGTTCCCTTTGGGTGGCGGTTGGCCCGGTGTCGGCGAGGAGACTCCCAGAGCATTGTCAGGACAGCAGTGACGGGTCGACGCTCCATGAGTGGCACCACAGCCGCCGAGACGACCACGGCGACCCCACTCGCCACCGCCCCGGCCTCACCGCCCATCGCGCGCCCCTCTAACATCGCACTGCGTTCCGCAACGGACACAGATATTCGATGTCGGCCGTGCATCGCCGCCCGGCAAGGCAGGACCACGTCCACCGCGGGGGCGACGGACCGGCCGTCGAGAAGGGGGAAGACCCATGCGCGCCCGGAGCATCGGCACCGCCGCCGCAGCGGCATTGGCCCTGGTGGCCGCCCGCGACCTCGTCCAGAAGAAGCACGCGCTGCTGAGGAACTTCCCGCTGGTCGGGCACGCCCGGTACCTGCTGGAGACGATCGGGCCGGAGCTGCGGCAGTACATCGTGACCTCCAACGAGGAGGAGCGCCCCTTCAGCCGCGACCAGCGCACCTGGATCTACGCGTCGGCGAAGGAGGAGAACAACTACTTCGGGTTCGGCACCGACGTCGACGTCGAGCATGTGCAGGGACGCGCGTACGTGAAGCAGCGCACCTTCGCCGGCCGCCTGCCCGAGGCGCACGGCGGTCCGGGCCTCCCCGACGTCCTGCCGTCCGCCAAGGTGCTGGGGGGACCGCGGGGCCGGGCCAAGGCGTTCCGGCCGAAGAGCGTGGTGAACATCTCGGCGATGAGCTTCGGTTCGCTCTCCGGCGCGGCGGTCACGGCCCTCAACAA
Organism: Streptomyces sp. CB09001; assembly: GCF_003369795.1. Lineage (NCBI taxonomy): Bacteria > Bacillati > Actinomycetota > Actinomycetes > Kitasatosporales > Streptomycetaceae > Streptomyces > Streptomyces sp. CB09001. Next base: position 7,592,692 of record NZ_CP026730.1, read on the forward strand.
GGGGGCGGCGCTGGCCGGGACGATGCAGAACACGGGTGAGGGCGGACTGTCTCCTTACCATCGCAACGGCGCCGACCTCGTCCTCCAGATCGGTACGGCGTACTTCGGCTGCCGCGACGAGCACGGCGGCTTCCACCTCGACAGGCTCAAGGAAGTCGTCGCAAGTGCCCCGGTCAGGGCGATAGAGATCAAGCTCTCCCAGGGTGCCAAGCCCGGGCTGGGCGGGATGCTGCCCGGAGCGAAGGTGACCCCGGAGATCGCCGAGATCCGCGGCATCCCGGAAGGCAAGGACTGCGCCTCCCCGTCGCGCCACACGGCGTTCGGCGACGTCGACTCGATGCTGGACTTCGTCGAACTGATCGCCGCCGAGACCGGTGTGCCGGTCGGCATCAAGAGCGCGGTGGGCGAGATGGACTTCTGGCGCGAGCTGGCCAGGCTGATGGCACGCGGCGACCGCGGGGTCGACTTCGTGACCGTCGACGGCGGCGAGGGCGGCACCGGAGCGGCACCGCTCACCTTCACGGACTCCGTGTCGTTGCCCTTCCGGATGGGCTTCTCCCGGGTCTACGGCACCTTCGCCGAGCTGGGACTGACCGACGACGTGACGTTCATCGGCTCCGGCAAGCTCGGCCTGCCCGACAACGCCGCGGTTGCCTTCGCCCTCGGCGCCGACATGATCAACGTCGGCCGTGAGGCGATGCTGTCCATCGGCTGCATCCAGTCGCAGAGGTGCCACACGGACAAGTGCCCCACGGGAGTGGCCACCCAGAACCCGTGGCTGGCCCGCGGCCTCGACCCGGAGTCGAAGGCCACCCGGGCGGCCGTGTACCTGCGCACCCTGCGCAAGGAGCTGACGAAGCTCTCGGCGGCCGTCGGTGTGGCCCACCCGGGGCTCATCACGGCCACCGACATCGAAATACTCAACGGCGACTACGACGCCCGTACCCTGGCCGCCGTCTACGGCTACAAGGACGGCTGGGGCGAACTCGGCCCGCACCTCGCCGAGGAGATCACCGCACTGCTCACCGCCGGGCCGGGAACTCTCCGGGGCAGTCGGGAGGCCTGACCTCCGGTACGTGGGGGATGCCCGCGGCGGTGCAGGGGCGAGGGGAGCGAACCGTCAGGTCTCCACCTGGCGTTCGAGCGCCTGGCCGAAGGTCCCGAGTCCCTGGTCGCCTCCGCGCGGCCCGTCCTCGACCCGTCGGGACGGGACTCCGCCGAAGGGCTCCCGGTGCCGTGTCGGGGACGGCGCGTTCACGAGGTACGGCTTCCTGTCGGCCGGCCCGACGGCGAGCCGCAACCGGTGTGGCCGACGTGCACCACGGTCGCAACCGCGCGGCGCGCGAGCAGGGTGCGTCTGAGGCCGCGGGTGTTCTTCAGGAAGCAGGTCTGCCTGTGCTCGTCGGGCTTCGGCAGTGGTTCGGCAGTGGTTCGGCCGTGTGCGGTGCCATGGCGGCTTCCGCCCTGGCAGTCAGGAGGTCACCTTTCGGGCCCCGACGCCGTGGGACGCGGAGGGCAACAGCGCGGGGTTGTTCGACACGCTCCTCGCCCTGCGTTCCCCCGGCCGGCGGCACGTCCTGCGTGGGTCGGGCGGCAGGTCGTCACCAGGCCCCGTCCAAGCCGTTCGCAGCCCGACGTTCCTCACCCGGAACCGCGGCACCGATCACCTCGGCCGGCCAACGCTACGCTCATTCCATGCGCTTCGCCGTGGTGCTAGTACTGCTGCTTCTGGTCGGCTGCGGCAGTTCGCCCGAGCCGCCGTCCCCACCCGACCCCGATCCGCTTCCGGTTCCGGTCACCGGTGCCGAGCCGGACCGGGTCACCGACGACAAGGAGATCGAGGAGACGCTGCCGAAGTTGCCGGGAAACCCATCGCTGACTGAGAAGGTCCTGCACGAGATTCGCGTGGAGACCGTGAGCAACGCGGAGTTCATGGCCAGGACCAGTGCCGACTGCGAAGGCGGCAAGGTGAGCACGGAGCCGAACGCGATCACGAAGTGCCACGTCACGTACGACGACGTGACCGTGCCGTGGCGGGTCACCGTGGACTCCGGCGGCGACACCGCCCTCACCGTCTTCTACTCCACCGCGCCGCTCAAGGGTCTGCTGCTCGCCCGCGCCGTTCACGGTTCCTTCTGGAACGGCCACCAGAAGGACCACGAAGACCTGCGGTGCGGTGACATCCCGGAGATCTCCCTCGTCGAACTCGGCAACGACACCGGGTACCGGTGTCAGTACGCCCAGCGAGGGCCGGACGGATCGCTGGTGCGCGAGAACGTCGAGGTCCACCTCGGCGACCGGGGCCGAGTGGAATTCCACGTCCCCATGCCGTGACGACCCCGTCCCGCGTGATGGCCCGCCGCCCCTTCACCGGGTGTTCCGAGGCCCGGATGCGGGTCAGGTTCCACGCGGCTTCCGCGGCGGGCGGGTGCTGGTGAACGCCGGGTTGCGAACGAGGCGTTGGCGGCGTCGGCCGTAGCGCGTGAGAGCGATGCGGGTTGCCGCTCACCTCGCCGGAGTCGCGGGGCACCCTGGTGGGACAGGTCCAGCGCGAGCGTCGACACCTGGGCCAGGTGCTCGGCGCGCAGCTGCAGGTCGGCGAGCTGAGACAACGCTGGTCAACCTGCATGCCCGTGGGCATCGGGCTCAGACGAGGGCGGTGACCAGGCAGGCGAAGGCGACGACGATGACGGCGACGCGGACGTAGTGGTAGCGGTCCCAGCGGTTCATCTGCTCCTTCCAGTCCGCGGGCCGGTTCTCGGGGGTCCACGTCTTGCCCTGGTTGTTGATCGGGACGAGCAGCAGGAGCGACATGACCACGCTCACGATCAGCAGCGCAGCGGCGATGACGACGAGTCCGGCGCCGGAGCGGTCCCATCCGGCGACGGCCCAGATCGCGCTGAGGACGAGCGAACCGATGTACCAGAACGGCATGAGGGCGCCGAGCATCCGGCCTCCGTGGGCGCGGGCGAGCTGGTCACTGTCCTCGGGAAGGGCGTTGAAGATCCGGTTCATGACGAAGGCGACGGAGAACTCCACCCCCACCATCAGGCCGACGATCACGGTGGTGAACACCTGAAGTGCGTTGAGCATGATGACCCCTCCTGGGATCTAGCGTCGCTAGCTGATGAGGCAACGCTAGTACTACTGCCGCTCTCTTGTCTAGCGGTGCTAGGATCGAAGCATGTCGGTACAAGAACGCAAGCAGCGCGAACGGGCGGAGCGCGAGCGCCTCATCCTGGCGACGGCCCGCGAACTCGCCGAGCAGCAGGGCTGGGACGCGGTCACCACCCGCCGGCTCGCCGAGCGCATCGAGTACAGCCAGCCCGTCCTCTACAGCCACTTCCGCGGCAAGCGGGAGATCATCGGCGCCGTCGCCCTGGAGGGCGCCGCCGAGCTGGCCGCGGCGGTGCGTGCCGCGGCCTCCGCCGCAGACGGCCCACGCGAGCGGGTCGCCGCGCTCGCCCGCACCTACCTCGACTTCGCCGCACGCAACCCAGCGGTCTACGACGCCTTGTTCCAGCTCGACGGCGGCCTGCCGTACGCGCAGGAGGACACCCCGGAGCCGCTGAAGGACGCCTTCGCCGCCCTGCTGGAGAGCCTGGCCGAGGTCGCCGGGGACGGTGCCCACCCGGGGCTGTTCACCGAGGTGTTCTGGGCGTCCCTGCACGGCCTCGCGACCCTGACCCGGGCGGGACGGCTGCTGCCGGAGGACGCAGCGCAGAGGGTGGAGCTGCTGGTGGACCGGCTCGCCGTGGTCTGAGACACAGTTCCGGCAGGCACGCAGCCGGGCCCCTCGGGCCCCCGCCGCTGCCTGCGGCAACGCTTCCGGTCACTCGCGTCCACACCGGAGGTCTTCGCCATGATCAAGCCCGGTCGGCGCTGACAACGCTCGTGATCAATACACCTAGCGTCCCCTTCGCCGCGTGGCGATCCCATGGCCGATGAAGTCGCCCGCTCCCGTGCGGAGGCGATCAGCAGCGGGGCGGTACGCCCAGGAGGGCACCTACGAGCTGCAGCGCCGGCTCGCCGCGCACGGAATCCACCGGCGCGGTGGCCGCACACCCCGGCAGGTCCAGCACCGGACTCGCCCGAAACACCCCCGGCAGGTCCAGCACCGGACTCGCCCGAAACACCCCCGGCAGGTCCAGCACCGGACTCGCCCGAAACACCCCCGCGGCCCTTGGCTCCCGCTCAGCCGGCTCGCGCCGCTGATCACCCAGACACCGGCGATGGGCGCGCTGCCGACCCTGCGCGCCGCCACCGACCCCGCCGTGCTCGGCGGCCAGTACTACGGCCCCGGCGGACGCAACGAGGTCAAGGGCCACCCCCGGCTGGTCACCTCCAGCGCGGAGTCGTACGAGGGAGCCGTCCAGCAGCGGCTCTGGGCCGCTTCCGAAGACCTCACCGGGGCGAAGTTCGCCATCGCTCGGTCCGAGGAGAGCCCCCGTCCCTCCGGACCGGCCGCACCCACAGCGCGAAGACTTCGCTTCCGGACCCGGCGACGTCAGGCTTCGCGTACGAGCAGGTCGTGCGCGGACTCCCGGAAGTGGGCGACGAGCGGGTTGGCGTCCGAGTGTCGAGCGGCGACCACCACCTGGCAGGGTTCCACTCCCTGGACCGGGACGGTGGCGAGGTCGTCGCGGAGTGTGCACCGCCGGTCGTCGGCCGGCACGAGGGCGACGGCCCGGCCGTCGGCGACGACTTCGAGCTTGTCCTCGAAGGTGTCGACGAGCATGGGACCGAGCGGAGCCGGGCTGCCGTCCGGACGCGGGTCGAGCCGCCAGAACCCGGTCCACAGCGCCGCCATGCCGGCGCAGGCCACGAGGGGCTCGTCGGTGAAGTCGTCCGGGGTGACCGACTTCTTGCGGGCGAGACGGTGGAAGGCGGGTACGAGCAGCGCCCGGGGTTCGTCGTAGAGGACGGTCACGTCCAGACCGTCGCCCGGGATCGGCAGCGGCGTGCGCAGGACGAGCACGTCGACTCGTCCCTCGGGCAGGGCGCGGGCTTCGTCCCAGTCCAGGTGAAGGGTGCGGACGTGGGCGTCGGGGTGACGGCGACGCAGATCCCGCACCGCGGGGGTGATGACGAGGTCCTCCACGTAGCCGATGGTGACCGTACGCGGCGGCGCGGCGGCGCGTGCGCTGAGCACCGCCCGGTGCGCCGTGTGCAGGAGGATCTGTGCCTGCGGGAGGAAGGCCGCGCCGGCTGCGGTGAGGCGACTGCCCTGAGTCGTGCGCTCCAGCAGGCGCACACCGAGAGCGTCCTCCAGCCGCTGGATCTGACGGCTCAGGGAGGGCTGGGCAACGCGGAGCGCGGCGGCCGCCCGCGCGAAATTCAGATGCTCGGCGACGACCGTGAAGTACCGCACCAGTCTCAGATCCAGGTCAGGGCCAGGGCTGCGCAGGGTCGAGGGCAGGACTTCGTCGGACATACCGGCAGCCTACCCGTGATGCAGATTCTGCATGACGGGGTGCAGAACGGGTCTTGGACACCTGATTCGGACGGTTGTTGACTCGAACCTGTCCAGCGAGGTTCGACCGCTCGGACGTAAGCCAATAGCCGTAGCAACAGATGGAGTGTGTCCGAAATGGGCGAGTACGCAGGTAAGCGTGTGGTGATTACCGGAGGCAGCAGCGGTTTTGGACTGGCTACCGCGCAACTGCTCGTGGACGGAGGGGCACACGTGCTGATCACCGGGCGGAACCAGACCACTCTGGACGCCGCCCGAGACCGGCTCGGCGAGAGGGCGATCGCGGTCCGCAGCGACGCCGCATCGCTGCCCGACATCGACGCCCTGGCCGACCGGGTGAAGGCCGAGTTCGGCACGGTCGACGCCCTGTTCGCCAACGCCGGAGTCAACGGCTTCGCACCGTTCGAGGCGACCAGCGAAGCGCTCTTCGATCAGCTGCTGGCCGTCAACGCCAAGGGCCCCTACTTCACGGTGCAGAAGCTCGCTCCGCTACTGGCGGAAGGCAGCGGTGTCGTGCTCACCACATCCGTGGCGAACGTGCTGGGACTCCCGACGCTCAGCGCGTACGCGGCCGGCAAGGCAGCGGTGCGCTCGATGACCCGCAGCCTGGCCCGGGAGCTGCTCACCCGAAAGATCCGGGTCAACGCGGTCAGCCCCGGCCCGATCGACTCCGGAATCCTGGAGAAGTCGATGCCCCGGGAGGCGGCCGAACAGACCAAGGCACAGATGGCGGCCGACAACCCCATGCTGCGCATGGGCACCCCCGCCGAAGTCGCCAGGGCGGTGGTGTTCCTGGCCTTCGACGCCACCTACACCACCGGCGCCGAACTCGCCGTGGACGGCGGCGGCTCCCAGCTCTGACGCTCGGCGCCGGGAAGCGAGGAAACGTCCACGCGTGTAGTCGTCATCGGCACCAGTGGCCCCAGCAGTGGCCCACCTCGCTTCCCGAGCGCTCACTCCCAGGTCGGCAACCGGTTCTCGGGCACGCTGACCCGTGACTTTCTCACCGCGGACCTCCCCGCCGGTTCTGGAGGGCGCCTTCGGGTGGAACCCGGACGGATGGGGCACCTCCGGCCCTTCCTGGTGGCCGGTCAAATCGGGTGAGCAGCGCTCGCCGGGAGCGAGCTCAGCAACCGGCCGCTGCCCGCAGAAGCGGACGCTCCACAACGCGTACCGCTGCTGATCGGTACAGCGATAGGTCTTGCCGAAACCGTTGTCGAGGATCTCGGTCCAAGCGTCGCCCTGTCCGTAATGCGCGAACAGCCGGTCACTGCGCCGCGACGCATCCTCCCCGGACTCGGCCGGGGTCTGGTAGATCACCTCATGCAGTTGGCCGCGCCAGTGAGTGAGAAGCAGCCGGCCGCCGTCGACCAGGTAGGTGTCCACGACCGCGTCGGGAGCGTTCTGGTGAGGGCGTGAAGACTCGAGTTCGCCGGGGACCCGCGCTTCGTCGGCGGCGCACGACAACTCCAGCAACGGCAGGTCATCAGCGGATGCAAGTATGTGACCTGCGTGTTCTCTGTCGTACCCACAATTTTTCAAGCTCCTTCAACACGCATGTCGGGGGCCGCGTATCCCCTGGTGACCACATCGTCTGCGGAAATGGACGGCAACATGGCCCCCTGGCACGGATCGGACACGGACGGCCGTGTCGGTGAGCGGTAGCCCCGTGAAGTGGCTGCGTGGACGGTTCGCGTCGAAGGGCGTGGAGCCGACCGCGCTGCGCACCGACCGCCAGGTGCGGGCCGCCTACGATCTCTACGGGGGTGAACTCTTCGGGTTCGCGTTCAAGGCCCTGGACGACCGGCAGCTCGCCGAGGACGTGGTCCAGGAGACCTTCGTCCGAGCCTGGAAGTCGCCCCGCGGTTTCGACCCGGCGCAGGGGTCCATGCGGACCTGGCTGTTCGCCATCGCCCGGAACGCGGTGGTGGACGCCATCCGGCGGCGCAAGGTCCGCGAGGGCACGGGCTGCTCGTCCTGGGACGCGGTGGCCGAGTCGTCCTCGGCGTTCGACCCCGTCGATCAGCTCCTGGAGCGGATCCAGCTGGGGGAGGCGCTGGAGCGGTTGAGTCCGCAGCACAGGGAGGCGGTGGTGGAGGTGTACTTCGGCGGTCGTACCTGCGCAGAACTGGGTGAGGAGCTGGGGGTCCCGGCGTCCACCATGCGCAGCCGGCTGTACTACGGCGTGCGGTCGTTGCGGCTCATCCTCGAGGAGAACGGGTGGCTGGCACCATGAACAAGGCATGCGTCCCGTATCGGCCGCTCCTGACCGAACACCTGCTGCTCGGCACCCCGCTGTCCGAGGAACTCTCCCGGCACCTCGACCAGTGCCCGGACTGCGCCCGCGAAGCCGCCGAGACCGAGGACGTGGTGCGCACACTGCGACGGGCCGACCCCTTCGCCGACCCGGTGGGCGAAGGCGTCCCGGCGGTGCGTCCACGGCCTTCCAACGATCTCGGCGACCGTATCCGACGGGTCGTGGCCACCCCGCCGCGGCCCGCCCCCCGGCCCCGCTACCGGCGCCGTATCGCCCTGGGCGCGTCCGCCGCCTTCGTCACGGTGGCCGCGGCGGTCGTCCCGCTCACGCTGGACCAGGACCGGCCGTCGCCCACGACGACGGCGTCCGTGGTGCTTGTCCGTGACGGAGGGATGGTCGAGCACCCCGGAGGCACAGAGGTGCCGGTGGTGCTGTCCGGGCTCAAGAAGGGCGAGACCTACCGGATGATGACCGTCAACGCCGACGGCAAGCGCATGCCGGGCGGCAGCGTACGGGCCGAGTCCGACGCAGACGTCTCCACCCGCATGATGACGGCCATGCGCCGTGACACCATCACCGCCCTGCTGGTCGAGGACGAATCGGGGCGTGTGGTGACTCACGTCCGTGTGCCGGCGCCGCCGTCCTCGCCGTCCGCGTCCCGGCCGGCCTGACAGCCCCAAACACACATACCAACTGACGCCGCATGCACCGGGCGCTCGGGCGGTCCGCCGTACCCGAAATCCCCGGCGCTCCGCCCTGCCCGAAAACAACAGCCAACAGACAACGGAGACCCAAGATGTCTACTGCGCGTCGTGCGACATGGATGCTCATCGCCACGCTGGGAGTGGGAGGCGGCGGTGTCGCGGCCGCTTCCATCGCACAGGCGAGTTCCGAGCCCGCGTCCAAGACCGTGGCCACGGACCAGCACCGCCCGGTCCCGGTCTCGGGCCGGGACCGGATCTACACCGCCGACCAGTCGTCCAACACGGTGTCGGTGATCGACCCGTCGACCAACAGGACGCTGGGCACCATCGCCCTGGGCGACCAGCGCGTCGGCAGCGCCTTCAGCCCGCAGTACACCGGTGACTCCGGGGTGCACGGACTGGCCTACTCGCCGGACCACCGTCTGCTGGCCGTGGTGAGCGTCACGAGCAACACGGTGCACATGGTGGACACCAGGACCAACAAGGTCCTCAACACCACCGACGTGGGCCGCGCCGCCCACGAGGGCAGCTTCACCGCCGACGGCAAGGAGTTCTGGGTCGCCAACCGCGGCCGCGACACGATCTCCGTCGTCGACACCGAGCACGGCGGCGTCACCGGCACCGTACGCGTCGGCGACGGGCCCTCGAAGGTGCTCATGAGCCCTGACGGCCGGTACGCGTACGTCAACTTCACCAGCAAGGCCGAGGTCGACGTGATCGACGTGCGCTCCCACAAGATCGTCAAGCGGATCACCGGGCTCGGTTCCACCTTCTCCTCCGACCAGGCCATCTCCCAGGACGGAAAGCAGATCTGGGTCTCGCACAAGCGCGACGGCAGGATCACCGTGCTCGACCTCAGGCACGACGAGGTCGTCACGGTGCTGAACACCGGCCCGGACACCAACCACCCGCAGTTCGTCGACAACCGCAAGGGGAAGTTCGTCTACCTGACGATGGGCGGGCTCGACGAGACCTGGGTCTACAAGCGGACCGACGGCGCCCCCGAGCTCCTCACCAAGATCAAGAACCGTGGCCACGCCCCGCACGGCGCCTGGGGCAGCGGCGACGGCTCCCGCCTCTACATCGGCCTGGAGAAGTCCGACGCGGTGGACGTCATCGACACGGTCACCAACAAGGTGGTCGACACCATCGCCTCCGGCCAGGAACCGCAGGCCATCGTCTACGCCCCCCGGGCCACCGACCGGCCCGGCAGCGCTCCCAACCTCGGCCACCAGGGACTGGGCCAGCAGGCCCACAACGTGCCCACCACGCTGCCCAACGGCGAGCGCGGCGACACCCTGGACCCGGTCAAGGGCCGCGTCCTGGAGGCCACCATCCGCCCCGTGGCCGGACTGGACATGATCCAGCTGCAGGCGCGCGGGCTCAAGGCCGACACCGTCTACCAGGCCTACTCCGTGGCCGACAACGGCAGGAAGACCCCGCTGCGGACCTTCCCCACCGACAAGAACGGCACGACGCCCATGGCGCTGTCCTTCGGCGCCTTCGAGGGCAAGGGCATCTCCATCGAGGTCAAGGGCGTCGTGACCCCCGTCCAGAAGGCGGCCTTCGCCTCGCAGGCCGGCGGTCACACCCACGGTGTGAAGACCGCCGACCTCCTGTTCTGCGACTGCTGCTGACCTCAACCCCGATCCCGACCTGAGAGGACGTTGCCATGTCCCGCCGCACTCGACGGCACCTCACCCCACTGATCACTGTCGCCGGGGCGGCGGGCGCGGTCCTGCTCTCGGCCGGCGCCGCCACGGCCCATGTCCGGGTCATCGGCGACGTCATCCCCGGCAAGCCGGCGACCCTGCAGTTCCGCGTGCCCAGCGAACTGGCGGAGGCCACCACCGTCCGCATCACGGTCGAGGTCCCGAAGGACCTGATGATCACCTCGGTGCCGAAGCTCGACGGATGGAACCAGGAGACGCTCCCCGGGACGGGAGGCAAGGGTACGCAGCTGGTATGGACGGCGGAGCAGGGACACGAGATCCAGCCCGCCCAGAGCGAGACCTTCCAGGCGAACGTCGGCCCGATTCCGGACCGGTACTCCCTGACCTTCAACACGGAACAGACCTACTCCAACGGCACGGCCGTCGCATGGAACCAGCCCAGGACCGGTGCCGAGGAACCGGAGTTCCCCGCACCGGTCCTCGTCGTGGACCCCGAGGCCGGCCCGCCGCCCGGATCCGCCGACGGTGCCCAGCAGCCGGGCACCTCCGCAGCCGCCCCCGCGCCCTCCGTCGACGCGGCGACACCCGCACCGGCCGCCGCGGAGGACTCCGACTCCGGGTCGCCCCTCCCGCTGATCGCGCTGATCGGAGCGGGAGTTGCGGTGGCCGCGGCCCTCGCCGCCGCCGTACTGCGACGGCGGGGGGCGCGGGACGGCTCGCACGTGTAGCACCCCGGCCCACCAGGACGTCCGACCGGGCCGACGAGATCGTGGCCCGGATGCCCGCGAAAGTGGACGCGGTGGGGGAGCGGGTGGCGGCCGTGCCCGAGGCGGAACGGCCCACGTACTTCGTCTTCGACCTCGGACACGCGTGGGTGACAGGGCCGAACCCAGGACGAGGGCGGTGACCTTCATGACCGACCGGATCGGGAACGTCACCCGGCAGCGTTACCAACAGCTCGTCACCCAGGCCAAGGAAATGATCGCGCGGGTCGCCCGCGCGCCGCGTGCTGTGCGGAGATCTCCCCCGAGCGACGGCTAGTCTCCGGCTGGCGGTTCACCAGTAGCGGTCTGCAGCGACTCGATCGCACGAACTGCCTCGGCTACGCCGGGTGGTTCGGCAGGTGCCGTTGGTGTCGACGATGAAGCTTCTCCGGTCGGGCCGAGGAAGTCCACGGCAGCGGCGCCGCCCGCCTGGGTGCCTGCCTTGGCTCGCGGACCTCTCGCCGGGCGCCGATCACAGGGCGTTGTCGAGACCGACGAACACCTTCGCGATACGCCAGTCGCCTTCGGCGTGTCGCAGCGTGACCGTGTAGAAGCCGGTCGCGATCACGGCCGGGCTCCCGCCCGCGTTCGACGTCAGCATCAGGTAGGCGCACACCACTGCGGTGTCGGCCTCCGCATGCTGGAAGACCGTGTTGACCAGGTTGTGCCTTCGCTGGTCGGTCTGCGCTGCCGTCGCCTCTCGCACCAGGTCGACAACCGCCGCGCGTCCGACGAACGGGCCCTGCTCGACCGCACCGGCGATCGAGGCCGTCCAGGTGGAGTCCTCCGTCAGGATGCCCTCCAGCGCCACCAGATCTCCGTGATCCAGGGCGAAGGCGTAGCGCGCCAGCGTCTGCTGCACGGCGAGCCGCTCTGCGGGGTCGAGATTCACCTCCCCCGCAGGGGTTGTGGTGAGGTAGCTGCTTGCCCAGCCGAAAGCCGCAGTCGTCGTCATACCGAACCTCGTTTCGCTCTGTGGCCGCGTGAAAGAACAGGCGCGCACAGCGAGAGCGGCCGGCTGCCGTGTGCGGGGAGGAGAGAACGCGTGACGAGCGCGGCGCGGCGCCCCGCCCCGCGACCGACCGCTCGGCCGTCGGGGCGCCGGACCACTGCCGAAACGGCTCGTACCTAAGCGACCGTGAGAACGATCTTGCCCTGGATGTGTCCTCGGGCGGCACGTTCGTGCGCCGCCCGGGCGTCCGCGAGCGGAAACGTGCTGTCCACGGCGACGCGGAGTGTGCCCGCGTCCAGCAGGCGTCCCAGTTCGCCGAGCTGCGCGCCGCTCGAGCGGACCTGGGCGGCCGTGACCGTGACACCCAGCTTCGCGTTCTCCTCGTCGTCGAACTGGCCGAAGTACACCGGGTACAGGGACCCGCCGCGCTTGAGGGTGCGCAGGAAGCGCCTGCTGTCGGGACCCCCGACGGTGTCCAGGACGAGATCGACGTCACGGGCGACTTCCTCCGGCCGCTCCTTGGTGTAGTCGATGAACTCGTCGGCGCCGAGTTCGCGCAGGAACGTCTCGTGGGCGCCGGAGGCCACGGCGATGACGCGGGCTCCCTTCCACTTGGCCAGCTGGAGAGCGAGGTGCCCCACACCACCGGCAGCGCCGTTGACGAGCACCGTGGTCTCGCTGTCGAGCCTCATCGGGCGGTGCTGGGCCTCCTGGAACGGCGAGGGATGGTCGTGCCCGAGTTCGATCAGGAACTGCCACGCCGTCAGCCCCGACATGGGCAGGCCGGCGGCCTGCACGTGGTCGACGGCAGCCGGCTTGAGTGCGAAGTCCGATGCCGGCGCGGTGACGTACTCGGCGTACGCGCCGCCTTGGAGAGTGGCGGGGAAGTGCAGCAGGCCGATCACCTCGTCTCCGACCGCGAACCCGTGGGCGTCGGTGGCCACGGCTGCCACGACACCCGAGACGTCGGTCCCCGGAATCAGGGGGAGATGGAACGGGGGCTTGAGCTCGGGAGGTACGTCGGGCATTCCCTCGCGTGCGTACCAGTCGGGCGGGTTGACACCGACCGCGTGGACGCGGACGAGCACCTCGCCCGGCCCCGGTTCGGGAACCTGCACGTCCTCATGACGAAGCACTTCGGGACCGCCGAACTCGTGCAGCCGGATCGCCCTCATCGTGTCTGTCGGCATTGCTTTCTCCTGCCCCTGTCTGGGGATAGACTTATTCGGATCAGTGGTCCAGGTATCCGAACCACTGATCCGAATATATGGACCACTGATCCGGATAGTCAAGAGGGGACAGGGACCGATGCGGGCAGACGCCAGGAAGAACCGCGACCACCTGCTCGTAGTCGCGGGCGCCGCCATCATCGAGCAGGGCGTGGACGTATCCATGCGCGACGTCGCACGCAGGGCCGGCGTAGGGCTCGCGACGCTGCTCCGGCACTTTCCGACGCGCGAGGCGCTGCTGGATGCCCTGCTCCGCACGAGCTTCGACGACATGACGGCAAAGGCAGACGAGCTCGAGACGTCGAGCTCTCCCGAGGACGCTCTCGTTGCGTGGCTGCGCGACTGCGTCGCGTGGACGACGGAGTACCGGGGCGTGACCGTGCTGATGGCGGCCGCCATCGACGACACCGAATCCGCACTCCACGCCTCGTGCGTTACCTTGCGTGCGGCCGGTGCGCGGCTCCTCACCCGTGCCCAGGCCGCGGGCGTGGCGCGAAGCGACATCGATGGCGCTGATGTGTTCGCGCTGATATCCATGCTCGCCTGGCTCGGCGATCAACCATCGCTCGCGCCACGCGCCGATCACCTCTTCGAGGTTGTCGCGAGCGCGATTCTGACGACCGCAGGCAGCAGTCACACGGAGGGGGAGCACCGCCCTCAGGCCCGTAGCTGAGGAAGCGTGGTCCCGGACGCGCGGACGACGTCCTCCGTGTCCACCACGCGTGTGGTACGTGGGTGCCGACATCGTCTTCCGCGTGGCCACCGTCGGCAGGGGCGGCCCCGGGGACCCTTACGCCGCGTCGTCGAGGTTGTGGCCTTCCTCGATGTCGGCGAGCAGCCCGGGGTGCGTGGGCACCCACCCGAAGCGCTCCCGGGTCGGTGCGCTCGACGTCGGGTTGTCGAGCGCGCTGACGTACCGGGCGAGTCGGACCGCACGGCCGGCGGGAACACGGCCGGCGCGTTACGCCGGTGCACCGATGGCCAGCGGTTCGATCCCTCGCCGACGAGGGCGTCCGCGATCAGCTCCGGCAGGGCCGACTCGTCGTTACACGATCCAACGGCGGCAAGCTATCAGCCATACCCGAAACCTCTGGGTCCGCCGATCTTGCGAATGACCAGCTCAGTCGCTGCTTCTGAGGCCAAGTTCCCTGCCGGCGCTCGTTGAACTTTCAGGACATGTTCGACGAGTGACTCCCAGCATGATGCTCGAGCAGGAGTGCGGTGGCGGCGGCCCGTAGAGCACCTGCTGCTGGAATGTGCGGTCGGCGTCGTCGAGCAACGCGGCGAAGATGCCCGCCCGGCCGAAACGCCGGAAGACGGATCCCTTGGCCAGCGTGCCCAGCTTGGCCCGCTTGGCCCGCTCGGCCCGCTCGGCCAGTGCGTCCATGGTGACCCGCCTCGAGCCCCTTTCGGCGATCATCTCGCGCGCGACCTTCAGCAGGTGTTCACGGTCGCGGGCGGCGTCGGCACGCTCGGCGCCCGGGGGGCGATGTGCAGGCGGAATGTGTTCACGGTCACACACCCTACCCGAGCGGAATAACTAACCGGGGTAAAGTCCGTTTAGGGGGAAGTCCGCTTGTGATGGTGCGGGCCACGGAGCCCGCCTCACAACCCCGCCGCCCCAAGGGCGGGCAAGACCGACCAAGGAGTTGACCATGACCCTGTTCCGACTCGATGCCAGCATCCTGCCCGCGGCTTCCGCCAGCGCGGAGATCGCCGACGTGGTCGAGGCCAAGTGGGTGGCAGCGCATCCCGGCGAAGAGGTGGTGCGCCGCCACCTGGGGACCGACCCGCTGTCGCCCCACACCTGGGCGAGTGCCGTCGTCGCCGGCTTCATCCCCGAATCGGAGCGCACTCCCGCCCAGCGTGAGGCGCTCGCGGACGCCAAGGATCTCGTCGAGGAGCTGGCGTCCGCGGATGCCGTCGTCCTGGCCGTGCCGTTCTACAACTTCGGCGTCTCCCAGCACTTCAAGACGTGGGTCGACCTGGTGATCGCCGCCGCAGGTCCGACCACGCCCGTTCTGAAGGGCAAGCCGACGGTGCTGGTCACCGTGCGCGGCGGCGGCTACGGCCCGGGCACCCCGCGCGAGGGCTGGGACCACTCCACCCCCTACCTCAGGCGCATCCTCGCCGATGTCTGGGAGGCCGATCTGACCGTCATCGAGCGTGAGCTCACCCTCGCGGCCACCACCCCCGGCATGGAAAGCCTGCGCGATCTTGCCGCCGAGCTGCGTACCAGGGCTCTCGAGGAAGCCGACAAGGTCGGCACCGGCATCGCCACCATCTGACTCCGACCCCGGCGGTCTCGACCCGGCCACTGCCGAGGCCACCGCGACAGGAGAAGCGGCAGGGCGGCCTCAACGACCACGGCGCGCCCCACGCCCCACTCCACGCTGACCCTGACTGAACTCTCAACCCGCGCGCCCACACCAGCGGCGCTCCAAGAACCAGAGAACAAGCACCAAGTCATGCAGAGCGGCGCCCAACTGTGACGCCCGACCGAACGGAGTCCCCGATGTCCACGCAGATCACGCCCGGCCACTACACACTCGACCCGGCACGCAGCACGGTCCGCTTCCGGCGAAAGACGTTCTGGGGCCTGACGACCGTCAACGGCCTCTTCGGCTCGGTGCAGGGCACCGGCACGCTCGCGTCGGCCGGTACCGCCGATGGCGGTCTCGTCATCGACGTCGCCTCGATCGACTCGAAGCACACCAAGCGCGACACCCACCTGCGCAGCAAGGACATGCTCGACGCCGAGTCGTTCCCGAAGATCACCTTCGACGCCGACCGCATCACGCCCACGGGCCTGAACTCGGCCGACGTCCAGGGCAAACTCACCGTCCGCGGGACCAGCCGAAAGCTGAGCTTCCCGGCGAATTTCAGCCCGCAGGGTGCCAATGCGGTCGTGCTGCGCGCCGCCGTCGAGATCGATCCGGCGCAGTTCGGGCTCAAGAACCCTCTCGGCATGATGAAGGGCTCGGCTGTCATCGATCTCGACCTGCGCTTCACCGCGTGAACTGAACACGGCCCCGGCGCCGGCTCGGCCTCGACCGTGGGCCATACCTCGGACGAGCGAGAACACCGAAAGATCGAGAAGAAAGAGTCCAATCATGAGCAGCATCAGCATCGTCGGGACGGGGAACATGGCCCGCGTCCTGGGCAGCCGCGCACTCGCGGGCGGCAACGCGGTCGAGGTCATCGGCCGCGACGCTTCCAAGGCCGACGCTCTGGCGAGGGAGATCGGCGGCGGCGCCACGGCGGGGACGATCGGCGCGGCCCCGGCCGGCGACATCGTCATCCTCGCTGTGCCCTACGCCCACGCCGTACCGCTCGTGCGCCAGTTCGGCAACGCGCTGTCGGGCAAGGTGATCGTCGACATCACCAACCCGTTCAATGCGAACATCACGGGGCTGGTGACGCCCGAGGACAGTTCCGCCGCGCAGGAGATCGCCAAGGCCGCCCCCGCGGATGCGCACGTCGTCAAGGCGTTCAACACCGTCTTCGGCCACGTGCTGGCCGCCTACACGCCCGAGGACCTCCGCCCGCTGGACGTGTTCATCGCCGGCGACGACGCCGACGCCAAGGCGCGCGTGTCGTCGTTCGTCGAGAGCCTCGCGCTGCGCCCGCTCGACATCGGCGACGTGACGAGCGCTCGTTGGCTCGAAGGAACGAGCGTGCTGTTGATGCGCGCCATGTTCGGCAAAGCCGTCGACAGCAACAGCTTCACTGTCGGACTCACCGTTCGCGGCTGACGGCACGCACGCCTGTCATGCGCCAAACGGTTCACAGTGATCGCGGCTGTGAACGCCGCCCTGCTGGGCAACCCGGTCGAAGACGGCAAGCTGTTCGAAGACAAGCTGCTGCGATGTCGCAAGCCGCGCGTCGACACGACTGTGGTCGACGCCGACATCGACCACCTTACGGACCTGACCTCCTCGAACACGGAGTACGCAAACTGGGCCGACCGGTTGGGCGGATCAAGGCGTCCGGGGCAGCCGGCCGCACCCGCTTCCGTGATCGCAGCCGGTCGGCGGGGCGCCGCTTGAAGGAGATCTCGCGCATGCTGCGCCGACGTACCGGCCAGGCACTGGACGAGATCGATCGGCTCACCGGTGACAATGCCGCCATGGCCCGCGCGGGCGGGCGGGCCGCGGCGGCGGTGGAGCGCAGTGCCCGGCACCCCCTGGGCAAGCGGCCTTCGGGCCACTGACACACCTGATGGGCGAGCTGGCCGCGACCTCGGCCGGCACCCGCCGACTCCTGGAGCAGACCGACTTGCGGCTGGCGGGTATCCGCACCATCCCCGACCCGCTGATCTCGTGGGCGACCCCGACGCTCGACCGATCCGCAGGGAAAAGCCCCAGCATCCGACCCAGTTCGGCTACACCGCACTTGTGGCCGAGGACGAACGCGGCTTCATCGTCGATCACCAGGTCCAGCGCGGGAACAACCGGAGAGTCGGCATCGACGCCCGCACACTGTTCTCACCGGATTCCTGGCGCGGGTGCGGTGACGATGGCGTGTCCGGTAGGACGATCCGCGGTTCCGCTCGACTGCTGCGGGTCAGGGCTGGTCGCCCACGAGAGCGACTGCGCGCGTCTCGGGAACTCCCAGCATGAGCAGGCTCGTGATCGTCGCTGCTTGGGCGCCGAGGGTCCCGTCCGACAGGTCACTGTCCGCAAGGGCGAACACGACGCCGTAGGCAACCTGGCTCAGAATGCCCGCCGGCAGGTGCTGCGCGAACACTTCGCTGTCCTGGCCCCGTTTCACGAGGTCGGCGAGGAGCTCATCGACTGGCCCGAGCAGACCGTGGATCGCCTCGCCGTACTCGCCACGGCGCAGCGCCAACAGCACTCGGTACCGGTGGGCCACCGGCCAGACGCGGGCGATGAATTCGACCCACGTCGCGTCCGCTTCCGCGCCGGAGGCGTTGACGTCGGTGAGTACGGCCGTCACCTCGGTGACAGCCTGTTCCGTGAGTGTTTTAACCAGGTCGAGGCGCGAGGGGAAATGGTCATAGACCGTGCGACGGACCACGCCGGCAGCGGAGGCGATGTCGCCCATTCCGGCGTCGGGGTTCTCTCCCAGGACATCGAGGGCAACGTCGAGGATGCGACGGCGGGTCTCGATCATCGAGCGCACACGAGCGGACTGATTGGACACTGCACCAGTATTGCACATGGGTGTACAGTGAGCTTGGCTGTACACCCGTGTGCAGTGAAGAGTTGCGCCGCGCTTCGAAGCTCATGAGAAGAGGAGAAGGCAATGACCGCACCGGTGCCACCCCCCGCGACCCTCGTCCGCCCGTTCACCGTCACGATCCCCGAATCGGAGATCGACGACGTCAAGCAGCGACTGGCCAGAACTCGATGGCCGGATCCGGAGACGGTGGGCGACTGGTCGCAAGGGGTTCGCGTGGAGAACGCCAGATCTCTGGTCGACTACTGGGAGCGCGGCTACGACTGGCGACGCTTCGAGTCCGGCCTCAATCGCTTCCCCCAATTCCTGACCGAGATTGATGGGCTGGACATCCACTTCATCCACGTCAGGTCCAAGAATCTCAACGCGATGCCGCTGATACTCACGCACGGATGGCCAGGCTCGATCGTCGAGTTCCTGAAGCTGATCGGCCCGCTGACCGATCCGGTTTCGTTCGGGGGAGACGCCGCCGATTCATTCGACGTCGTCGTCCCGTCGCTCCCGGGGTTCGGGTTCTCCCAGAAGCCCACGGAGACCGGGTGGACGGTATCGCGCATCGCCGGCGCATGGGCGGAGCTGATGAAGCGACTCGGCTACACGAGATGGGCCGCGCAGGGCGGCGATTGGGGTGCCGTCGTCACCACCGCCCTGGGGGCCATGCAGCCTGAGGGGCTTCTCGGAATTCATCTGAACACCCAGTACGCCTTTCCCGCACAGATACCCGACACCTTGACGCCCGAACAGCGCTACGCCGTGGAGACCCTCGCCCTCTACGCCGGTGATCTCGGCGGGTCGAACCACCTTCAGGGCACGAAGCCGGAGACTGTCGGTTTCGCCCTGGCGGACTCTCCGGCCGGCCAGGCGGCCTGGATCTACGAGAAGTTCCAGTCCAAGACCGACAACCACGGGCTCGCCGAGGATGCTCTCAGCCGCGACGACATGCTCGATGCGATTTCCCTCTACTGGTTCACCAACAGCGCAGCGTCGTCCGGCCGCATCTACTGGGAGAACAAATCGCTCACTTTCGCCGGACCGAAGGTGACGCTTCCGGTCGCGGTGACCGTCTTCCCGAGGGACATCCCACGCGTGCCACGTAGCTGGATCGAAGAAACTTACAGCAACCTGATCCACTACGGCGAGGCCGACAAGGGCGGGCACTTCGCGGCCTTGGAACAGCCCGAAATCCTGGTCACCGAAATCCGCACCGGCCTGCGCGCCCTTCGTTCCTGACGCCAACGCGCGAGCTCTGGAGGGCACGGTGCCACTTCGAGACCGTTTCTGAAGGAGCCCGGCGCGCTCTGAGTGGGCCTCGATCGGGTTGGTCCTGGACGCGTGGATGTCTGGTGGGGCGGGTGGTGCCGTCTTGAGGACGAAGTCCTCGTCGTCAGGACCGAGCAGGCGGGGACGGCCTCTCGTCCACCGAGGGGCCAGGCGTGCCAGGGCGATCTCGTTGAGCCGGTGGATCAGGTCCCGGACGGTGTCCTCGTCGGCCTGGACCGGCTCGGCGATCACCGGGGCCCGATTCCCGCCGGCCGATGCCAGCAGCATCATCACGCACGGCCGGACCGGCCGGCGTAGTCACGCCGGTGAGGACCGTCGGCCCCTGTCGTCCGCCCCGGAGCCGCCCTTCTCCCCGGCGGCGTCCGTGCGCGGATCCGTGCGTGTGTCCGTCAGCGGATCTTCATCGGTGCGGCCGTCCATCTCCTGCCGCCACAAGCGGTGTTCCCGGTCGGCCCAGGTCCGCGAGACCGTCCCCCGCCACATGCCCTCCCGGGCCCCGGGGTCACCGGCCGCCTTCCAGACGTGACCGGCCAGCACCACCGCGATCGTCAGCGCGAGCCAGTCGTGCACGAAGGTCGCGCCCATGCGGACGGACAGGGAGGCCAGTTCGGGGAACCAGAGCAGCAGCCCCGTCCCCACCATGACCAGTCCCGCGCCCGCCGTCCAGGAGGCGTAGAGCTTCTGGCCGGCGTTGAACTTGCCGGAAGGGATGTTCGTCGTGCCGGTGCGACGGACCGCTGCCCGCAGCCAGCGTCGGTCGTGGGGCGCGAAACGGCCGAGCCGCCGCAGGTCCGAGCGCAGTGCTCGGGACACCATGCCCACCAGCACCGGTACGGGAAGCGCGATTCCGGACCACTCGTGCACCACGGTCACCAGCGGCCGGCGGCCGACGAGCTGGGAGAGCGGCGAAATGTACAGGCACGCGGCCGTGAAGACGCACACCCCCGCCAGGAGCGCGGTGGCGTGATGGGCCCAGCGTGCCGAGGCGGTGAAGCGCAGCAGCCGGCCGGCCCGTGACGGGGGCGAACCTTCGGCGGAGTCAGGCCGTGGGGGCATCGTCACGTCCGTTCGAGCGTCCCACCCATGCGTCCACGTCGTAGCCACGGCGTTCCCAGTAGCCGGGGATCACCTTGTCGGTGGCGTCGATGCCGGACAGCCACTTGGCGGACTTGTAGAAGTACATCGGGGCCACGTAGAGCCGGACCGGGCCGCCGTGGGCGTGGGTGACCGGCTCGTCCTCCATGCTGGTGGCCACCAGCACTTCGGGATGCCGGGCCTGTTCGAGGGTGAGGCTCTCGGTGTAGGCGCCGTCGAAGCAGGTGAACCGGATGGCCTTGGCCCTGGGCGACACGCCCACGGCGTCCAGGAGGGTGGACAGGCGCACTCCGGCGAACGGCGTCTTCGGCACCCGCCAGCCGGTCACGCACTGCACGTCCCGCACCAGCCGGGTCTGGGGCAGCGCGGCCAGGTCGGACAGTCGGAAGGTTGTCTCCTTGTCCACCAGGCCGCCGATCTGGAGACGGTAGGTCGTCTCGTCCATCTCGGGGGTGTCGGAAGTGACCGTGTAGTACCGGAAACGGTTCCCCGGCAACAGGTTCGCCAGGCCCGTCGGATCCTTCTGCGCCACGGTGTCGATGCCCTTGGCGACCACGTCCTGGATCGGACCCCCGGCCACGACGCCGAGGGCGCCCAGCCCGAGCATGCCCAGCATGACGCGCCGGCCCACCGGGGTGTCACCGTGGTCGGCCTCGGGGTCCGGGAGTGGGGACGGCACGTTGGAAGGATAGTCGTTCATGCCTGGTATACGCACGTGTGCGGCACGGTGTTGAAGGGACCTCGGCGGGCGTGCCGGCGCGGCGCCGAGCTCACCGGAGGTGGCGAACCGGGGAGATCCCGGTCATGGTCGGCGTCGAGATCAGTCCCCAGCCGCTCCACGGTGCCGGGACAGCCCGGACCGCCGCGTGCGGGACGACGACGCTGTCCGGGACGGGCTGGAACGTGCCCTGGGAAGAGGAGTTGAACCGCAGGAGCGGTCCGCCGGTACGGCCGCCGGACCGCTCTGAGTGGCCGAGGCGTCCGGGACTGTCAGTCACCCAGGACGTCGGTCACCCTGAGGTGCTCCACATCGACCTCGGCGACGGTGAGGTCGTCGCAGCACCCACGCCGTCTTTGAGTCGGCGCTGAAGCCGATCGCCTGGCGGGGGAGAGCGCGGCGCCGTAGGGCTTCTCACCCACGGGGACCGTAGTGATCGTCGTGCCGGACGCGGTGTCGACGACGGAGATATCGGCGGTCTCGGTGTTGGCCGCGTACAGGCGGTCGCCGGCGCGGTTGACCGACACCGCGCGCAGACCGTGGAACCCGCCGATCTGCCGCATCGTGCGGTCCTTGCTCCCGAGGTCGACGACCGTGACGGTGTCGGCCGCCGCGTTGTTGGCGTACAGCCACTTGCCGTCCCTGGTCTGCGCGGTGCCGAACACACCGGCCCCGAGCGGCAAACGCCGGGTGACACGGAAGCCGAACACGGAGATGCGGTCCACGACACCGCGCGCGCTGTCGGACACGGTGAAGCTCTTGCTGTCCGGGGCGAACAGGATGTTGCGCGGGCTGACGTACCCCTTGCTCTCGGCGATCTTCCGGCCGCTGTGCACGTCGATGACGACGAGGTGGTCGGAGTGGGAGTTCGTCGCTACGGCGAGCCTCTCGTTGGGGCTCACCGCGAGGGTGTTGTTGGTGGCGTCGACGGTGGGGTCCCGGTCCTCGGGCTCCTCGGGGTTCTCGACCTCGACCTCGCTGGTGTTGGCGCCGAAGTCCACCACGGTGGAGGCGAACCCCTTCGACGACGACTTCTTCTCTGGCTTCTCCGGCTTCTCCGGCTTCTCCGGCTTCTCCGGCGCGTCCGCGCCGGCCGTGGTCACCGCCGCACCGGACAGGGCGAGCGCGGCGAGCGCGGTGGTGGCGATCATCGTCCGGCGCGTGGTCCTGAGGCGTTTCACCTGGGCTGTCTCCTTGATCTGAATGTCCCCGCCGCGCATGACCGGTGTCCGGGCGTTTGTAGCGCCGGAGTCTCCACGAGGACCGGTTCGCGTGCTCTGTCGGCTCTGCAACCGTTGTCATGAGGGGTACGCCGCCGTGCCACGTTGTGTTGACGGAGAAGTGGATCAATCCCGAGGTGTCGCTCCTCCGCGTCACCCGAACATGCCTTGCGTTCTCCCCGAACCGGCACCGCTACCGGCCGGATCCCCCGGGAGGCCCCACCTGGCGCGGTAGTGCCTGCGCTACCGAGGCTCGGCAGCGCACGGGATCGAGATGCGGCGGACCCCGGAGGAGGCTGATCCGTGTCAGCAGGAGCGTCCAGCAGAGAGATTCCCCCGTGTCCCAGCATCGTGCCTCGAAGTCCCGCCTGCGCCGGCGTTCGGCCCTCGCGGTCTCCGCCCTCGCGGGCGGCGCGGCCGGGCAGCTCGTCGCCCGCCCCAGCGACGTCAACCGCCTCCTGACCGCGCTGATGGACGGCAGGCTCCTCAAGCCCGCCCAGCTCAGGGAGATGCGGACCACGGTCGAGACCAAGGGCCTGCACGACGGCTGGCGCGCTACGGCCTCGGCATCGTCGAGATACCGCTGAGCTGCGGCGGTGTCGCCTGGGGCCACGGCGGCGACTTCGACGGCTACGAGAACCGCAACGGCGTCACGGACCGCGGCCGGGCGGCCACCGTCGCCGTGACGGCGACGCCTTCCACCCTGGAGGGCGCGGAAGCCGTCAACAAGGCCCTGGACACCGCCCTGTGCACGTGCTGACCCCGATTTCGCCCATCCCGCCCATCCTGCCCTCCCGCTTCCGCGTTCCGCGTTCCGTGTTCCGTGTTCCGCAAGGAGATCTCCATGTCCAAGCCCAGCCGACGTCGTACCCTGACCGCCCTGAGCGGGGTCGCCGCGGCCCTCGCCCTGTCCGTGCCCGCGGCCGACGCGTTGACGAGCCACACGACCGCCACCCCGGCCGAGCACAGCCAGGACGCCTTCAAGAGCCGGACCGACGCTGCCGTCCGCAAGAGCCTCACGTCACTGGTGAAGAAGGACGGCTTCCCGGGCGCGCTCGCCTCCCTCAGCGATCCGGACGGCCGCGCCCGCAATTACACGGCGGGAGTGGGCAACCTGAAGACCAGGTCCAAGGTGCCCACCGACGGCCAGGTGCGCATCGCCAGCAACACCAAGATGTTCACCGCGACCGTGGTCCTGCAACTGGTCGGTGAGGGCAGGATCGACCTCGACGTGCCGATCGAGACGTACCTGCCGGGTCTGGTGCGCGGCGACGGCATCGACGGCCACGACATCACCGTGCGCCAGCTGCTCCAGCACACCAGCGGACTGGCCGACTACGACGAGGAGGTCGTGCAGGACTACCTGACCAAGCAGCAGCACCGCTACTTCGAGCCCCGCGAGCTCGTCGAGTTCGGGCTCGGCAAGAAGGCGCTGTTCGCCCCCGGCACCGGCTGGAGCTACAGCAACACCAACTACGTCCTGGCCGGCCTCCTCGTGCAGAAGGTCACCGGCCGCCCCATCGGTGAGGAGATCACCAACCGCGTCATCGAGCCGCTGGGCCTGCGCCACACCTACTGGCCCGGCGTCGGCGACCAGACCATCAAGGGCCGCCACCCTCATGGGTACTTCGCCACCGCGCCCAACACCCCCTACACCGACGTCACCGAGCAGGACCCCTCCGCCGGCTGGGCCGCGGGAGGGCTCATCGGCACCCCCAGCGACCTGAACCGGTTCCTCACCGCGCTCCTCGACGGCAAGCTCCTCGAACCGGAACAGCTCAAGGAGATGAAGACCACCGTCGACGCCCCCGACCTCGACACCGTCGGCGACGGCCACTACGGCCTCGGCCTGGCCACCTTCAAGCTCAGCTGCGGCGGCTACGCCTGGACCCACGGCGGCAACGCCCCCGGCTACACCACCCGCAACGCCGTGACCGAGGACGGCCGGGCGGCCACCATCGCCGTCACCGCGTTGCCCACGGCCCTGCCCGCCGCCGAGCACATCGAGGCCGCCCTCGACACCGCGCTCTGCACCCGCTGACCCGGCTGCCGGACCGACCCCGCTGCCGAGACCGCCGCCGGTGATCGCGACGGGGGAGTGGCTCGTACTCATGGAACTCCCTGACCGACGCCGGCCGCCGCGAGCTGCTGCGCAGACAGCGGGACGCCGACGGCCTGGACACCACCGACAGCCACGATCGCCCGTGCCACCGGCCGCGCGGAGGGGACCTGGCTTCGGGAAACGCAGGCCTGACACGGGCACCGCCAGCAGGCACCCGTCCTCGGCCCGACGGGTCAGGTGATCGGTGTGGAGAGCGTGCCGATGCCGTCGACGGTCACCTCGACCCGGTCTCCCGTCCTCAGGTACCAGCTCGGGGTCCGGGCTCGGCCCACTCCGCCGGGGGTGCCGGTGAGAATCAGGTCGCCGGGTTGGAGTGGGATCATGGTCGACACGTACGCGACCAGGTGCTCCGGGGTGAACAGGAGGTCTGCGACCGGGTGTTCCTGGACCGGGACGCCGTTGACCGTGGTGCGCAGTGTCGCGCTCGACGGGTCGAATTCGTCGCGGGTGACCAGGACGGGGCCCACGGGGGTGGTACGGGTCCAGATCTTGCCCTGAAGCCACTCGGTGGTGCGGTTCTGCCATCCGCGCATCGAGATGTCGTTGGCCACCGTGAACCCGGCGATGTACCGGCCCGCCTCCTCCTCCCGCACCCGGTAGGCGGTGCGCCCCACGACGACGGCCAGCTCTCCCTCCCAGTCCATCTCCGGGTCCTCCGGCACGGTCGCCACCGGATCGGCGGGGCCGGTCAGGGTGTCGGCGAACTTCGCGAAGAGCGTGGGGTGGGCCGGCAGATCGCGGCCCATCTCCTTGATGTGTTCCTTGTAGTTGAGTCCCGCGCACAGCACGTGGGAGGGGTGCGGAACCAGTGTGTGCAGTTCGGCCTCGTCCCGGCGGTGTTGGGGACCGGTGGCCGTCCGTGCGATCTGCCGCCAGTCCTCGTCGGCCAGCAGGGAGCCGACGTCGGCGTGACCGGGTATCTCCGTGAGCACCTCACCGTCGAGTCGGGCGGCGCTCGTTCCCGTGCGCGTGCGGATCGTTGCCAGTCTCATCCGTGTCCCCTTCTCTCAGGCGCCGGCGGCGGTGGTCTCGGGGACGACGAGGTCGAAGAATCCCCAGTGCGAACCGGTGGGCAGGGTGCCCGACAGCATGCGGCCGCACTTCTGCGTCACGATGTGCGAGGAGCCCCGGTGCTGGCTTCCGGCGTGGCTGTCGCGGAAGAAGCGCTGCAGGACGCCGTCCCGCATGACCTGCGCGCCCGCGAAGCGGTGCACGAGCTGGCTGATCTCCAGCGCGGTCCGGGTGGCGAGGCTGCAGGCGAGGCGCGACATGGTCTCCTGCTCGTCGTTCAGCTGCGCGCCGTCCGCGAGCGCGGCCTCGTTGTCGCGCCAGGTGTCCCGCAGCAGGGCCTGGGTGCCCCGCACGTGCGAGTAGTGGCGGGCGAACTCGGCGAAGAACTCGTCGCTGGTGACGGGGGACCCCTCTGCGGGGTCCTTGCGGCGGGTCAGCTCGCGCAGCTCGTCGAGCATGCGCCGGCCGACGCCCTGGGACCAGGCCGCCTGGTGCAGCCCGGCCATCAGGGCGGGGCTCGGCCCGTTCGCGGCGCGGCCGCGCGGAGAACGCGGGCCCACGGCGAAGACGTACTTGTCGTCGACCAGCAGCTCCTCGGCCCGGTAGTCGAGGCTGGAGGTCGCGCGCAGTCCGAGCATGTCCCAGTTGTCACTGATGCGCAGGGCCGGGCGGGGCACCAGGCAGACCAGCCGCTGTCCCGTTCCCTCGACCGTCACCGCGAGGTTGAGGTGGGTGGCCATGGACACCCCGGGGGCGAACTGCCAGGTGCCGTTCACCCGGTAGCCGCTCCCGACGCGCACCGCACGGCCGGTGAAAGCGGTGGACCGGCCCGCCACCAGGGGGAACGTGCCCTCGGCGAAGAGGGCGGCCACGGCCTCGTCGCCCAGGTAGGTGGCGGCGGTCGCCGTCTCGCTCGCCACGGCGCGCACGAGCCAGCCGAGCGAGGCGTCGGCGTGGGACAGCTTCTCCATGACCCGCATGATCTGCAGCGGGGTCGCCTCCATGCCGCCGAGTGCGGCCGGCGCCATCAGACCGAAGACCCCGCTCGCGCGCAGCGCCTCTTGCACGGCCGGTGTCGGACGCCGCAGGCGTTCGCTGTCCGCGGCCTCGCGCTGGAGCAGCGGGTAGATGTCGTCGAGGACCGTCAGCAACTCGCCGACGGCACCGTCCTGTTGCGCGCGCACCGTCACGGCCGCCTCCCCTCGGGGGCGTCGGATTCCTGGGCCAGCGCGCTCCACTGGCCCCGGTAGAAGAGGAGCGGGCTGGAGTCGTCCCGCTGGCCGTGGGACACGACCCGGCCCAGGACCAGGACGTGGTCGCCGCCGTCGTACCCGGCCCACGGCGTGCACTGGAAGTACGCGGGCGAGCCCCCGATCCTCGGTGCGGCCCCGTCCTCGACCCATGTGACGGGGCGCGACCGCGGCTTGCCCGCGAAGTGCAGGGCGGTGTCGAGCTGGTCGTTCCCCAGGACGTTGACCGCGAAGGGGCGTTCCAGCAGGTATGTGAGCGACCGCGAGGTCCGCTGCATGGAGACCAGCACCAGGGGCGGGTCGAGCGAGACGGAGGTGAAGGAGTTCACCGTGATGCCGTAGTACTCGCCGCCGGACTCGTAGGTGAGGACGACGACGCCGGTGGCGAAGTTGCCCAGGGCGTTGCGCAGTTGACGGGGATCGGCGAGCGACGGGGCCGCGGGGCCCGACCCGGGGGTGCCGGCGTCGGCCGCTTTCTCGTAGATCTCGGAGTCCCACATGATGTCGGTCATCTCGACCTCCTTGACTCGTGGGTCCGGCCCGGTGCGGGGCCGGCGGAAGTGACGGGCTTTGGTGGACCGGCGGGTGCGGGCGTCCCCTCGCACCCGCCGGGGTTTCAGACGGCTTCCTCCGCGGCCTCCTGGTCGGAGACGAAGGAGGTGCCGGTGCCCTCGGGCAGCATGTGCCGCAGCACCGGGTAGACGACGAGCGTCAGCGCGAAGGAGACCAGGAACCCGAGGGAGAACACGTCGGTGGCCATCAGGGCGATGCCGACGGCGGCGGACAGCACCAGGGTGATCACTCCGGCCCAGTTCCACCTCTCCACCCGGTGTGTGCTCCGGTCGTAACGGGCACGTCGTACGAGGTAGTAGTCGGCGATCATCACGCCGCAGATGCCGAGTGTCATGGACCCGAGGTAGGCCAGGTAGTCGGTGAACTTCTCCAGGATTCCGGCGGCGATCATCACCAGGGCGACGATGTTGCCGGCCACCACCATGACCGCGCGGCCCGGTTTGCGGCCGGTGAGCGAGTCGACGAGGTTCACCAGGGAGAGCGAGCCGGAGTAGGCGTTGATGGCCTGTGCCTTGGCCTGGGCGGCGTAGATGGTGATGAAGCCGGCCCAGCCCGCGAAGATGACGAAGAAGGCACCCGTGTTCTGCATGACGTAGGTGCTGCCCGCCGCGGCGGCGGCCTCGGGCCCCAGGTCCGTGTTGTGGGCCATCAGGTAGTCGACGACCTCGGGCATGCCCCCGATCACGACGAGCGATCCGAGGACAGTCATCAGGACGTTCTGCGTGAGGGGGCCGGCGGCTGCGAGGATCGTGACGTCGCGGCGCGTGCGGCAGTAGCGGGCGAAGTCCGTCGTGACCAGTGCGATCGTGCCGGCGGTCGCGCCCATGACCCCCACGGCGGCCTCGAAGCGCGGCCATACACCGCCGGGCACCACACCTCCGTAGCCGAACACCTCCGTCGGGTCGGCGCCCTGGATCACGTAGATGTGCACGATCATGTAGACCGTGACGAGCAGGGTGACGGCCGTCAGCACACCGGACGCGCGCAGGGCGAACTTCAGGCCGAAGACGGCGAGCGTGATCCACGCCAGCGTCATCAGGCCGTAGACGAGGATACGAGTCGGCCAGGAGTCGGGCAGGTCGAGCATGAGCAGGGTGCCCTGGTAGAGCAGGGCGGCCTCCACGGCGAGGAAGCCGAGGATCATGAACGCGAAGACGACCGACCCGAGCGCCGACCCCATGAAGCCGAACCCGAAGAACCGGGAGGTGACGGTGGAGGACATGCCGGTCTCGAACGCCATCCTGCCGAGGGACCTGCCGAGGAAGACCGCGAAGGCGGCGACGAGTACGCCGACGGTGAGGCCGACGGCGAAGCCGGCCAGAACGACGGTGAAGCCGGCGATGGCGAACACGACGAGCGCGGTCGCGACGCTGACCGGGCTGAGAGCGAGTTGGTAGCCGCTCTTCCGGTCGGCCGCGGGCACGCTGACCAGAGCGTGATCCTCCGCCGCGGCAGCCAGGGCCGACTCGGTGGATCTGGGAATTCCGGTGTGTGACGACACAGTTCTACCCCTCCGAGAATGTGACCACGCGTGGTCAGTCCGCGCTGCAGCCCGCGACGGCGACGGCTTCGATCTCCAGGAAAATCCCGGGCTTGGCGAGTGCCGAGACCTCGACCAGGGAGCAGGCCGGGAAGTCGCCGGTGAAGAACTCCCGGCGGGCCTTCCAGACTTCGGCGTTGTCCTTCATGTCGGTGACGAAGATCGTCATCTTGACGATGTCGTCCATGGCCGCTCCGGCCGCCTCGACCAGATCCTTGATCTTCTGGAAGACGGTCCTGGCCTGGGCGTAGGCGGTGTCGCCCAACAGGGTCTCCCCGTCGCGGCCGCGTGCCGTCATTCCGGAGATCATGATCAGGTCGTCCACCCGCAGGCAGTTCGACCACATGCCGTCCGCGGGCTCGCGCACGGCGTCGGAGCAGAAACGTTCCTTCTTCATGGTGGTGGTCCTCGGGGTTCTCGCGGTGGTGGCTCTCACAGATCGATCCGGTTGTCCCAGGCGGAGGTGCCGCCCCAGTTCACGCAGACGCTCTGGCGCCGCATGAAGCCCTTCCAGGCGTCGGAGCCGGCCGTCCGGCCGCCGCCGGTCTCCTTCTCGCCGCCGAAGGCGGAACCGACGTCGGCGCCGGTGGTGCCCATGTTGATGCGGACGATCCCGCAGTCACTGCCCCGGGCGGACAGGAACGTCTCGATGTGGGTGAGGTTGGTGCTGTGCATGCCCGAGGCCAGGCCCTGGGCCACCCCGTTGTGGATCTCGATGGCCTCGTCGAGGTCCCGGTAGGTGAGGACCGAGACGATCGGCGCGAAGGTCTCCGAACGGGCGATGGCGAAGTGCGGACGCACCCCGGTGACGATGGCCGGCTCGACGTACAGGCCGGGGCGGTCGATCACCTTGCCGCCGTACGCCACCGTGGCGCCCTCGCGCTCGGCGCCGGCGAGGACGTCCTGGTAGTCCCGCACCGCGTGCCGGTCGATCAGGGGGCCGACGACGGTGTCCCGCTCGCGCGGGTCGCCGATGGTGATCTGGTCGAAGGCCTTCCTCATCAGCTCGACCAGCTCGTCGGCGATGCTCTCGTGGGCGATCACGCGGCGGGTGCTGGTGCAACGCTGCCCGGTCGTGCCGACCACGCCGAAGGTGAGGGCCTTGGCGGCGAGTTCCAGGTCGGCGGTCTCGTCGACGATGCAGCCGTTGTTGCCCGAGCACTCCAGCTGGTACCTGCGGCCGAGGGTCGATCCGACCGTGTCGGCGATCTTGCGGCCCACGCCGGTGGAGCCGGTGAACGAGATCATCGCGACACGTGTGTCCGCGACGAGCCGCTCGGCGACGGCGTCGTCCTCGGGGAGGAAGAGCGAGAAGACACCCTCGCAGCCCAGCTCCGCCGCCGCCCGGTTGACCAGCTTCTGCACGGCGATCGCGGTCAGCGGCACCTTCGGGCTCGGCTTCCAGATCACCGTGTTGCCGGCGATCGCGGACAGGAAGCCGTTCTGCGCCCAGACGGCGGCCGGGAAGTTGTACGCGCTGATCAGGCCGACGACGCCGAGCGGCAGCCACTGGTCGTACATGCGGTGCTCCGCACGCTGGGACTGCTGGGTGAAGCCGTACAGCATCCGCGCCTGGCCGGCCGCCAGGGTGGACATGTCGACGGCCTCGCGCAGTTCGCCCTTGGCCTCCATCGTCGACTTGCCGGTGTCGAGCGACACGATCGCGGTGAGGCTGTCGAGGTGCTGCTCGATCAACTGCCCGATGCGGCGCACGAATTCACCGCGCCGGGGCGGCGGCACCATGCGCCACTTCTGCTGGGTCTCGACCGCGGCACTCACCAGGGCCTCGTAGTCCCGCGCGTCCGAGGCCGCGACCCGGCCGACGGTCCCGCCGTCGGCGGGGCACTGCGCCTCGATGACCGGCCGGTCCTCGACGGGCCCCCAGCCGAGCGAGTCGGCGTAGGTCCCGGAGTGCAGGTGGTCCAGGCCGAACTCGGCCAGCACCTTCCCGGTGTCGAACACGGTGCTGTTCGTCTCGCTCATCATCGCCTCATCAACGTCGCGGTTTCGAATTCGAAGGGGAGTCGGGTACGGGGCGGCGGTTCAGTCCCGGGCAAGGAAGTCGCCGATCGTCTCGTCGGTGTGGTACTCGGGCTTCTCGTAGTAGTGCGGGCCGTCGTAGATCTCGATCAGCCTGCTGCGCTCGTGCGCCAGGGTCGGGCCGTGCGGGTGGTCCTTGGGGTTCATGTAGAAGGAGCCGGGGCGCAGCCTGAGGCCCGAGTCGGTGTACTCGTAGTCGCCTTCGAGGCAGTACATGAACTGGTTCGAGGCGTGCGTGTGCCTGGTGGGGATGGTGCCGCCCTTGTCGTAGTCGAGCAGGGCGATGCTGGCTCCGGTCTCGGCGTTCTTGAAGAGGAAGTACTGGCGGAAGCCG
This sequence comes from Streptomyces sp. CB09001, assembly GCF_003369795.1. NCBI lineage: Bacteria > Bacillati > Actinomycetota > Actinomycetes > Kitasatosporales > Streptomycetaceae > Streptomyces > Streptomyces sp. CB09001. Next base: position 7,624,130 of record NZ_CP026730.1, read on the forward strand.
TGGTCGGGGTAGTCGATCCAGTTGTCCTCGTCGAGGTCCGCCGCGTGGATCAGGACCTCCAGGGACTTCATGGTCTCGGCGTTGATGTCCACTTCTTCACTCCAAACCGGGGCGGCCCGCTGCCACCCACGTGTCGTATTCCTGACGGCTGTCGGACGTGCCGGGGAAGAGCCCGAAGAGGGACCGTCCCCGTTCGATCTGCAGGGCGGTGAACTCCTCGTAGGCGGCGGCGTCGGCGCCCTCGGCGGCCACCTCCGCCACCAGGTGGCGGGGGACGACCACGACGCCGTCGGCGTCGCCGAGCAGGACGTCGCCCGGGTAGACGGCGACGCCGCCGCAGCCCACGGGCTCGTCCAGGGCGACCGGGTGCAGGGCGACGGGTGTGGCCCTCGGGGCGTTGTCCCGCTGGAAGCAGGGCAGGCCGGTCCGGGCGACGGCGGCGGAGTCCCGGTAGCCGCCGTCGGTCACCGCGCCCGACACGCCGCGGTGCTTCAGGCGCGCCGCCATCATGTCGCCCATGGAGGCGGCGGCCGTGGAGCCGAGTGCGTCGATCACCAGCACCGCGCCGGGCGGGCACTCCTCGATGGCCCGCCGGTGCAGGTGGTCGCTGCTCGCGTAGCCGGCCAGGGTGTCGAGGTCCTCCCGGGCGGGGATGAAGCGCAGGGTGTAGGCCGGGCCGACGAGTGGCCGCTGCCCGGCCGTGAGGGGCCGTACGCCGGCCATGAGCACGTTGCGCAGGCCGCGCCGGAGCAGCATGTTGGCGATCGTGGCCGAGCCGGCGCGCGTCAGTTGGGTGCGGACCGTCCGGGACAGCGCTCCGGCCGGGTCCGGGTCCGGGTGCGCGGTGCCGGTCACCGGAAGAACTCCAGGGGCGGGCGGTTGCCCCACTGGGTGGTCTCGGAGGCGGTGCCGTTGAACCGGGCCGGGCGGTGGCTCGCGTCCACGACGTCGCCGTCGGTGTAGTGCTCGATGCGGAAGCCGAAGGGGTCCTTCCAGTAGTCGAAGATCTGGCTGCCGAGGAGGTGGCGGCCGACTCCGACGTCGAGGCTGAATCCCTCCTGGACGAGGTAGTCGTGCGACGACATCACCGCGTCCATGTCGGTCACCTCGAAGGCACTGTGGTGGACGCCCACCCAGTCCGACTCCAGCAGCAGCATGAAGTGGTGGTCGACGAGCTGCTCGCCGAGGTCCAGCCGGATGAACGTGCCGACGATCGGGCCGTCCTCGCCGGGCGGCAGGAAGTGGTCGGAGGGCAGGAAGTTGAACCGTTCGTTCAGCCAGGCCATGGACGCGTCGTGGTCCTTGACGTGCAGGACGAAGTGGCCGAGGCGCGCGACGGTGCAGGGGGCGACGGACTGGCGGACGGGGGTGTGCAGGCGGTTCTTGTCGCGGATGTTGTTCATGGCGAACGGAGCGCGCTCGGGGAGGGGTTCCGCCTTTGCCCGGCCGCAGACCGCGCGGATCTCGATGCCGTCGGGCATGGTCATCGCGACTTCGTGACCGCCGCCGGGCTCGGTGGACGCGCGGACCGGGGAGGACCCGGGCAGGGCGGCCAGTTCGGCCAGGTCGTCGTGGCCGGCGACCTCGATGGAGGCGCCGACGAAACGCTGTTGCGGGGCCTTGCGGGTGACATGGATGTGGTGCTGGGTGCCGGTGCCCCGCATGTACAGGGTCCGGTCGTCGCTGCCCTCGACCCTGGTCATGCCGAAGGCGGTCAGGAACTTCTCCATCAGGGCGAGGTCGGGTGCCTCGTAGGTGACTTGGGCGGCGTCGATTGCCGTGGCCACGGTGCCTCCTGTGGTGGGTGGGAGCGGGAGCGGCGCGGGGTCAGCGCTTGAGGATGCTGACGTCGTCGGGGCCGACGAGGTCGGGCACGGTCCAGCCGTTGAGGTCGTACTCGTCCATGGCGCTCTGCGCGAAGTCCTTGAGGCGGTCCAGGAGGCCGCTGCCGCGCGCGCCGAACAGGTTGGTCTGGCGCGTCACGTCGTTGCTGCCGATGTAGTTGATCTCGTACAGCTCGTGGCGCGCGCCGAACTCCGTGCCGATGGAGTCCCAGAGCATCTTCATGACCTTGACGCGTTCCTCGGCGTCGATGCCGCCGGTGCCGCGCAGGTAGGTGTCGAGGTAGCCGCGGATCTCGGGGGTGGCGAAGTCCTTGGCATGGGAGTTGAGGTAGATCAGCCCACTGGCGACGACCTGCTCGATGATGTTCTTGATCTTCGGCATGGCGAGCTGGTTCATCACGCGGTACGCGCCGGCGAACTGCGGGTCGGGCTGGATCATGCCGCCCTTCCACGGCACCGCGCTCTTCGCCATAGCGTCGGACAGCGCCCAGAAGGTGTTGCGCCAGGCGATGACCTCGCCGAGCTGGGACATCACGCCGTGGAACTGACCGGCCCCGGTGACGTCGAGCGCACGGGCCAGCAGGCCGACCAGGAAGTCCATCTTGACGGCGAACCGGGTGCAGCCGTGCAGCGAGGCCCGCTCCAGGTAGCCGGAGTGGATGTTGTACTTGTTGGCCTGCTCCAGGTCGTTGTAGATGAAGGCGTTCTCCCAGGGGACGAACACGTCGTCCAGGACCAGGATCGCGTCGTTCTCGTCCAGCCGGCTGGAGAGCGGGTAGTCGAAGGGGCTGCCCAGCGCCGCCGCCCGGTACTCGTTGGAGGTACGGCAGAGCAGCTTCACGCCGGGGGCGTTGGTGGGTGTGATGAAGACGGGGGAGAAGGCCGGGTCCTGTACGGCGACCTGGCCGACGTGGCCGACGAAGGTGTGGTGGGTGAGGGCCGAGCCCGTGGCCACCACCTTGGCGCCCTTGACGTAGAACCCCGCGTCGGTCTCCCGGGTGACCCGGATGAAGACGCCCTTGCCGGCGTCGGCGCCGAGCCCGCGGTCGACCGGCGGGTTCATGATGGCGTGGTTGATGTACCAGGTCTTCTCCTGCGCCTTGCGGTACCAGGCGCGGGCGTTGTCCTCGAAGCCGCGGTAGAACTCGGCGTTGGCACCCAGGGTGCCGAGGAAGCAGCCCTTGTAGTCGGGCGAGCGGCCCATCCAGCCCCAGGCGATCTTCTGCCACTCGGCGATCGCGTCGCGGGAGGCGACCTGCTCCTCCACGGTGCCGGGCGCCCGGTAGAAGCGGTGGGTGAAACCGCCCCACTCGGTGGGCGCGGTGAGGACGTCCTTGCGCGCGGGATCGTGCAGGGCGTCGTACATGCGGGCGATCATGCGGGCGCTGTTGCGGAAGGCCGGGTGTTCGGCGATGTTCTCCACCCGCTCGCCGTAGATCCACACCTCGCGGCCGTCATTCAGGCTTTCCAGGTATTCGGCCCCGGTAAAGGGAATGTGCTCGCGGCCCGTCGGGGTGTTCGCCGACTGATTCATGTTTCCCGCCATCACTGACCGGCCCCTTCTGTTCGTTCACGGAACCGGGCCGAGCCGTCGGTTCGTGCAACCAATGTGCGGGCAGCGATCCGGTGTCGGGGCATTTCCCGTACCGATCCGAAGCCGCCTGCGCCGTCGAATTGCCGAGGAGACTGGCACGGTCGTACGGAGGGCGGCAAGGGTTTCCGTGAAGGGTGCCGAGAGGCCGGCGCGGGCGTCCCGGGCGTGGGGCGCCGACCCGGGACTACTCCGGTAGACCTCTCTGAACAGCGGGTTCTTCCTGTGTCGGGCGGGTCCGCGACGTACGGAACACCCAACCTCGTGTGACGCGCGTCACTCGCTAATCAAGAATTTCCCAGGGCTTTTCGCTCGCATTCCACTGGCCTTTCCATACGAGGTGCGAAGGGGGGCTGTGCGGTTCCTTGTATGGCCCGGGTCACGACGAGATGGCCCGGCGGTGCTCCGCGATGGTGCGGGTCGCCTCGATCCACCGCCTCATCAGCGGGGTGACCTCCGCGCCGCGCTTCCACAGGAGGGTGGCCTGCATGGGCGGCAGCCAGCTCGGCGGGTCGAGGAGGGCGACGGAGTCGCTGCGGCCAGCGATGCGTTCGGTCACTGGGGCCACGCCGAGGCCGGCGGCGACGAAGGCGAGCGCGGTCTGGGGCGTGGAGACTTCGAGGACCTCGAACGAGGCGTCCCCCGCCAGGGCCTTCTCGGCGGCGTCCGGCATTCCGGAGAAGGCGGGGATCCGGGCGGGCAGGATCCAGCGCCCCCAGCCCCTGCCGTCGGGATGCGACTCGCCCGTGCGGTACCTGGGGACCGCGAGCTTGATCGGGATGTCCAGGATCGGCCGCCAGTCGCAGCCGTCCGCGACGAACCCGGCGAACTTGTGCGGGCCGAAGGGGATGCATCCCATGTCGAGCTCGCCGGTGAGAACCCGCTGGACGATGACGTCGGGCGTCACGTCGGCCAGGCTGACGCGCGCCCCGGGGGCCTGCTCCAGGAACTCCGCCAGCACGTCGGCGATGAGTTCGTTGACGACCATGGGTTCCACGCCGAGGTGGAGATCGCCGACCGCGCCCTCGCCCATCATCCGCAGCGTCTCGACGACCCGGTTGCGGTCGGCGATCAGACGCTCGCCGGTGGCCAGGAGGTGGAGCCCGGCCTGGGTCGGGTGGACGCCTTTCGCCGTTCGTTCCAGGAGGCGCACCCCCAGCTCGCGTTCGAGTTTGGCGATGGCGTGACTGACCGGCGGCTGCGTCATCCCGAGGTTCTTGGCGGCCCGTGAAACGGAACCCGCCTCGACGACGGCTCTGAAGTACTCCAGCTGACGAAAGTCCATGCCAGTGTGCATTTCACGCCCCTCGGGGATTGTCAACGGACCCGATCGCGTCGGTCGCCATACAGGAAACCATGGAACCCTCCATGGAAACGTGTATGGGATGTCCGAGTCACCTGTGCGCGATTCTCAGGAAGCGACCTCAATTCGGCGTGACCTGGACCACATTCGGCCCGGTGGATTTCTCGGCCCCATTGCCTGGCTCGAAAGCCCGTGCAAGACCTCCAGCGCATCGGACCGCGTCGATAACGGTCGACGGTGGGGCCGGCCGGGTCACCGCGGTCCCGCGAGCGAGGCCACCGCTCCCGTGGCCAGGCTGACCGCGCGCCGGGTCACGGCATCGAAGTCGTCGCCGGACTCCACCGCCGTGGTGGCCGCGTTGACGAAGCCCTGGAGCAGGCGCGCCGTGCGGTGCGGGGCGTCGTCACCGAGGTCGGTCAGCGCGGCGATCAGGGGTTGAAGGATCTGTGCGTGCGCCTGTGCCGCGCCCTCTCTGAGCACGACCGCGTCCCGGTCACCGGCCAGTGCCTGGGCGATGCGATGCTCCCCGTCCCGCACCAGGATCAGCTGCGCCCGTACGTAGGCCGCCACGGCCTCCTCCGGGGTCCGGGCGTCCGCCATCTCGGCACGGATCCGGGAGGTCCAGCGGGGCGTGGCCTCGCGCACCACCTCGGCCAACAGCTCTCCGCGGTCGGCGAAGTACTTGTAGACGCTGTTGCGGGCCAGTCCGGTACGGGCGGCCACCGTGGAGAAGGTGACGGCCGAGGCGTCGCCCTCCTCCAGGATCTCGCGCGCCGCGGCGATCAGCGCGGCACGCTGCTGGACCCGGTGGTCGGCGACGGAGGCTGCACGGATCTTGGGCACGTCGTCAGTGTAGGAGGCCGTCGACTCCGGGCGGACGGACCCCCGCTTGGGGACGCCGTGTCGCCATCCTCTATGTTGGGGACACAGTGTCCCCAACATTCTCCCTGGGAAGGCCCTCCCGTGTACTTGGCTCTGCTCGAACTGAAGGCGGCCCGTGGCCGCTTTCTCCTGATGGGTAGCGTCGTGGTCCTCGTTGCCGCGCTCGTCGGCATCGTCAGCGGTTTCACCACCGGACTCGGCGACGACACCATCTCCGCCCTGCGCAGACTCCCCGCGACCCACCTCGCCTTCGACCGCGGGGCCGACTCCGACCAGTTCGCCCGCAGCCTGGTGGACGAGGCCGAACTGGACGGCTGGCGCGAGCGCGACGGCGTCGAGGCCACCCCGCTCGGCGTCTCCATCGCCCGTGGCACCACGGACCGGAAGGTGGAGGTGGACTTCGCCGCCTTCGGTGTCGAGCCCGGCTCCTTCCTCGACCCCGACGCCGCCTCCGGCGCGGCCCTGTCCGCCGGTGAACCGTCCGGCGTCGTCGTCTCGCAGCAGCTGGTGAAGGACGGCGTACGCGTCGGCGACACCCTGACCGTCGACCGCCTGGGTCTCGAACTCGAGGTGACCGGCACGACCGGGCGCTCCTCGTACGGGCACGTCCCCGTCGCCTACCTGCCCGTCGAGACCTGGCAGCGCATCCGCTTCGCCACACCCGGCACACGGGCGGCCGACGTCGCGCCGCCGCACCAGTACAGCGCGGTCGCCCTCAAGGCCGGAGCCGGAGCGGATCTCACCGGGGCGGACCGGGCCCTGAGTACCCGGAGCGTGACCGTCGAGGACGCGTACGCCGCCGCTCCGGGTTACACCGGAGAACGCCTGACCATGACGTCGATCCAGGCGTTCCTCTACGCCATCGCGCCGCTCGTCGTGGGCGCCTTCTTCGCGGTGTGGACCGTGCAGCGCCGCCCCGAACTCGCGCTGCTGCGAGCGATGGGCGCCTCGCGGGCGCGGCTGCTGGGTCACACCCTCGCGCAGGCCGCGATCGTGGTGACGGCGGGTGCGGTGGCCGGAGCGGCGCTGGCCGCGGTGCTGGGCCTGGCGGTCGGCTCCGAGGTTCCCTTCAGCCTTCCCGCCGGGACACTCGTCGCCACCATGGCGACGGTCGTCCTGGTCGGCCTCGCCGGCACCGCCGTCACGCTGCGCAAGGTGACCACCGTTGACCCGATGACCATGCTGGGAGCCGGCCGATGAGCCTCGAACTTCTCGACGTCACCGTACGACTGGGCCACGGGGAGTCCCGCGTCACCGCGCTGAGCGAGCTGACCGTGAGCTTCGCGCCCGCCGCCCTGACCGCGCTGGTCGGCCCCTCCGGGTCGGGCAAGTCCACCCTGCTGGCCGTCGCGGGCGCCCTGCTGCGGCCGGACGCGGGCCGGGTGCTGCTCAACGGCACCGACATCGCGGGACTGTCCCCCGCCCAGCAGGCCCGGGTGCGCCGGGAGCGGATCGGCTACGTCTTCCAGAGCGGCAATCTCCTCAGCGGCCTCACCGCGCTCGAACAACTGCTGGCCGCGGCGTCCGTCGCAGGCCGCTCACCGCGAGCCGTACGCGCCCGCGCCACCGAGCTGCTGGCCGAGGTCGGTCTGGGGCACCGGCTGCGGCACCGGGCCGACCAGATGTCCGGCGGGGAACGGCAGCGCATCGCCATCGCACGCGCACTGCTGCTCGAACCGGACGTCCTGCTGGTCGACGAGCCGACGGCCGCGGTCGACCGGGAACGGGCGGCCGGCCTGGTGGACCTGCTCGCCGCCACGACGCGTCGCCACAGCTGCGTGACCGTGGTCGCCACGCACGACCCGGTTGTGGTGGACGCGGCGGACCACGTGGTCGACATGGCCCGGCTGCGCACCGGAGCGGACAGCCCGCTCTGACCGCCGGGCGGCGCCGACCGGCGAAGAGACCACTCCCGGTCCGGTCCCTCTACTGTGTCGGCTCACCGTGCGCCGCCTGCCCGTCAAACCCGTCGACAGGCAGGCGGCGCACAGCGCCCCGTCTCCACCGCAGAGCACCCCGTTGCTCGCCGGCGACAGGACGACGCGACCGACGGCATCGACCTGCTGCCGCGATCCGGGTCGTCGCCCGCCCGCATCGCCCAGCACCGGCCGGCCCGGTGGGCGCCCGGTGAGCGGCGGCTCCCGGCGACAGCAGAGCCCCCGACGGCTGCGGACGCACCCGACCTTGGACGCGGTCCGGAACACGCGAGCCAGTCATCGGACCGCTGTGACGTACCTGGGCCGTCGTCCCGGTCCCGTCAGCTCGTCGCCCGTGCCATCTTCTCGATCTCCTCGACCACGAGGGCGGGCCGGTCCTTGGGGATGTCGTGCGAGCTGCCCTTCGCGGTGACCAGTGTCCGGTCCGGGCCCTGCCGCACGAAGGTCGCGGCGGCGTCCCGCCAGCGCTCGGCGTCTTCGGGCGAGCCCGCGAAGGGCGTCTTCCCCGACACGATGACGGCTGCCGGGACGGTGCCGGGCCACGTGGCCCGGTGATACGCCTTGTGCAGCGGGACGTAGCTCTCCGCGATGGAGATCAGCTGCCTGTTCCGGGGCTCGGTGGGATCCTTCCTGGCGGCGTCGACCGCGGGCTGGTTCGCGGCGGCGAGGCGGGCCGTCTCCTCGTCCGTGTACAGCGGGGGCAGGCTTGCGTCAACGAGTACGGCGCCGGCCACCAGGCCCGGGTTCTCCTTGGCGAAGTAGGTCGCGATCTCACCTGCCTGTGAGTGGGCCACCAGAAGCACGTTCCCGGTCACACCGAGCTTTCGAAGGCCCGTCCTCAGGTCGCTGACGGCGTCCTCCACTTGCCACGCTCCGGGGACGGCATCGCTCTGGCCGAGACCGGCCCGGTCGTAGGTGATGATCTCGGCCCCGGTGGCCGCGTGGAGCCTGGACACGATGTCCTTCCAGTAGGAGGAGTCCTCACCGCCGCCCGAGTCGAGCACGATGGCCGGACCATGCCCCTCGGTGACATGGAACGCGAGCCGGTGACCACCGTTGTCGATCATGTGAAGCGTCTGCCCGGCCGTTCGGGCCGCCCCCGGGGGTGACGGGGCGGAGGAGGAGGGCACGGGGTCCGGCCGGTTCGGTGTCTCGTCGTCGCCGCAGGCTGTGAGACCTCCGACGGTGACCGCGAGCAGGACGGCGGCCGGAATCACGCGGTGTGCGGACCGGCGGGAGAGGTGGACACGTGCCATGAGTGCTTCCCGAGTGCAGATGATGCGACGACGTACGGACGAGTGCCATGCTCGCCGGAACCCGTCCCCGCGGGGCAGCCGGACACCCCGCCACTTACCGGTGCTGCTGCATCCACTGGCACGCTGGGGAAAACCCCACCACGATCACGTGGCCGGCCTTGCGCGGGCAGGCGGCGAGTTTGCGGATCGACCAGCGAGCGGGTGAGGGGCCGGCTGAGCCTGGTCGGGCGGGTGCGGCCGTCTCGATGACGAAGCACACCGGCAGGCTCTGCCCACCCTTGCGCCCCCGCTGCCGCGTCGTGAGGTGACCCGGTCGAGGATCACACGGTGAGGACGCCGCCGACGAAGGTACGTTCCGGCGGTGACGCCACGAGTTCGACCATCGTGCCGGCGCGGAGGTCATTGCCAACGACGCGCGTGATCGCATCGGTGAGCGCGGTTCCGAGGCGCTCGCTGATCCGGGCGGCGTCGGAGCGGTCGAATACACCGGCACGGACGCCCAGAGTCACCGAAGCGTTGGTGTCCACGGCCTTGCCGCCCTGCGCGAAACGGCCCGCGGGGACTCCGGCCAGGCGGATGCTCACGAGGTCTCGGGCCCATTCGCCGTAGACGTCGACGACAGCGTCGGTCAGTGCGGCGACGAGCACGGGTTCGTTCCCGGTCAGCCTGTTCTCGGGAAGGTGGACGGTCAGATGCGGCATAGTGGACCTCGTTTTCTTTGAACACAAAGCCTTTACTTGCAAAGGTATATGGGAGAGGTCGCCGATGTCCAAGGAATCCGACGGACCAGCCGTCAACGAGGCAGTCCGCACCCTGCTGTTGCTCATGCCACGGCTCGTGGGCCGCGCCAAGCGCCTGCCCGTACCGCCGGCGCTCCAGGGACTGGACCTGGCACCGCGACACCTCGCACTGCTGGCCCACCTGGAGTACGACGGCCCCACGAGTGTCAACGAGTTGGCCGCTCGGCTGGAGGTGGCCCCGACGACCGTCAGCCTCATGGTCAGCGAGCTGTCACGACCGGGCGTCCTGCAACGCACTGTTGATCCCGCCGACCGCCGCCGCCGCGTCATCGCCATCGCCCCCGCCTACGCCGCACCGATCGACGAATGGCTTTCCGCCAGCGCCTCCGCCTGGGAAGGCGTCATGCGCGGCCTCGCCCCCGCGGAACGCGCCACGGTCATCGCCGCCCTGCACGCCTACGAAACCGCCTTGGAACAGGCGGGCAGCCGGCATCGGAACACCCGGCCGGGTCAGAGACGAGGCTGACTCGTAGTCATGGCGTTCCACACCGACGACGACGCCGGCGAGGCGGGAGTCCCGCTCGGGACGACCGGTCCCGGGGGGAAGGGGCCGACATGGGACCGGAGAACTGCTCCGAACGACGCGGGTGTTAGCTTCCTTCCGTGTTGACACACCAGGACAAGACCAGGGCGGCCTACGACGGGGTTGTCGAACTGTATGCGTCGATGTTCGCCAACCGGTTGGAGACGCAGCCGTTCGCGCGGAACATGATCGGCACCTTCGCCGAGCTCGTGCGTGGCACGGGGAACCTACGGACGGCCGACGTCGGGTGCGGGCCCGGCCATTTGACGGCCCTGCTCCACGACTTGGGGTTGGACTCCTTCGGGCTCGACCTCTCCCCGGCCATGGTCGCCCACGCCCGGCGAGCCCATCCGGCGCTGCGGTTCGACGAAGCACGAATGGAGGCCCTGCCGGTCGAGGACGGCGCGCTCGGCGGAGTGCTGGCCCACTACTCGATGATCCACACCCCGCCTGAAGAATTGCCCGCGCTGCTCGCTGAGCAGGTGCGTGTCCTGGCACCAGGGGGCCTGCTCCTGGTGTCCTTCTTCGGCACCGAGGGGCCGGAGCCTGTCCGCTTCGACCACAAGGTGGCGCCTGCCTACAGCTGGCCGGCGGACCGGTTTGCCGAGGTGCTGGCCGGGGCCGGACTCGTCACGATGGCTCAGCTGCTCCACGACCCAGCGTCCCAGCGGGGCTTCCTCGACACCCACCTGCTGGCCCGCCGCCCGTAGAACGTGACCCGGGGCCGGGGCCGGGGAGGCGTCGGCGGTGAGAGCCGTGCCCAGCGCGGCCGAGGTCATGGTTGGCCGAAGAGGCTGCCCAGTCGCTTCACGGCTCGACGATGATGGTGCCTATGGACGATTCCGGACCGGGCCCTTCCGGACGGTCGACCTTCCACCAACCCAGCACGTCCTCATACTCCGGCTGTGGGAGTGCGCGCCCTTCGGCAGTCATCAGGCGTCCCTGATACCCCTGGGCGTAACGTGCTCGAACCGAGTAGACGCCGGGTTCGTCGGGAACAACGAGGTCGCACGACACATTCACCCACTCCGCCGGACCTGGGTTGTCTTCCGCCAGCGCCTCGACGGGCGTGCCGGCGTTGACCATCTTCAAGCCGCCCCCGCTGCGCTGCTTGCCGTTCCATACCGACGCCTGGGCTCGATCCTGGCCCGCCAGACCAACGATCACCTGGTTGATGGCGTTGCCGCACTCCGAGCAGTCGTGCAGCACGTCGAAACCGACCTCGTGCGAGCCTCCTCCGCGAACGTGTACCACGTTGCCCAGGCCATCGATCTTCACGTTGCGGATCTTGAATCGAAATCCCTTCCCGCCTCCGTAGGGCTCGACCATCTCGGTGTCGGGAGTGAGCGCCGTGGTTTGGTGGGCATCGCTGTAACTCATCTTGTCGGTCATAGGCCAAGTAAACAGGTGGCCACTGACAAGGACGGGCCCGCCCTTCAACGAGGTTGGTACGTCAGCGTCAGGACACGGCCGGACAGCAGCCTTCGGGGCTGCCGCTGCCGTGCACTCCCTAGGCGGGCCCGCGGTTCTTCCGTGGCTCGTCGGAATCCGTGGCCCGGACCGGTACGCGCATGCGCAGCCATGACAGGATCTGCTCGGAGTCCAGCCCCGGGGCCCACGCGTCGGCCTGCCCGCTGCCCTCTTTTGGCAGAGGCCCCACGCCCAGCACCCTCAGGCCGGCGCGTGACGCCGACTCGACTCCTGTGAGGGAGTCCTCGATCGCGAGTGCGGACCGCGGCGCGACCCCGCACAACGAGGAGGCCCTGCTGTAGACATCGGGCCATGGTTTGGGCCGCACGGCCTGCTCCGCCTGGTCGTTCGGTGCCGCGTCCGAGTCGTCGAAGTCCTGCTGCACGGTGGGCACGACGACGTGGCGGAAGTACCGGCGCAGGCCGGCCCGCAGAAGGCTTTCGTCGACCACCTCCATCGGGCAGTTGCTGGCGACGGCCAGGGGAAGCCGATGCCAGCACAGCCGAACGAACTCGGTGGCGCCGGGCATGGTCAGCGGATCCTCCGCGACGAGCGACATGAAGTGCGCGAGCAGGGCCGTGGAGAGGTCGGAGGCCAGATCGGGCTTGTTCGTCTCCTGCGCCATCAGGCGGCCGCAGTCGAGGTAGTGCACTCCTTTGGCCCGCTCGGCGAAACCGGGCGGCGTCGGCAGTCCGAAGTCACGGAACGTCCGTGTGCGGGCGTCCTGCCAATGACGCTCGGTGTCCATCAGGGTTCCGTCACAGTCGAAGACGATGGCCTCGGGTGACCAGTTCGGCAGGGTGCGTGAGAGGGGCGTCACGGTGGCCTCCTTGGGGGTCTGCGCATTGCGGACCACGAATCGCGGTGATGCCGGCTCACGTGAAGTGCTTCGGGGGCCGTCTCCGTTCCCTTCCGGTTTCCGGTCGTCAGAAGGGCCCGCATTTAGGGCATCAGCCGCAAAAGGAAAACATTGCGACCGCTACGTTATTTCCGTCTCGAAACGAGACGCAATCACCATTTCGAGTGCTCGCTCGTCAAGCGTTCATGGTGTATGTGCCACGGAGGCGTAAGATCGTCGGAGGTTCCTGACTGACCGTCATCAAAGGTACGCAGAGCACGACTTGATGACGTCGCTGGCCCAGGCCCCTCCTGCGGGGGCGGGCGGCGGCGTACGATGCGAGCGGCCAGGAAGAGCACCTGGTCGGGTCACGTATCACCCGCACGCGTGCATCTTCGAAAGATAGACGCACCAACCCGCGCACGGTTGACGCCGGACTGCGCCACGCGTACGCGGGCGCACTACATTTTCCGTCGTTCATTCCACAACGAGCGGAAAGCGCGGAACTGTGCAGGAACGGGCCAGAGAAACCCGCAGATCACTCCTCGAGGCGGCCGCCTGCCTCTTCGCCGAGCACGGATACGCGGGGACCAGTGTCAATGACATAAGCACGCGGTCCGGACGAACCAGCGGCTCCGTCTACTTCCACTACAGCAGCAAGGAGGGCATCGCCCTCGCCGTCGTCCGAGACGGCTTCGCCACGTGGTCCGGCCTGGCCACGTGCTACGCCGACCGCACCGTGCCGCCGCTGGAGCGCCTCGTCGCGCTCAGTCACAAGATCGCCAGGGCGCTCGCCGAAGACTCCCTGACGCGCGCGGGCGCTCGTCTCTGGGCGGAGCGCGACGCCATCAACGTCAGTCTCCCCGACCCCTTCGTTCTCTGGACGGCGGCAGTGGCACGGCTGCTGGCTCAGGCGCGGAACCACGGGCATCTGGCCGCCCACGTCCGGCCTGCAGCCACCGCCCGGACTCTGGTCCGTGCGTTCTTCGGCTTCTGTACCCTCACCGAGGCACTCGACGGGCCCGAGGCCCTCAGCGGCCGTGTCTCCGACTGGTGGGAACTGACGCTCCCCGCACTCCTTTCGGGCCCGCGTTCGGTACCGGCGCCGGGGCGGCAGGCGGCGCCGGCGGAGAGCGTCACGGCGTGCGGCACCGGTGAAGCGGCCTCGCCGAGGCCCCAGAGCCCCGGCTCCGCGCTACTTGCTGCTGGCGACGCATAGCCGGGAGGGCAACCGGGCCGACCGGGCCGCCCGGACTGCTTACGTCATCACCAGCCGGACGGACCACTTCGTGAAGCCCGAGGTCAGAGGCCCAGGAGTCGTTCGGCGGTACCGTGGGCCATGCGGTGCTTGTCCTCGGCGCACATGTCTGCCTCGTCGAGGAAGGCTGCGACGCCCTCGTTCCCCACGAACGGATAGTCGACGGCGAGGACGATACGCTCGACGCCCAGCGTCTCCACGCAGAACCGGAGCTGTGCCTGGTTCCACATACCACTCGGCGTGATGTGGACATGGTGCTTGAAGTAGTCCGCGAACGGGCGGTCGAGTTTTGTGATCCCCTGAGGCAGCAACTCCTCGATCCTGTCGAGATAGAACGGGATCATCTCGCCCCAGTGACCGAGAATGACCTGGAGGTCCTGGTACTTGTCGAAGACACCGGAGAGCACCATGTGGATGAAGTGCTCTGCGGTCTCCACGTGCCACCCCCACGCCGCGGTCTGGAGTCGGCTGGTCACGAGCGACGGAAGGCCCTCGTAGCTGGCCTCGGTGACCGCGCGTGGCGGCATCGCGGGGTGCAGGTAGATGGGCACACCGAGGCGATTGGCCGTGCGTAGGACAGGGTCGAATCGCGGAGCGTCCAGGAACTCGTCCTCGGTGCGCCCGTTGATCAGCGTCCCGACGAAGCCCAGGTCGCTCACGCAACGTTCCAGTTCATTCGCGGCGGCCTCGGGGGCGGCAGTCGGCAGAGCGGCGAACGCGGCGAAGCGCCCGGGGAACGCGTTGACCGCTTGTGCGGCGGTGTCGTTCGCGGCGCGGACAAGTTCCGGCGCCACGTCGGCCGGGGCCTGCTGTGCCCACAGACAGGACAGGACCTGGGTGGTGATGCCATTCCGGTCCATGTCCGCGATCCGCTTCTCGCCGAGGTCCAGCAGCATGGACTCACTCTGCAGCGAGCCCGCGAACCCGGTCCCGGCTGCGTAGGCCGCAGCGAAGTTCGGGGCGAGTCGGTTGATGGTGGGGCTGCTCGCCGCTGTGAGCGCAGGGTCTATGAAGTGCTCTTCGAGTGTGATGATCCGCATGGCAACAACCTCGAATAGAGGACAATATTGTTTCTTAAGTTGAGAGTACCAGGGGAGCGCTCGACGTGACGCGAGCCCAGGTGAGCGGCTATAAAGGACACGATGAGCCGCCCCTCCGCCACCCGTTCGAAAGACCGCGCCACTGTTGCCGCGGAACGGCCCATGCGTCGGCGTGGCGCGGAACTGACCCGGGCGATCCATGAAGCGACACTGCGGGAACTTGCCGAGACGAGCTTCGAGGAACTCAGCTTCGAGTCGGTGGCGTCGGCCGCAGGCACTGGTAAGTCCGTGCTCTACCGACGCTGGAGCACCACCGCCGAACTCGTCCTGGCGGCGCTCAAGGATGATGAGGTGGGGCTGGCCAAGCCCGTGGTGCCAAACACCGGCACCCTGCGCGGAGATCTGATCGTGATGCTCTCCACCCTCGCCCAGGTTCTGGACGAGCCGCGCGGACGTGCCTTGTGGCCCCTGCTGGTCCAGCGCGCCCGCCACCCTGAACTCTTCCAGCAGATTATGGACCAGGTCAGCCACCCCCACCGGGCCGCCCTGTTCGAGTGCATCCGCGGGTTCGCCGACCAGGGTCAGGTCAGCCCGGCCAGGGCGACGGCACGCATCGCAGCCGTGGGCCCGCGCCTGATCATCGCCGAGTACCTCGAGACGGGGAGCGTGTCCCACGACGACGTAGTGTCCGTCGTGGACGAGGTTCTGCTGCCTCTGCTGTCGCCATGACAGGCTCGAGATCGAAAGCGCTACACCTGCGCCTGTTCGGCCCTCAACACCCCAGCCATAAAACGGATATGCGCTGATCACGGCCTTCGGCAACACCCTTGAGGTCGCCCTTCGGAACTCGCCGACCTGCCTGGCCGGCCGTCTTGGGGCGTCGCGGGTGGCCACCCGGACGGTGAGGGCGCGGTCAATGTCGTTGAGGCCGGTCGCCTTGGTGACCTCGTGCTCGTCGCGGCTGGTGTCACGGCGGACGATCTCGTGGGCGCCCTTGTCCAGGACGGCCACGGAGGCGAACCGGACGGGGGCGTCCTCGTCGGACTGGATGACTGAGCCTGTCGAACCGGGTTGGCGGCCGCACGGTTGTGCTTGAGTCCGTTGATCCCGCACGAAGGCCTGTGGTGAAAGCCCCGCCTTCCTCTCCGTCGAGCGGCGGGATCTTTGCATCAGGCGCCAGGCATACCGAGCAACCCGGTGGGACCTGTCAGATCGTGGTCGGCAGCGCCCTTTCCAGGAGGGTCTCCGCCGCTGTCCGCGCGTGCCGGCCGTAGTTCGACTCGCCCAGCACCATGGCGCGGCTGGCGGCGCCGTCCGCGAGGGTCACGAGTTGCTCGGCGAGGACGGCGGGCTCGCGGCAGCCCAGTTCCGCTACCAGGTCGGTCACCAGCCGCACCATCAGCAGTTTCTGTTCGCGGGCGTAGGAGTGGATCGCGTTCTGGGGGTCGGGGAACTCCGCGGCGGCGTCGATGAACGGGCATCCGCGCACGGGATCCGTGCCGGTCGGGGGCGGGTCGAACAGTGCGAGGATTCGCTCCTTGGCGGGGACGTCCTCGCGGGCCAGCACGCCCTCCAGGGTGCGTCCCGTCGAGGAGAGGTCCTTGAGGTGGGCGAGGACCAGCTCGTCTTTGGTCCTGAAGTGCGCATAGAGGGTGCGCTTGGACACCGGTGCCCGCTCCGCGATCTGCTCCATGCCGGTCGCGTTGATCCCCTGGGCCGCGAACAGTCCGGCCGCGGCGGCCAGGATGCGCTCCCGCCCTCCGCGCCCCGGCCGTCGAGACGCCGTCGTCATCGTGGTCATGACGTAAGTATACGTTCTCGTTTACTTCGGAGGGGGTGACTGGTTATAGTGCCACTTCAAGTAAACGATTCCGTTTACTTCGGCGGCCTGAGGAGAGTTCCATGAGCGGACCGGTCTTCACCCGGACACACACGAGCGAGGCGCCCACCGGCGGGACACAGCGGGGCGGGACACAGCAGGGCGGGACGCGAACGTTGGAGTACGCCGAGCAGCTGATCCGCGCGCGCCGCGCGACCCGCGCATTCCGTCCCGACCCGGTACCCGAGGACACTCTGCGCGAGGTCTTCTCCCTGGCCGGCACCGCGCCGTCCAATTCCAACGCGCAGCCCTGGCGGGTCGAGGTGGTCGGTGGCGCACGGCGAGACCGTCTGGCCGACGCGCTGCGAACGGCCCACGCCGAGCGGCGCGTCACTGCCGACTACCCGTACTCCGAGGACATGTACGCCCCCGTCCACCAGGAAAGGCGGGCCGCCTTCGGCGCCGGTCTGTACGGAGCGCTGGGTATCGGCCCCGACGACTACCCGGCTCGCGCGGCCTACGACGCGGAAAGTCTGGGCTTCTACGGAGCGCCTCATGCCGCGTTCCTGTTCGTCACCGGCGACGGCGGGCCGCGACTGGCCGCCGACGCCGGCGCTTACCTGCAGACGCTGCTGCTGGCCATGACCGGCTACGGTGTGGCCAGTTGCCCGCAGGGCCTGCTCAGCTTCTACGCCGACACCGTCCGCGATGAACTCGGAGTGGACGAGGGGAAGCTGCTCGTGGGTATCTCCTTCGGCTACGCCGACGGGAATGCGCCGGTGAACCAGGTCGCGACCGGCCGGGCGGCCCTGGAGGCAACCACCACATTCCACACGTAGAGTTGGTCCCGACGCGCACGCCCCGAGTCGTTCCCGCAGGTCGCGATCGGCCGTACCACGGTTGACGGGGCATTCTCTGCGGGAAGACTTCGAGACAGGTCCGGCCCCGACGGCCCGGCAGCCAAGAATTCCAACAGGTGCATCGGAATTCCTATGCCTCGGCGGGGGTCCCGTTGTCCCCTCCCGCCTGCACCAGGCCCGACTGGTACGCGATGACGACGAGCTGTGCCCGGTCGCGGGCGTTGAGTTTCGTCATCGCGCGGTGGATGTGCGTCCGTACCGTCAGCGGGCTGACCACCAGCAGCTCGGCGATCGCCGCGTTGGACTTGCCCTCGGCCGCCAGCGCCATCACCTCCCGTTCCCGTCCGGTGAGGTCGGCGAGCCGTTCCGGGGGCACCAGGTGGGTGCCGGGGGCCGGGGAGGTGAGGAAGCGGGTGATCAGGGTGCGGGTGGCGCCGGGGGAGAGTAGCGCCTCCCCGGAGGCCACCGTGCGGATGCCGGCCAGCAGCGCGTCCGCGGTGACGTCCTTGCCGAGGAAGCCGCTGGCTCCGGCCCGCAGCGCCTGGGCGACGTAGTCCTCGGTCTCGAAGGTGGTCAGGATCAGCACCCGGGTGGTCGCCAGCTCCGGATCGGCGCAGATCGCCGCGGTGCCGGACAGGCCGTCCGTCCCGGGCATGCGGATGTCCATGAGCACCACGTCCGGGTGGTGGGTACGGGCCACCTCCAGTGCCTCCGCCCCGTCGGACGCCTCCCCGACGACCGCCATGTCCGGGCAGGAGTCGATCAGGATGCGGAACGTGGCCCGCAGCAGGGCCTGGTCGTCTGCGAGCAGCACCTTCACGGTCATCGGGACTCTCCTTCGCCGGCGGCGGACGGCTGCAGCGGCAGCGCGGTGGTGACATCGAAGCCGCCCTCGGGGCGGGGGCCGGCACACAGGTCGCCGCCGATGGACTGGGCGCGCTCCCGCATGCCCCGCAGCCCGAAGCCGCCGGACGTCCCGTTGACGGCGGTGGCGGTGGCGGTGGCGGTGGCCGGGCCGTCATTGCTGACGGTGATGAGCAGTCGGGAGTCGGCGTAGGTGAAGCTGACGTGGGCGGCGCGTTCGGGGGCGTGCTTGGCGACGTTGGTGAGGGCTTCCTGCACGATCCGGTACGCGGTCAGGTCCACGCCCGGCGTCAGCGGGCGGCGCACGCCCTCCTGGTGGACGACGACTTCCAGGCCCGCCGAGCGGTAGGAGTCGATCAGCTCGGGCAGGCGGGCGAGCCCCGGCGCCGGTTCCAGGCCCTCGCCCTTGGGCCGGTCGTCCTGGCGCAGCAGGCCCAGGGTGGCCTTGAGCTCGCGTAGCGCCGAGGAGGTGGTGCCGGTGAGGTCGTCGAGGATCTTCCGGCTCTGCTCGGGGTTGCTGCGCGAGAGGTGGGCGGCGGTCCCGGCCTGGGCGTTGGCGAGGGCCAGGTGGTGGGCTACGACGTCGTGCAGCTCGCGGGCGATGCGCATGCGCTCCTCGGTGACCCGCAGCCGGGCCTCCTCCTCCCGGGTGCGTTCGGCGTGCTCGGCGCGGGACTTGACCGCTTCCAGATAGTCGCCGCGCAGCCGGGCCAGGCTGCCGCCGACGAGCGGCAGGGCCATCCAGAACACCGGGCCGATCACGGTCAGGACGGGGGAGAGGTCGCGCATGCCGTCGGAGAACAGGTTCACGGTCAGCAGGGCCACCGTGACGACGAGCGCGTACAGGCGGACGGTCCGGCGGTCGCACAGGACGGCCAGCCAGTACATCGCGGCGAGGAGCGGGGCCAGCAGCAGCGGGGTGAGCAGGTAGCCGCGCGCGATCGCGGCGATGGTGACCCCGGCGACCACGACCACGACCGTGCGGGTGTGGGTGCGGTACTTCAGCAGGACGAAGCAGGACAGGCCGAGCATGACCTCCAGCGACTTCCCCGTGTCCGGGCTGTTGAGGCCGGGGAGGCTGAGATGGGTGCCGAAGAAGGCGCAGCCGATGAGGGCCAGCACCATCATCACGTCCAGGAAGCGGGGGAAGCGCGGGAAGCGCGACGCGTACTGTTCCACGCGCTCGGTGTAGCGCTCCAGGCTGCTGTTCATGGTGGGCTCTCTCGGTGAGGGGCTGGCATCCATGGTGGACGATGCGAAGCCGCCCGGGTCGCTGGGGCGACCCCGGGCGGCTCCTGCGCACCCGGTCAGGTGCGGGCGAGGTCCTTTTCGGCCGGTTCCGCCTCGGGCTCGGTCGGGCGGGTCAGGGCCTCGCCCTCCACGTCGACCCGGGGCAGGATCCGGTCCAGCCACTTCGGCAGCCACCAGGCCCGCTCGCCGAGCAGGGCGAGGACGGCCGGGACGATCGCCATCCGGACCACGAAGGCGTCGAGCAGGACGGCCGAGGCGAGGCCGAAGCCGATCATCTTGATCATGGCGTCGCTGTCCCCGATGAACCCGGAGAACACCGCGATCATGATCAGCGCGGCGGCCACGACGACCCGGGCGCTGTGCTGGAACCCGGAGGTCACGGCCTGGGCGGGCCGCTCGCCGTGGACGTATGCCTCGCGCATCCGCGAGACCAGGAAGACCTCGTAGTCCATGGCGAGGCCGAAGACGATGCCGACCAGGAAGATCGGCATCAGGCTCATGATGGGGCCGGTGGTCTCCACACCCAGCAGGTCGGCGCCGTGGCCCTGCTGGAAGACCACGACCACCGCGCCGAGCGAGGCGAGCACCGAGAGCAGGAAGCCTGCGGCCGCCTTCAGCGGGACCAGGATCGAGCGGAAGACCACCAGCAGCAGGAGCACGGCGAGCCCGACCACCACGAGCAGGTACGGCACCAGCGCGGACTGCACCTTCTCGGAGACGTCGATATTCATCGCGGTAGTCCCGGTGACCTCGAAGGTCGCCCCGGCCTCGGACTCGATGCCGAGCCGGTCGCCGCGGATGGTGTTGACCAGGTCCTTGGTCTCCTGGGCGGTCGGCGCGGTGGTGGGGACGACGGAGAAGACGGCCGTGTCGCCGGATTCGTTGAACTGGGCCGGGGACACCGACACCACGCCCTCGGTGCCGCCGATCCGCTCGGAGACGGTCTCGGCCGCGGCCTTCGGGTCGTCGGCGGCCCTGGCGTCCACGACCACGGTCAACGGTCCGTTGAAGCCGGGCCCGAAGCCCTCGGCGAGCGCGTCGTAGGCCCGCCGCTGGGTGGTCTCCGTGGACTTGGCCTCGTCGCCGGGCATACCGAGCTGAAGGTCGGTCATCGGCAGCGCCAGGGCGCCGAGGCCCGCGACGGCCGCGAGCAGCACGGGCAGCGGGTGGCGCAGCACGAAGCTCGCCCAGCGGGTGCCGCCGTTGACCTTGCGCGCCTCGCGCGGCGTACCGCCCGCTCGGCGGGCCTTGCGGTCCTTGCGGGTCAGTATGGCGTTGGGCCAGAAGCCGAGGAGGGCCGGGACCAGGGTCAGCGCGATGAGGACGCCGACGACGACCGCGCCCGCCGCGCCCAGGCCCATCTCCGTCAGCATCGGGATGCCGACGACGGAGAGACCGGCGAGCGCGATGACGACGGTGAGCCCGGCGAAGACGACGGCGGAGCCCGCGGTGCCGGTGGCGAGGGCGACGGCCTCCTGGGCCGCCCGCCCCTTGGCGCGCTCCTCGCGGTAGCGGGAGACGATGAACAGGGCGTAGTCGATGCCGACGGCCAGGCCCAGCATGATCGCCACGGTGCTGGTGGTGTCGGCCAGGCCCAGCGGACCGGCCAGGGCCGTGATGGCGAACAGGCTGATGCCCACGCCGATGAGCGCGGTGAGCAGCGGGAGTCCGGCGGCGGCCAGTGAGCCGAAGGTGATCAGCAGGACGACGGCGGCGACGGAGATGCCGATCGCCTCGGCGGTGCCGCTGGGTCCGCCCATGTCCTCCATGGCGTCGCCGCCTGCCTCGACGGTGAGCCCGGAGTCACGGGCGTGCTCGAGCGACTCGTCCAGGTGGCTGCGGCTGGCGTCGGTGAGGCCGGCGGCGTCGACCTTGTAGGTCACGGTCGTGTACGCGGTGGAGCCGTCCTCGCTGACCGCGCCGGACTCGTACGGATCGACGGTGCTCGCGACCTGTGTGCCGTCCCCGAGTTCGGCTATCGCGGCCTCGACGGCCGCCTTGTTCTCGGTGGCGGTGACCTTCTCGCCGTTCGGCGAGACGAAGACGACGCGGGCGGTGGCGCCGTCGGCGGCGGCGCCGGGGAACCGCTGCTCCATCAGGTCGAAGGCTTCCTGCGACTCGATCCCCGGCATGGAGAAGGGTTCCTCCTCCGCCTCCGGCGCGGTCATGCCGGCCAGTCCTACGGCGGCCAGCACGGCGGCCCAGACAAGGGCAACGGTCCAGCGTCGCCTGAAGGCCAAGCGGCCCATTCGGTAGAGAAAAGCAGCCACGGTGAGGTCTCCGCATCCGGGTCTCGAAGGTGCCTCCAGACTCCTGAAGAGGGGGGTGTCCTGTCGTCGTCCCGCTGCCGACACTGCGCGATACTGAATCCGCAGTACTACGCCCTCCGCGGGTCCCACCCGGGGACGAGAGCGGGTCGGCCTCAGGTCGCGGGGCGGGCCCGCGGGTCGCCCCAGTTGGAGGAGCCCTCCAGCCGCTGATGCGCCGCGCCTCCCGCACAGCAGCCACCAGACAGACCAGTGGTCACGCCTGGCCCAGGTGTTGGGCATCGAGGGGGAGACCGCGATGCGCCCCACGGACTCCGCGCGAGCCCTGCTCCGGCCGCTGAACAGCACCTCCGATGAAATCGGCTCGACCACGACACACCAGGAGGGGAATCATGGGTGAGTGACATCGACCTCGGCGGCAGCGCTCGCCCTACAGGACCATGCCGCCCTCTGGAGCATGGGCGAGATTCCTGCGACCGATGTCGTCACCGGCGCCTGCAACGCGCTCATCGCCGGCCTCGACAGCCCCGCCCTGCGAATGCTGGCCGCGTGCACACGCACGGAGGCGTATTACGACGTCCCCGATCTCCTTCCCCCAGCACTTGACGAACTGGGCCTCACCTTCTACCCAGCGGGCAGCGTTGGCGGACAGGAAGCCGCCGCACGAGTACTTGCGGCCCGGATGCCGGCCGGCGAACTGACGCCGCGCGAGCTGGCATTGCGAATCCACCAGCGCTTCGGGCACGAACTGCCCCTGGCCGAAGGACTCGCCAACCTGGACGACGAGTACGAGATCCTCGAATACGGCGACAGGACACCGGCACAGGTCGACGCCGACGTTGTGGCCGAAGCCCTTCGGCTCACTCAGCATCCTCGTGTCACATGGGAACGACACTGTGCTCGGGCCTCTGGCCGCCCGCCGGGCGGGCGCGATCCCGCGTGGTGTACGCCACCTGGAGTCCATCGCGCCCGATGAGGCGCGCAACCTTCAGGCGACGCTGTGCGGCTACGACCGCCACGAAGCCGGACGGGCGCTGCTCGCCACCGTCGATCTCTACCGCCGGTGGTCCGATGCCGGTGGAGCGGTCGTTGAACGTCGCCACCACGCCGAGAAGCTCGCCATGCAGTACCTCCACGACGTCATCGATCAAGGCCGCTGACTCAAGCGGACCACTTCGCCAGCTCCGTCCACCGCCGGTCGGACGACTGTCACGGCGACAATGACCGACACCGCGCAGTGACAGTGACCGACACCGCGCACGGCGACACCGGACGGCTTCGGCCCGGGGCGAACCGACTCAAGCACCTTGCTCGTCCTCCTCATTGCCTCACTCGCAGCCAAGGGGACGTGCTCATGCAGGAATTCACCACGGAAGCCGATTACACCGACGTGTTCGGCACTGACGACGACTTCGAGGAGTCGCACTGCTTCACCTACGTGCAGACCGTCCCCCCGGAGGAACTCCTGGGGGAGCTGAAGGCTCTGCCGGTCACCGCCGGGACGGCGGTGACCGGGCTGAGCGCGCTGCGCGAGTGGACGATCGAGCTGTACCGCCTGAAGGACCACGTCTTCGAGGAGGTCCAGCCGGTGGGAGTCGTCCCGGTCGGTGACTGGACGCTCATGGTCGAGTACAACGGCTTCCTGGGCACCGAACCGGAGGTCATGCTTCCCGTGACAAGAGGGCGGACCGTGGTCTCCCACATGGCCAACGTCTCCCCCGTGGGGCCCTTCTGCTGGTACGCGGACGGGTCCGTACGAATGTCCTACGACGAGGACCCCTACTGCCGTGAAGGCAGCCACCCTGACGATCTGCTCGACATCATGCGCAAGGTGGGATTCGGGCCGATGGAAGACCCGGACGCGGACGAGGACGAGGTGAAGAGCCTCACCCCGGCCAAGTTCGCCCTGGCGCACCACGTCACCGGAGTCCGGCTGACCCGCCGGCTCCTGGAGACGGCGGAGTTCACCTGCGGGCTGGTGCCCAAAAGACCCGCCACCTCCTGGCTGCGGGCCTGAGGCCCAGGCAGAGCGGCGGCCCGTTCGGTCACGCGCACCCGCCACGGGCCGGCCGTGGAGCTCCGGCGATCGGGGCCCGTACGCGCGTGCCCGCGCGGCGCCCGGTCATGGGGCCAGTGCGGCCGCCCACCGCGTGAAGATCTCGGCGTACCGCGCCGGGTCGGACTGGTGCATCATGTGTGACGCGTCCGGCACCGACTCGTAGTCGACCTTCACCCCTGCCGATTCCATCAACCGCCGGGCCTGCGCGGCCTGTTCGTTCGAGAGCGCCCCGAGCAGGTTCCCGGTCTCCGGGTCGGTGCCGCGCGAGTGGTGCGTGAGGAGCACCGGCGTGTTGACCCGGCCCAGCATGCGCTCGTGCGGGCAGTTCAGCCCGACGGTCCCCTCGTAGAAGGCCCGGGCCCATTCCGGGTCGTACTCCTTCAGGTGCTGCGGGATCACGTCCGCCACGAAGGACCGCGCCATCGGCGACGCCGAGGCGCCGGCCGCGCGGCAGAACCCCTCCCAGTCACCCACGCTCCACTGGTCGCCGAGATACGTGCGGAACAGCTCGAACACCGGACCCGACCCTGCCGGACCGAGTGGCCGTGAGCGGGGACGAGTTCGGACGCGAAGAACGGCGGGTCCTCGCACAGGACGCCGCGGAGCTGACCTGGCATGGAGTACGCCGACAGCCACGCCGCGAGGACGCCGCCGGAGGAATTGCCCGCGACGACGACGGGCTGCTTCACCACCAGCGCGATGAACCGGACCAGATCGTTGCCGAAGTTGTCGAGGCTGTACCGCTTCGGGGTCCAACTGCTGCGCCCCTGGCCCCGCAGGTCGACGGCGTAGACGTGGAAGTGCTCCGCGAGGAGGCCCATCGCCGCCTCGTACGACCACCAGGATCCCGTCTGCTCGGGGATCAGCAGCACGGCGGGCCGGTCCGGGTCACCGGCCTCGGCGTAGTTCATGGTGATCTCACCGAGATCGACCTGCTGTTCGGGGTAGGCGTGCGGGACGTGGACGTCGCGCAGCGCGGGGGTGGTCACCATTGTGGTCTCCTCGGTCTGTGCTGCCCGTCGTTATGGGCGGACGGCGCTTCCCGCGGCCCGGCGCCGCTGATCAGAGCCGGCGCCCGCCCTCACCGGGTGGGCACGTCAGAGAGCTATTATTCGAACCGTGGCAGACGACACGCACCGACGATTCCGATGAGTGGAACACCGGTACAAGTCCCGCGCTCGGGCAGGCCGTTGCGCGGCGAGCCGGTCCTGGAGCGGGCCTTCCGGGTCCTGGGCGCCTTCACCGAGGCCGGTGAGGGCCTGGCGCTCCACACACTCGCGGCCCGGGCGGGCCTTCCGAAGAGCACCACGTCCCGGATCGCGGCCCAGCTGACGGACGTGGGAGCCCTCGAACGCCTCGACAACGGCGACTTCGTCGTCGGCCTGCAACTGCTCGAGATCGCCTCGCTGGCACCTCGCGGCCACGGACTGCGCGCCGCCGCGCTGCCGTTCATGCAGGACCTGCACCGGGTCACCGGCCAGCACATCCTCCTCGCCGTGCGGGACGGCGACGAGGCCGTTCTGGTCGAGCGGCTGTCCGCCCGGAACGCGGCGGCGGTCAAGTACCGGGTCGGCGGACGCCTCCCCCTCATCGGGACCGGCATCGGCATCGCCCTGCTGGCGCACGCCCCCGGGCGCATACGGAAGGAAGCGCTGGCCGGCGCGGACGACGCGGCCTGCGTCCGCCGGCTCCTGGCCACCGTACGCACGGACGGCGTCTGCTCCGTGACGGTGCCCAACCCACTGCGCTCCGGGCCCACCGCCATGTCGACCGTCGCCGCCCCGATCCTGAACCGCCGCGGCGACGCACTGGGCGCGTTGTCATTGGTCGCACCCGATGACGGCGGGCCCCGTACCGCGGCCGTGACGGCACTGCGCAGGGCGAGTCTGGCTATCTCCCGGGCCACGAAGACGTGAACCACGCCTGCGCCGGACAGCCGACCGGCGCCCGTCGGCGGGAACTCCCGCGGCCCGGTGCCTGCCACCGGGCAGGACGTCCACGGCACCACTGCCGTGGACGGCCGGAACGGCACACCGCTCTCCGTCCACGGCACCACTGCCGTAAACGGCCGGAACGGCACACCGCCCTCCGCCTGCTTCGGCCGTGCAGCCGCCGGCGCCTCAGGGCTCGACGAACTTGTCGGCCAGTCCCCGGTCCAGGTAGTCGTCCGGCAGATCCTGGATGACCAGCTCGGCTTCGGTGCGCCCGGTGTGCAGCCGCCAGTAGGCGTCGGCGATCGTCTGCGGCTGGGAGTCGTGGCCCCCTTGGCCGATGTAGGCGGCGATCGCCACGTGCGCGGCGTAGACGCCGGTACCGGAGAGCGCCGCGTGCAGGTTGAGGATCCAGTTGCGCATCCCGCCGGTGGCGATCTGGACGTTCGCCACGTGCGGGGCGATCACGGGCCCCGATCCCGCCCCGCTGCTGACCAGGATCGTCCCCGTGCCGCGCTCCAGCATGCCGGGCAGGACGTGCTGCACTGCCGCCACGCCCCCGAGCAGATAGAGGTCCAGCTGGGCCAGAACCGAGTCGACGGTGACCTTCGTGGCCTCGACCAGCGGTGCCCGGCGCAGGTCGGCCGGGGACGGCGCGGGCGAGTACTCGAGTATGTCGATCGGTCCCAGCCGCTCCTCGGCTGCGGTGAGCGCGGCGTGCAGAGCCGAGCGGTCGGTCACGTCGGCGGGGAACGCCTCGGCCCGCACACCCGTGTCGGACAACTCGTCGGCCACTGCCTGCAGCGTCGTGCGGCTGCGGGCGATCAGCGCCACGTCGACCCCTTCGGCGGCGAACCGCCGGCCGATCGCGCGCCCGAGTTGAGGGCCTGCGCCCACGATCGCGAGCGTGCTCATTTTCGCCACCTCGTTACCCTTGTATCGACATTCCGGACCGCGGATGTCGGATCTTCGATGTATGCCGGAACAAGGGTAGGAAGCGTGTGGTCCCGGCGCCTCGGACCGGTGCGTCAGCCCGAACGGGAGATTCGCGACAACGATGAGCGGCACTTTCTCGGCGGACGTGAGCGGCGCGAACGCCTTCAGCGTCTTCGCACACGAGTGGCGGAGCCGGATGGGCGAGACCTTCGCTCTGGCGCCCTTCCACCGGACGACCGTGTCCGGCTTCTCGGTGCGGTCCCGCGGGTTCCGGGTGCGGGACATGATGTTCAACCGCTTCGAGACCGCCGCCGCCCTGCGGACGGGGGGCCGACGGGTCGGGGCCGACGGTCACGTACGTCTGTGGATCGTCCACCGGGGGGCCTGGCGGTTCGGCGAACCGGGAGGAGCCGAGCACACGGCACCGGCCGGCCGCCTGCTGGTACAGACGGGAAGGCTGTCCCACTTCTCCGCGGCGCCACGCACCGTCGTGCAGGTACTCGTCCTGCCCGCCGCAGAGGTGCGGCCCGGGCGGGGCGGGCCGGCCTCCGGTCCGGCCGACACCGCCGAGGTGCGGCTGCTGACGGCGCACGCCGCCATGGTGGGCCGGATGCTGGACGGTCTCGGGCCGGCCGGGACCGACGCCGCCCGCAGCACCCTGGCCGAGTTGGCCCGGGCCGCCGCCGGGGGCGGCCTGGACGACGTGGAGCCCCTGTTGTCTCCGGCCCTGGCCCAAGCCGCGCGAGAACTGGCCGACCGCCGGCTCACCGACCCCGCCCTGTCCCCCTCGGCTCTCGCCCGGGAGCTGAACGTCTCCCCGCGCACCCTCCAACGGGCCTTCGCCAGGGAAGGCCGACCGCTGAGCACCTACATCCGGCGCCGCCGCCTCGAGGAGGCATGCCGCGCGCTCGTCGCACCGCACCGGCGCATGAGCGTCACGGAGATAGCCGCCCGCTGGCAGTTCGCCGACAGCGGCCACTTCGCGCGCGCCTTCCGCAAGTACTACGGCCGGACCCCGACCGACTACGCCGCGACCGCTGCTCGTGAAACGGATGCCACATAGCTGTGCGGGCCGGTGCCGCCACCCGCCCACGGCAGGGACGCCCCGGTCAGAGGGTGCCCTGTTGCCTGCCGCTGTGGATGTCCCGGCTTCGGTCCACCATGATCACGGCCTTGCCGGACGCAGCGGTGACTGGTGCTGTGCCCGGGTTGGTTCACCGGGTTGGCGGTACTGTCCGCGCATGCATCAGCTCCCTTGCACTTTGGAAGCCCTCGTTGTGCGCACCGACTTCTCGGCAGACGATGCTTGGGTCTCCGTTCGGACGGCGCTGTACTCGCCCAGCAGGGACGGCTTCTTGGCCAATGTGGCTCTCGTCGATGACCGGAGATACGAGGGCTTGGTGCCCGAGCAGGCCCTCGACCTCATCGTTGCGGAATACCGGCATCCCCTTCTTGTCCTTGCGGACTCTGTAGCTTTCGCCTCGGCTGAACTGCCGCTCCTCGTCGTGGACCTGCGGGGTGGGCGCGGGCGGTGTGTCCGCGTCGTGGCAGCCGAGCTGTGGAGTATCGAGAACAACCTCTCGGAGGCGAACATGGACTTTGA
This sequence comes from Streptomyces sp. CB09001, assembly GCF_003369795.1. Taxonomy (NCBI): domain Bacteria; kingdom Bacillati; phylum Actinomycetota; class Actinomycetes; order Kitasatosporales; family Streptomycetaceae; genus Streptomyces; species Streptomyces sp. CB09001. The sequence continues at coordinate 7,652,462 of NZ_CP026730.1, forward strand.
GGAGTTCGCCGGTGCCGTCGGCGACGAGGCGTTTTCCGAGGTTTCTGAGTCACCGGACGCCGGGCGGTGTTCAGGCTGCGGGTACGAGGCGGCGTCCGCTCGAGCGGACGCCCTTCTCGCTGCGGACGCGCGTTCTCTGCGTTGGGCGCGAGTACGTCGGGTGGCGGGCGCTGGAGTTGTGCGGGCGCAGATAGCGGTGCAGTGCCTGGGTTTGCGCGGGGGCATGGTGGGAGTCGGCCGGGGTGGCCTGTCGCAGCGGGCCACGCTCGGCACGGGCGTGCCTTCCCGGCCGACGGTGCAACGTCGGCCCAACTCGATGACCAGAAGTCGATCACTCGGGAAGGTACGCCCTTCGCGCGCCCGATCCGAGGCCGATCCACAGGTCATGAGCATTGCTCCCGCCAGATCCGCGACACGTCGACTGCGAGAGACCCCTCTCCGTCTCCAGCACAGCCCACTCCTCGTCCGACAGCAACAACTCGCCCTTCGGCCGCCCAGTACGTGCCACCAGGCAACCCTGAACATCTGAACACAATTCCTGACTAGGACGACTGGCGGGGCGGGTCGCTAGACCTGGCGACTCGAAACCCGCAGCCGGACCGGACGCATCGCCCAGTCCCGTGGTTTCACAAGCGTGGCTGTCCTGCACGTGACCGACGAAGTGAGGAGCGCCGTTGACCTGGCGCGATGGGACCTGTTCAGAGTCCTGACGCGGTCAGGAACGCTGAACTTCTCAGATGAAGAGGCAATAGGGTCCGATAAGCGTGTGCGGTGGCTGGTGCCCGGTCGGGAGACCCTTCTGCCCGGGGTCACGCTTCGTAGCGGGCAGCTAGGGTTCGTGCCGTCTCGGCCATGCGGCTGCGTAGTTCGGCCGGTGCCAGAACCTCGGCATCGGCGCCCAGCCGCAGGAAGTCCCGGTGGGCGTGGTCGATCGACTCAATGGGTACGCGGACCTCCGTCCATCCGTCGGCCGTGGGCGTCACCCCGAGGCGGCGGGCGCCCTCCGGGGTGAGCCGCACCAAGGCGTCCGCGGTGTGCAGCCGCGCTCGGAAGTCGGCCAGATAGACGTTCCAGTATCCGGCCAGGTCGAACCCGTCCGGGATGACGAACTCTTCTTCCAGCGACCGGATTCCGAGGATCTGGTCAACTCGGTAGGTGCGAATCCCCGACGGCCCACCGGCGACCAGGTACCAACGGCCGGCCTTGAGGACGAGCCCGTACGGCTCCACCCGCCGCTCGATCTCCTCCGGCGCCCGCCAGCGCCGGTACCGCAGTACCACCACCCGCCGCGCCCACACCGCGGCGGCGACCGCGGCCAGGTGAGGCACTTGGTCGACGTCGCCGTACCAGCCGGGGGCGTCGAGCAGGAACCGTTCCTGGATCCGCTCGGCGTGCTCGCGCAGCTCCGCCGGAAGGGCGGCTTGCAGCTTGAGCCGGGCGGTGGCGAGCGCCTCGCCGAGACCGAGTTCGGCGGCGACGCCGGGGAGTGCGACGAGGAACGCGGCCCGTGCCTCATCCATGGTCAGTCCGGTGAGCCGGGTCCGGTAGCCGTCGACCAGCCGGTAGCCGCCGGCGTGGCCGGCGGCGCCGTACAGGGGGACGCCGGCGGCACCGAGCGCCTCGACGTCCCGGTAGACCGTCCGAACGGAGACCTCCAGTTCGTCGGCCAGCTGCCGGGCCGTCATCCGGCCCCGGTTCTGGAGCAGCAGAAGCAGGGTGACCAGCCGGCTCGCACGCATGCCGCTCAGTATCCACTGACAGTGGATGTCAGCGGACCGGCCCTAACCTCCGCGCATGGACGACAACTGGACCGTGGACCTCACGCCCACCGTGAAGGCCACCACATGAGCATCGTCGAACTCCGGCAGTACACCCTGCATCCCGGAGCCAGGGAGACGCTGATCGAGCTGTTCGAGCGCGAGTTCGTGACCGGTCAGCAGGCGGTCGGTATCACCCTCGGCGGCCGGTTCCGCGATCTGGACGACCCGGACCGCTTCGTCTGGCTGCGCGCGTTCCCCGACATGGCGCATCGACGGCGCGCGCTGGAGGCGTTCTACACCGGCCCGATCTGGCGCGAGCACCGCGACACCGCGAACGCCACCATGATCGACAGCGACGACGTCCTGCTGCTGCGCGGCCCGGGCTTCACACCGGAGCCGGGGACGAGCGAGGTGCTCGCGACCGTCTGCCATCCCACCGACGCGGCCGACTTCGACGCGTACGCCGCCCGGCACCTGGGCCCGGAACACGCACTGCACCGCACCGAGCACGCCGAGAACGATTTTCCCCGCCTGCCCGTTCGCACCGGAGAGGATGTCCGGATCTGGTTCGGCCGGGCCGAACCGGCACCCTGGCCGACCCAGCGGCTGCGGCTGGAGCCCGTGAAGCCGCACTGATCGTTTCAGAATGCCGCCGTGCGGAGACGCTGCCGGCCCCATGGAACAATCCCTCCAGCCACGGGCTCAGGGGGATGACGCCGTATGGAACGCGTTGAGACTGCACGGGACCAGAGGCAGGCGACCGGTGACCTCACTGACCGGCGACGCGGGCCAGGGCCCAGTCGTTGTAGTCCTTCTCGGAGGTCTCGCGCCGCATCCGCGCGGAGGTCTCGACGTCTTCGCCGACCAGGTAACGAAGCTGCGTGCTGTCGTCGCCGGCCGCAGTGACGACGGTTTCGGCCACCGTCTGAGGGGTCGCGAGCCGGTAGGGCCACTCCTGCTCGAACGCGCCCATCACCTGCTGCACGAGCGTTTCGTAGCCGGCGGCGACGGGGACAGCCTGAGCGCTCTCGGCGGTGCGGGCCAGGAAGTTGGTTCCCCGCACCAGCCCGGGCTCGATCAGCTTGACCGAGACCCCGCGCGCAGCTGCCTCGTAGCGCAGGGATTCAGTGAAGCCTTCGACGGCGAACTTGGTGGCGCTGTACACCGACAGCAGCGGCTCGGGGACGATCGCGGCTCCGGAGCTGATCGTGATCAGGCACCCGCTGCCCTGGGCCGCGAGGATCGGCAGGGCGGCCTGCGTCACCTGCATCATCCCGAAGACGTTGGTCTCGAACAGCGCACGGACAGTCGCCATCGGGGTGGACTCGAAGACGGAGAACAGCCCGGCGCCGGCGTTGTTGACGACGCAGTCGAGCCGGCCGAAGCGGACCAGGGTGTCCCGGAGGGCGGCCTGGATCGAGTCCGGGTCGGTGATGTCCAGCGCGCAGGTCAGAAGGTGCTCGGTGTCCGGGCCGAGGTGGCCCTCCGGCGCCGGGCGGCGGGCCGTCGCGACGACATTCCACCCCCGGTCCAGGAAGAGCGCGGCCGTGGCCTTGCCGAGCCCCGACGAGCTGCCGGTGATCAGGACGGTTTTGCGGGTCTGTGTGCTCATGTATCGAGTCTCGACGCCATCGGCCCGGACTGTCTATTATTGAAGCTCTTCCATTAGTTAGCGAGAGTCCGAATGACCGATCCGCTGACCGACGTGATCGGTCTGCTGCACCCGCGCGTCGTCCTCTGGAAACAGATCGAGGGTTCTGGGCGGTGGGCTCTGCGGTTCGCAGCCAACCCCGACGTCAACTTCGGTGTGGTTACCGCCGGCCACTGCTGGCTGCAGTGCGAGGGAGCCCCGGTCCGGCTCGCGAAGGGAGACTTCCTGCTCCTGTCGGGCCCACCCGCCTTCACCTTCAGCAGTGACATCGGCGAGGACACCGGCGGGGACGTCGTCGACGGGGAACGGGCACTGGCCGGCACCCGGGACAACCACCTGAGACTGGGCAGCGAAGGAGGGACAGCAGTGCAGTTGCTCGCCGGGCACTTCGCGATCGAGCCGGAAAACGCCGATCTCCTGCTGGACCTGCTGCCGACCGTGGTCCACGTGCGGGCGGACACCGACGGCGCCGGGCGGATCGCGCGCCTGCTCGAGCTGATCGGCGACGAGGCCGGCGCGGACCGGCCCGGTGCTTCGCTGGTGCTGACCCGGCTCGTCGAGGTGATGCTGGTGGAGGCGCTACGCAGCGCTCCAGGAACGCTGGAGCAGCCTCCGGCCAGCCTTCTGGCCGGCTTGGGCGACCCCCCGGTGGCGGCTGCCCTGCACGCGATCCACGCGAACGCCGCCCGGCACTGGACGGTGGCGACCCTGGCGGCCGAGGCACGGGTCTCACGATCGGTCCTGGCCGAGCGGTTCGTCCGGCGCGTGGGCCTGACGCCGATCGAGTACCTGCTGTCCTGGCGGATGGCCATGGCCAAACGCGCTCTGCGACAGGGGGATCAGCCGATCGCCGAGATCGCCCGTGAGATCGGTTACGGCTCTGCCACTGCCTTCAGCACCGCGTTTTCCCGCGTTACCGGATCGGCTCCAGGCCGGTACGCCCGTCAGGACCGGTGAGCTGACAGACTGCTGACGGGCCGCCTCGGTACTCGAGCGGTGACTGAACGAGCGGACTCCCTGGCCCGACGCCGGCGCAACCCGGCAGTCTTCCTCAACCGCTCCGGCCGCCGGCTGAGCTGTCCAGGGCCTTCTGCGCGGTGTCGGCGTCGGCTGCGACCTTGTCCAGCAGCGCGATGCCGCCGGCGTTGTCGTGCACGGACGCGGCAGCTACGACTGCCGCGATCACCAGCCCCAACCCGTCAACGGCCAGGCCGCGCTTGCGGCCCGGTACTTTCTTGCCGCGTCACGCCCCGTCGACCCCGCGGGCACCCCGGCCGCCGCGTGCACGCTCCGGGTGTCGAGCACTACCAGGCTCGGGTCCGCCTTCCGCCGCGCCTTCTCCCGCACCCGCCAGCGCAGCAGGTCGTGCGGAAGCAGGTCCCACTGGGAGCCGGTGCGGCCCTGGTAGAGGAGCGCGTTGACGATCTCCCCGCATCTCGTACCGGCCCTGGTGGCCGCTGACAGAGGGGTGTGCGGCCATCCACGAGGCGATCACCGGCTCGACCGGCGCCCACCGTACGTCGGACAAGTCGGTCTTGTAGGGCTTGCGCTCGCTCACGGTCCTCAGCCCAGCACGCCCGAGCCCTCCGACCGGCAAGGATGCCGCAGTCCCACACGTTCAGGTGACGATAAATCGCCCGTCAACTCGCATACACCCCTCAGAGGAGACCGCGACCATCTACCTGGCCGGACCCCATATCGCCGGCATATTCCTCTGGTCCACATAGTGGCTCAGGCACGCTCAGTGGTGTCAGCTGACGTGGATCGGTACACCCATTGTCAGACGCCGCTGGCAGCATCACTGCTATGAACGCCATATTCACCACCCCGCCGCGACCGTTCGACATCACCACACTCTTCCCTCCACTGGTTGCACTGGCGCGGTCGGCCACCCGGTTGCACCCGAGGCCGGGGTCGCCCACGGCGCACGACAGCTCCGTCGGCGGGCCGCTCCTGTGGCCCGCCGACGAGCTGTGGCCGCGCTGCGACGAGCCGCACGACAGACACGCGTCGCAGACGGTCCACTCGCCGGACGATGTCAGGCTGATACGCCGCGATCTCGCCGCCGCGGAAGAGCGACTGCGGCTCGACCCCGAGGCGCCCGAGGTCACCCCCGAGGAACGGGAGAACTGGGAGCGGATCAAGGTGGGACGCCCGTGGTTCGACGGCCCGATCCCCCTGCTCCCCGTCGCTCAGCTCTACGCCCGTGACGTCCCCTTCCCGTGCCCGCCCGACGCGGACCTCCTCCAGGTCCTGTGGTGCCCCTTCGATCACGCCGAACGCGCCCACCCCACGACCGCACTCTTCTGGCGCTCCTCCGCCACCGTCACCGACGTCCTCGACGCACCGCCCGAGCCGCCGGTCATCCAGTCCCAGTGGTACCTCCCGGAGCCGTGCCTGTTCTCACCGGAGCAGGTCACCGACTACCCCAATCCCTCAGAGCTGCCCGAGGAGTTGCGCGCCCAGCTGGAAGACACGAGCCGATGGGCATCGGTCGACCCTGCGCTGTACAGCAATTACGCGTACGACCCGGGTGAGCTGTACTTGAACAACCTCTGCCACGCCCCCGGCTGGAAGACCGGCGGCTGGACCCGCTGGGACCCCAGCGACCCCGTCGACCGACCCTGCCCTGAGTGCGGCACGGACGAGGTGCCGCTTCTCACCATCGCTTCCTCGGAATGGGACGGCGGCAGCGGAACCTGGATCGCCGAGGAGGAGCCGACGAACCCCGCCTCGCCTTCCCTGGGAGCGCGGGACGGCAACGTCACATTGATCGACATCGTCGGCGGCCACAACCTTCAACTCCACGCCTGCCCGGCCGACCCGTCCCACCCCCATATCGAACTGATCCAGTGAGTCCTTGCGGAAGTCCTCCGCCGACGCGCACGCCACAAACGGCACCGCGAACGACTCTCCAGTCAGCAGGAACCTTGGCCAGCTATCAGATGATCCAAACGACGGGCCCAGGGCGGACGACCATCTACAGGTGCACGCCCTATCTTGCGGTCATCGATGCCGGCTTCACCCACCGCGGGGGAGGCGTGCGGTGCCTGCTGAAGAAGACCGGGCGCCTCCTCAGCCCGAGTCAGCGCATCGTCGTCATGCGCTACGCATCTCGGAACAGCGTCCCGACGGACCGGCGATGATCAAGGCCAGCACACTGACCGCCACGGCGGGGACGGCGCCACCGGTGCTCTCTTGCACTCGCAAGGAGCTGTTCGAGGCAGGTTGGCTGGAGGGACGGGAGGGTGAGAAGCGTCAAGCACTACCAGCTTGCCCCGGCCCCTTTCGAGGACCGGGGGCAGGCCGGACGTCACCTGCGAGCCGTCGGCGGCTGAAGAGCCGGTGCGGTGGGTGTGGGTGACCGGCCAGATCTCGAAGAGGGCCTGCTCGTGTGGCGGGATCGGGGGATCAAGGACATCGCGAAGGCGGGTGGCGTCTCGGCGCCCCGCCGTGGCGGCCGAGAAGACCGACGCCGTGCGCACCGCGTACCTGGAAAGCCGCTCCGGCGCCGCCGTACCCGGCGGCCACAGTGTCAGCCGCGGCGCCCCGGCACCACGGTCGCCGACCTCCTGCCCGACCACACCGCCACCGGGGAGGACACCCCGGTGCCAGAGCCGTCGGCGACACCAATCTCGACGACCGGCCCGACCCGTACGGGATCACTCGGAACGAGTCGACCTTCCAGCAGCGCGCCATCACCGACGCCGCGCACCAGGGCGCCCGCAACGACTCGCTGTGCGGCGCGAGATGCCGCGCCGGAGTCCTGACGGTGGTCGTCAGGGCACATCACCTTCGACCAGCGGTCTCAGCTGACGTTCGACCTCGGTCATGTCGGGAGCAGCCAGGTTCGTCGTAGCCATCGCAGGGTCGACCAACACACTGTCCGTGCAGTCACCCGTCCCCTCCTTGCCCTTCACATCGAACGACTTGACCAGCTCTCCCGTCGTTGCCTCGTAAACCCTGTACTCGTATTTCGCGGGCAAGGTCGTGAACTGGTACTTCTGGCCGGTCTCGGGGACTACGTAGGAGCAGGGTGTCCCGGACACGCCGGGCACCTCGTGCTCGTACTCGCAGACGACGAGTTGCACCGACCTGAACACGTACTGCCCGCCGTCCAGCGGAAACGTCCACTTCTTGGGCAGGGCTTGACGTGTACTGTCACCTCCCTGAGGGCCAGTGACGTGGACGTGATGCGGCCCTGGCCCACGGTATTCACTTCCCTCTTCACTCAACTGCGACGGCATGATCGGCGTGGTGTCAGCACTGCGGGACGGACAGAACTGATAACTCGGCTCCTTGCTGAAGATCACGTCAAAGTAGCTGAGTGCCCCGACCAGGGCCCCCGCGGCACCCAGGACAAGGCCGGCCGACAGAAGCGCCCACCTTCTGTGCCTCCTCCGGCTCAATCGGTCCTTCACTGGATCCGCTCCCCTCAACAGGTCCTCGCTCACCCATCATGACGGCCCCTCAAACAGTCGACCGCCGGCAGACCGACCGCAAGAGACCAGGCCCGTAAGATCCACGGCGAGCGAGACGGCACCCGGGCCCTCATTGAGGTTCTCCTCCTGGGCCGGAATCTGCCCACGAACATGTCGTCGCTGGCCTGGCCTCGGCCCTGCGGGCAGGCCACGAGGCTCCCGCCGCGAGCAAGAGGAAGTCCGGAATGTGCGAGCCCTTGCCTTCCGAGGAGGAAACCGCAGACGGAGCGGCTGGCACAGCACCTCGTCGAACCCGCCGACGAAGTCCGGCACCAGCAGCAGCCAGAGCTCGGCCAGGCTCGCGAACCCGTGCTGCCGACCGGGTCGTCACCAGGCACTCCAGCCCAGGCCGGTGACGCTGACCGGTCCGCCAGGCAAACCGCCGTACCGGCACCGATGCCATCGCCGGCCCCGCCGACAGGTCCTTCACCGGGATGATGACCTCGGACTTGCCGGTCTTCCACGTCACCCTCCACGTACGCGGCCATCCCGGCCCCGGATCCAGGCATTCGGTGGCCCGTTCGGGCGTGGCGAGAGCACACCGCAGAGCACGAAGCCGTCTGGCGCCTCGTTCAGGTGCTGGCCCGGCCGCTCAACTCCGAACGAGTGTCGTTTGTCCAGGAGTTCGGATGCCATCTGACGGCCTGCGTGCCTCTGAATGTCGGCGAGTTCTGAAGTCACTCGGGTGCCCGTGGCTGCTATTGCTGTTCCGTCCCGTCACGGCCCGAGATTCTCGGAAGCCACAGCCAGCCGCGGTACGGGTGGTCAGTCCGTTCGGACGAGGAAGCGCTGGTCGGCTGCTCCGGTACATGGTTCTTCGATCGCTTCGGCACCCTCGGCGGTGTCGTTGCCGAGGATGCCGATGCACCGGCTGCTGTGGGCCGGGCGAAGCCGGAAACCCCCGGCGCTGTCAGCGGCGGTGGGTTCCAAGCGGAACAGAGTGCCTTGCGTGCAGTCATCACGTGGTTCGAGCATGCCCTTGATCTGGTCGGCGCCCATGACCGTCAGGCATCCCTTTCCTATCTGGGGGTGGTGCCACTGGATGCGGTACAGGCCCTCGCCGACCGGTTCGAGGTAGGTACGTGGCACGGCGGCCTGGGCACAGGGGAGTTGGACGGCGACGGCACTGTTGTAGGTGCCATGGCGATCGCGTCCGTCGGTCAGACAGAGGTCGGGCGTGCGGGCGGGGCGGATGGTGACCCAGCCGTCGGCGGGAGTCCGGGAGGCGGTGGCCGCAGCAGCCGGTGGGCCTGCGCCCGGAGCTTCGGAGCTGTCGGGGAGTAACTCCCAGGCGGCGAGGGCGAGCAGCGGGACCATAAGCGCAGCCGCGAGCGCGACCGTGCGTCGCTTGGTCCGGCGGGGCTGCGGGCCCGTGGACTCCTCGTGTCGCAGCTGAGTCTCGGCCGTGGCGTCGACTTCGGGAACGGAGGTCGGCGCCGTGGCGGACACGGCAACGTCACCTGCGGCAATCCGCTCTCTGGCGTCCAGCCAGGCGCCGACCCGCTGCCCGTCCCCGCAGGCGCGGACGAACGCGGCCAGCAGATTGGGCAGCGGCAGGCTCGTCCGCCTCAGGACATCGGCCAGCGTGCTGCGCGCCAGCACGTCACCGTTTCGGGCTGCCTGCGCCTCCAGTTCGCGATATGTCAGCCCTGAACGCTCCTTGAGCTGCTGCATCGACTCGATGAACCCGGCAGCGTCTCGGGCTTCATACGGTGAAAGCTCCTCAAGGTTCCCCATGAAGGTCATCCTGCTGTGGCTTCGGCAGGAGGGGCAACGGCGGATTCTGCCATGCCTGGCTGTCCGGGGTGGGAACCGGACAAGACTCTGACCAGCCCGGACAGTCCGGGTCTGTCCGGGACAACCGGTGGCCGTTGCCCCGTTCCTCAGCGGTCAGCAGTCTCAGCGGTGCCCCGGCTGCTCAGTCGAGATCGTCCCGGCTGACGGCAGGTCGCCTCGGACAGCTCGCCTGCCCAGGCTTGCCACCCCTTGGAACGAAAGGTAAACAGATGCGCATTCGTCCTGCTCTCGCCGCCGCAGCCTTAACAGCAGCACTCGCTGTTGGCGTTGCCGGCGCACCCGCACAAGCGGCCGATGCCGACAAGGGCATCCGAACCACCTCCGTCCTGGCGCCCACAGGCGCCACCGCCTCCTGGCACACCCTCGATGAGTTCTTCTGGGGCTTGGAGTGCGAAGCCGCTAAGACCAGTCTTGAGATTCAAACAGGCTGGATTCTCCGTTGCACCGGCGGCAGCGCCGTGACCTACTACAAACTCCAGCGCTGGTACTAGAGCGGCAGAAGCTCCCGTGATCAGCACCCAGACCAACGCAGCGGCCCCGCCTCCGGCGGGGCCGCTGCCCCGTCCAGCCAAGATTTCCGTTGGCCTTTACATGCAACAGACACTCAGCTTGTTCTCTGTCTTCGGCGGTCTGCGGCTGGGTCGGGCGGGCCCATGAAGGCGTCGAGCTCCTCGACGATCTTGCGGAGCTCGCGGGCTCCGCGAAGCGACATTGCTCGGATCACGCCGTCAAGTAGGGCACGGCCTTCGAGAGGGTTGCCGCAGCAGTACCAGTGCACGTTGCCGAACTCGTCGTCGTGCCAGAGCTCGGGCTCGGAGCGGTGGACGTAATCCTTCCACAGGCGCAATGCAGCGCTGATGTCCCCCGGCTGGAGGTAGTTCCGCGTGCGTTCAAGGCGAACGATCTCGGACAGCGCTCGCGGGGAGAGGCGGTCGATGACCGGCCTTGAGCGTTGTGACTGGTGCCGGTCCGGGATGCTGGCCCGGATGTGTCCTGGCCGTCTATGCGGCATGGACCTTTCGGTTGGTCGTCATGCCGTACATGCTGCCACGGTCTCGAACGGGCTCGCTCACCTGTGGGTAGTCACCGGTCGTGGAGGGGCCTTCGTCTGATCATATGCTCCGACCAAGGAGTACACGTGACCACGACGAATGCCGCGAGGGTGAGTCTGCTGCATCACAATGTCCGGTGGGAAGCGTTCGCGGAAGCGTCACGCTTCCGGGGAGAGTTCTACGAGTGCCTGACCGCCCGGCGTGACGAAGTTTTCGAACTGACCGACGCGCTGCTGTGTGTCGGGGGAGGGCGGTGGTCTCGCCGGTCATCGAGGCCGGTCGCGGCGCCTTGCGGCCCTTGTGCGCCGCGTGGAGGGCGCACAGCCGTCACCAGCTTGCCGAAGCAGCGTGGGCTCAGCCCGGTGAACGGGGCTATCCAGGACGGCTCCGACGCCGTGATCACACCGGCCATCCGGAGATCATTTCAGTTGCCGGCACCCTTCCTCACGGTGATCCTGAGCTACGAACAACCAAGGGGGACAAGGTGGGACTGATGCTCTTCCCGGGCGACGACGACGTGGCGAGTCCGGACGTCTCCTGGTCGTACACCGGCTTCGGCACGTTCAGGAAGTGGTTGGCTCAGGCCGAGGGGTTCACCCTCTCCGAAATGAACGGGTTCGGCGGAGAGCGCCAGTGGCGCAGTGTCTCCACCACGCTGGCGCCACTGCTCAACCATCCAGACGACGACGGCCCCGACCTGACGCCGGCTCAATGCGCGACCATGCTGCCCCGGCTGGAAGCGAGTCTCGACCAGCGGCAGTCTGACGACAGCGACCCTGTCATGCGACGGCGCATCGAAGACGTCAGGCAGTTGATCACCGTCCTGCGGTTCTGCGTGGACAAGGACGTCGAGCTCATCTTCGGGTAGCCCCGGGAGCGCGGAGCACCCCGCCCCGCGGGGATGGGCCGTGGTTACGGGACAGTCTTTACTTGGAGGACAACCGACTGGCGTTTCTGGACGCGGCCCGCGCGGTCATGGGGTAGCACACCGCCACCTCGAAGATCGTTTATGGGACAGCCCTTAAAGAGCGTTTCATCCCTTTCGTACGTTTTCTCTCAATGTGAGACGCTATTGGGCCATGAGAGGGCCAGTGGCAAGATGTGCTGATGGGGATGATCGATAGCGACAGTGGAGCCGTCCAGTACGTACGGTTCCAAGCGCCTCACCGGAACAGCCGAGGCCACTTCACCGGTGTTTTCGGACTCGTCAACAATCTGGCGAGGGAGGGAAAGCTCTCGGACGAGCAGGAGAATTTCCGCCGCCGCAACAACAGTTGGTACGACGCCGCGTACACCGACCCCTCGACCGTTGACCCCCACGTCTACGACGATGAGATCAACCCTGGCGCGGCGGCATGGTTCAAGCCGTCAGCCACTCATCTCCTCGCTCGCGTCTCCGGTTATCTGGAGATCCTGTCCGCGCACGGCGTCGACTGCCGGGCTCTGTGTTCCGTAGACCCGGGGCGGGTCATCTACGAGGACGACGTACAGATCGTGGTCGTGCCACATGCACTGGACGCCACTGCCGCCCACGAGAGCACCAACACCCAGAAGTGACGCGCGCGCAGCCAGGTTGTGCGTCAGGTGTCGCGCCAGTTCGGGGTGGAATCGCGGGTGAGTCTGCGGCTTATGAGGTCGATCATGGCGATATGGATCATGGCTTCGGAGCGATGGGGGTGGGTTTCGTAGTCACGGGCAAGCCGGCGGTGGTGCATGAGCCAGCCGAAGGTCCGCTCCACCACCCACCGTCGGGGACCTTGAAGCCTTTGACGCCGGCCTCACGCTGGACGACTTCGACGTCGATGTCGAGGCGGGCGCCGTGCTCGATGGCTTTGGTGCGGTAGCCGGTGTCGGCCCATGCCTTGGTCACACGCGGGTGGGTGGCGGCGATGTGGGACATCAGATGCATGCCGCCGACGTTGTCGGAAACGCTTGCCGCGGTAACCCAGACGGCCAGGAGCAGGCCGATGGTGTCCACCCCGATATGGCGCTTGCGGCCTGCGATTTTCTTTCCAGCGTCGATGCCCTGGCCTGCCGTCGGCACATTGCTGGAGGTCTTCACACTCTGCGCGTCCAGCACGCAGGCAGTCGGCTCGCCGTCGCGGCCTTCGGCCTGGCGGACCAGGCGCCGCAGGAGACCGTTGAGCTGGTCGAAGACGCCTTCCTTCTGTCATGCGGCGAAGTAGCCGTAGACGGTTTCCCAGGGGGCGAAGTCGTGCGGCAGGTAGCGCCAGGGGATGCCGGTGCGGTCGACGTAGAGGATGGCGTTCATGATGCTGCGCAGGTCGTGCTCGGGCGGGCGGCCGATGTCCAGACCCTTGCCTCTCCGGTCGGCCCGCCAGGCGGAGAGTGTGGGGCAGATCAGTTCCCAGCGCGCATCGGACAGGTCGCTGGGATACGGGCGGTGTCGCGTCATGTTTCGGTTGTGCCGTCGAGCAGACCGTCTCCCCAGGGCGCAAACGAGGTCCACCGGGGGCGTGTTGGGATCAGACAGGAGCGGACGGAACGAAACGGGTTGCCGACTGTCGACACGAACCCCACGTCTCCCATCAGGCATGTCTGCCCCAAAGGTCCCATACCGGATCGGCTCGCGAAATGTCACTAATCAACCCTGTCGGGACAAAACGCTCTTTGAGAGGTAGTTCCTTATGGCGTGATCGCTCGCTGAACGGTGTCGGACGGACCTCTTTGAGCGCACGTACCCCGTTGCGGGCAGGTCCCCTGCTCGAAACAAGGGACAGACGCGTGGCCACGGCCCCATACGTGGCGAGCCGCGCGGCATACAGAGGGTCCGGATGGTGCATCGACGACTCCTCGGTGCCCAGACCAGGGCTTCGGCGACCTCGCGGAGCTGATCGAGCCTATCCGCCGGAGCTGTCGAGGGAAGTCTCGAGGCATGCCTCCCGCCTACGGCTCCAGCGAGCCGTGGTGGCCTCGGGGCTGCCGAGGGAGCAGACCGCCACGGCGGCGAGGCAGCTGACCGAGGCGGCGCCCCACAAGCCGATTCACGCACTTTGGTTGACACCTGACGTCGGCAGTCTTCAGCTCGCCCTCGTCGTCATCGAGTCCAGCCGCGTCTGGATGCGGCGTCACGTCCTACTCATCCAGGTCCCCTGCGCTGAGCTGGACGAAGAGACGTCGGTCGCCGTCGAGCTCCGCTGTCTCCGTACGAATGGAGGCAGCGGAGCCATCAGGCGTTCAGGGGCCGGTCGGTCAGGCCGACGCCAGTCCCGCGCTGTAGCTGGAGAACAGCAGGCGGTACTGCGTTCTGTCCAGGACGTTGGTGGCCGCCTCGATCCAGGAGCGTGCGTAGGCGGTCTTGAACCCGTTGCACCTGCCGGTCGCACGGAAGCAGACCTTCACGTCGGTCATGACGTTGGCCTTGATGTTGATGTCGGCGCAGTACGGACTCGTCGTGGCCCACCCGGTACGCGGCCACTTGTGCAGTTCGCCGTATTCGACCGTCTCGTAGCCGACCGAGTGGTCGTAGCAGGCCTGGGCTCGGGCCGGCGCGGCCGCGGCCGGAACCGTGGCCGCGGCCGTCACACCTCCGGCGGCCAGAGCAGCGGCCATCACAGAATGCATCACACGCGAACGCCGTTCCATTGTTTACCTTTCTCGTTGTCGGCCGGTGGCCGAACCCGGTGGGATGCGCTGCGGGTTCGGCACTGCAGAGATTGCCGGTCAGGTTGGGCGCGGGCCACAGCATCCGTTCGCTTGGGAGACCGTGGGACGTCCCACCCTTTGACCTTCTGGGATGCCCGGGGCGATGCGGCACGCAGGGGACGGCGGACTGCGTGTGCCCTGGCCGGAAGAGACCGATTCGGCGGGCCGGGCCGAACCGGCGAGTCGAGTGAGGTGTACCGATGGGGAACGACTGCCTAGCGGGGCAACGGACAACTGTGCTTGTGAGCAGGGGGGGGTCATGCTGCGTTGGAAGGCATTACCGGATTCGCTGGATCCACGAGTGCGGCAACTCGTCGTTCAATTGAGAAGGCTCAAGGACCGAAGTGGACTGAGCCTGGAGTCGCTGGAGACGAAGACCGGCATCAGCCGTTCGTCCTGGGACCGCTATCTCAATGGGAAAACCCTGCCGCCACGTCGCGCGGTGGAGGAATTTGCCCGGGCTTCCGGGGCAGACAGCGTCCGCCTGCTGGTCCTGCACGAGATTGCCGAGGACGCCCGGCAGCGTCCCAGCGCTCTGTCTGCGTCGGACTGCGTGACCGACCCGGGGGCCGACGTTCCGGGGGTGGAATCGCCACCGGTGAAGGACGCCCGGCCGCCGTTGGTGCGCAGAGGCGCAGCCCTCGCCGCCGCCGCGTTCACCGCGCTGGCCGGCATGGGCGCAGGGATAGTGATCTCCTCGGCATGGAACGATGACCGCTCCGCCAGTGACCAGGTCAAGGCCACGGTGGCGGCTGCGGGACCCAGCAGCAGTACGACCAGTGCTGCGGCCGGAAGGGAACGATACGTATTTCAGCCCGGCAAGACCTATCCCTGCGAGGTCCGCAGGAGCGAAACGACCGCAAAGGGACTGTACGCCGGTTACAGCGTGACGCGGAGTGCCGTCCTCGCGGGGCCCGGTTGGGACGTGGTGGAGGCCCAGTGCCTGCTGCGCCATCACCACATGGAACCCGGCGTTGTCGACGGAGTGTACGGACAGCAGACCATCGCGGCCGTGATGCGCCTGCAGGAGAAAGCCGGGCTGCCCGCGGACGGCGTCGTCGGACCGCACACCTGGCGGGTGCTGCGCGGATGACCGGCGGTGCACCGGAGTGCGCGGCGCTGGCCGAAGGGCTGCGTGCGGTCAGGGCGCGTACCGGGCTCAGCCTTGTGGCGCTGGCCGAGCGCACGGCGTACAGCAAGTCGTCCTGGGAGCGCTATCTCAACGGGAAGAAGCCGGTGCCCCGCCAGGCCGTCGAGGCGCTGTGCGCCACGGCCGGAGAACCTTCCGGGCGGCTCCTCGCCCTGTGGGAGCTGGCGGACGCCGAATGGAGCGGGCGCGCCCGCCTCTCCCGCCCTGCCCCACAGCGCCCCTCCGTCACCGTGCCGACGGACGCCGAGGAGGGGGCTGTCCCGCGACGGGCTCGGCGCGGGCGTTGGCCGGCCGTCGTCGCTGGCGCCGCGGCAGCCCTGGCCGCCGTGACGGCGTTGCTGGCCGTCACGGATTCCGACGCCGGAGAACCGACGGGCCTGACGGCGTCCCCCGCGCTCGACCCCCCACCCGCCTGCCACGGGACGACGTGCGACGGCATGGATCCCGGCCGGTCGTTCTGTGGGCTGCCCGGCCGGGCCGACGCACTGGGACCAGTGCACCGCACCCGTACCGGTACGGGAGTGGAAATCCGGTACAGCAGCGTGTGCGCCGCTGCCTGGGGCAGAATCTGGCATGCGAAGGTCGGCGACGCCCTTGAGCTGTCGGCCGTCGGCGTCCGGCCGCGCAGAGTCGTCATCGACAGCCCCGCGGACACCGGCGTCTACCGCTTCACCGCGATGATCGGCGCCCCGGACCGGGCCGGCCTGCGGCTGTGCTTCACCGCGGCCGGTGAGACCGATCCGGAGTGCTTCCATGCCTGACGGTCCGGCACACGACGAAGGACCACGCCGACTCGAAGTACCGCCCCGTACCGGCGTCACGCGCGCCCGCGGCGCCCGCCGAGTCCGCCCGCCTCCTCGAGCAGCACGACCTCGACCACACTTCCGGTCGGAGCTGTACGCATATCCGACCGCGCGGGGCGACGCGCTGCTCGAGTTGTGCGACGCGCTGCTGGGCACGGACGGTCCGGTGCGGACGCTGGTTGACCTCGCGCTCGGAACCCAAGAGTCGTCACAAGGAAGACCGGTCCCGCGACGGAGGAGACCCCCGCTTCTCACGCCCGTCGGGACCACCCACGGACCGCCCGACCGCGTCCTGACGCCTCGCCACTCCACACCGCAGTGCCGTCGGCCCGCACGTGCAGCGTCGGAGAGTGCTCGCGATACCCCCACTGTGCCGCGCCGTCCGGCACCACCCAGCCGCGGGCCTGGAAGGCCTGCATCGGCGTCAGCGAGACGGTGCACGCCTCCAGCGGACTCGTTCTGGTTTCCTTGGCGGGCAGGGTGACCCTGCCCGGCCTTCCCCGCGGGCCGGGGCAGGTCTGCTCCACCTCACTCTGGATGTAGGCGAGATTCACCTCCACCGTGACGGGCCTGCCCGAGGTGTTGGTGAGCTGCACCAGGAGGGATGCCGTCCCGTCCTCGGTGACCAGCGTGCACGGCGTCCACAGCACGGCGCCCGCGCTGCGCACCTTTCCGCACTGGTGGTTTCCCTTGACACCGCCGGACTCGTTCGAGCCCACGGGATCAGGGTTCGCCACCTCCGCCCCCTGCCCACTCGGTGCCGCCGGCCCGTCCAGGGACGTTCCGGCCGTGGACGACTCCGGCTTCCCGCTGCCCAGCCACCCGAACAGCGCGACAGCCACCGCCACCCCTACGGCTGCGCCTGCTCCCGCAGTCCGTGGAAGGGGCCGATTCGCGAAGTACGGACGCATTGTCGGAATGGGCATCCTGAAGGGTGCCTCCACCGCTGCCGGGACGGCGTTGTTCACCGCCGTGATCGTTTGGTGGCAGAGCCGATGACGATGTGCGACCAAGCAGGGAAGTGCCGGCCGTGCGGCGTGCGGCGACGGAGAGGGCCGGCTGCCAGTCGGCGGCCGGCCCCTTCTCGCCGAACGTGCTCATTGTGTCGTTGGGTTGCGGCACCATCGTGCACCATGGACGAATTCAGGGCTGCGTTGGCCGGAGCGGCGATCGGCGGGGGATTCACCTTTGCGAGAGCGCTTGCAAGCCCGTAGCGCCCGGGCACAAGCCGACCCCTCTCGCGCGGCAGCCAGGCATCAGGCGGACGTCGCTCACATGCAGTGGGTACGAAGCGGCAGAGGAGGAGCGGGCCGAGCTGGGGTGCGGCGTCGTCGGTCTCCACAGCCACCTGCCGCGATCGGGCAACCGGCCCTGAACCCGCTACTTACGGGTAGCCGCACCGGAGGCGCTGGGTAGTCAAGGCCAGACGGGCGCCTCAACCAGAGGTCGGCGAGCCTTGACGGCCTGCTGTGGTGGTCGCCGCTGTACGCGGTCTCGAGGCCAGAGCTGTGCGCAGCGCTGGGGTGAGGATGTGGCGGGTCTCGGACGGGGTGAGGGCGGCCGGCGTGGGGAGGGGGTTGAGGTAGCGGGTGTAGATGAGACCGCCGAGGATCGTCACCACGGCTGTGGCGCGGGCGGTCGCGTCCCGACCGCCCAGGAATTCAACAAGTCGGGCCAGCAGCTCGCGTTCCAGGTATTCGCGGATCACCTCGGCGGCCTCGTCGCCCTGGGCGGTGAGCTGGAGGAAGTCGGCGTCCTCCCACAGGCCCGTCACCGCGTCGATCAGGCGGTCGGGGAGGGTGGCCGGGTCGCCGCCGAGGACGTCGTCCACCACCAGCGCATTGGCGCACTGGAATTGCATCACGTCCGCGAAAAGGCCCTTCTTCGAGTCGAAGTGGTAGGCGATCAGCGCCGGGTCGACGCCGGCGGCCGCGGCCACCGCGCGCACCGTGGTGCGCCGGTATCCGCGCTCCAGGAACAGGGCACGGGCCGCCGAGACGATCGACTCGCGGATCGGCGGATTGCCGCGGGGGCGGCCTCGAGTGCGGGCGGGGGCAGGGGCGGCGTTATTCATCAGCGTTGAGCCTGCGTTTCGTGATCGGCACAGTCAAGGGCGTTCCGGAAACCACACGAAGGGATGCCCCGACACCATGCGTATCGCAGTCTTCGGCGCCAACGGACCAACCGGGCGCCACCTCACCGACCAGGCCCTCGCCGCCGGCCACGAGGTCGTCGCGGTGACGCGCCGCCCCGGCTCCCTCCCCTCCGAGCGGCCCGGCCTCGCCGTGGCCGTCGCCGATGCCACCGATCCGGCGGCCGTTGATGCCGCGATCGCCGGGACGGACGCCGTCCTGTCCGCGCTGGGCGCGCGCTTCAGCAAGGAGACCATCACCACGTACTCGGCGAGCGCCACGGCCATCACCGGGGCCATGACCCGCCACGGCATCGAGCGGCTCCTCACCATCAGCTCCAGCATCGCCGACCCGAACTGGCGCCCCGCCGGCGCGCACTTCTTCAACCACGTGCTCGACCCGCTGGTGAACCGACGCCTTGGCCGCACCCTCCACGAGGACATGCGCCGCATGGAGGCCGTGATCCGTCAGACGGACCTCGATTGGACCCTCGTCCGGCCCTCGGGCCTCTTCGAGCACCCCGTCGTCACGGACTACCACGCCGCCGAGACCAGCGCTGATGGCGTCTTCACCGCCCGGGCCGACCTCGCCGCGAGCATGCTGCGCGAGCTGGAGGAACGGCGGTA
Source organism: Streptomyces sp. CB09001 (assembly GCF_003369795.1). Taxonomy (NCBI): domain Bacteria; kingdom Bacillati; phylum Actinomycetota; class Actinomycetes; order Kitasatosporales; family Streptomycetaceae; genus Streptomyces; species Streptomyces sp. CB09001. The sequence goes on from NZ_CP026730.1 coordinate 7,671,580, forward strand.
CGTCCGTACGGCCATGGGCGTCATCACCACGGCTGTGAAGCCGAACATCGCCAAGCTGATCTGGCACGAGGGCGTGAAGAAGAAGTGAGCCGGGCGACCGCCGAACTCCCGGCAGCCACACGGGCATTCCTCACGAGCCCCCGCACAGCAGCCTTCACCACCCTCCGCCCCGACGGCACCCCGCACGTCACCCCGGTCCGCTTCTCCTTCGACGCGGACACCGGCCTGGTCCGGGTGACCACTCGGGCGGGAGCCCGCAAGGCCTGGAACGTGGTGGCAGGCGGATCGGCGGCCCGTGTCGCGCTCTGCCAGGCAGACGGCTTCCGCTGGGTCACCCTCGAAGGCCGGGCCGCCGTCACCGACGATCCCGCGCGCCTGGCCGAGGCGGTCCGCCGCTACACCAACCGCTACCGCGCGGCCCCGCCCGCCCCGCCGGACCTGGTCGTCATCGAGATCGCCGTCGACCGAGTCCTGAGCCTCAATCTCTGATGAATCCCCCGCACTGAAAGCGAAGTGACCCCGCGATGCCCACCCTCCCCGTCCTCGACTCCACCCTCCACTACCGCGAGACCGGCGATCCCGACGGGCTGCCGTTTGTCTTCCTCCACGGCAACCCCACCTCCTCCCACCTGTGGCGGAACGTTCTGCCGGTCGTGGCTGCTTCCGGCCGCCGCCTTCTGGCCCCCGACCTCATCGGCATGGGCGACTCGGGCAAGCCCGACATCGCCTACTCCTTCGACGACCACGCCCGCTACCTCGACGCCTGGTTCGACGCCCTGGGCCTTACCGAGGCCGTCCTCGTCGGCCACGACTGGGGTGGCGCGCTCGCCTTCGACAGAGCCGCCCGTTTCCCGGGCCGCGTCCGCGGTCTCGCCTTCACCGAGGCGATCGTCAAGCCGCTGGTCGGCGACGAGTTCCCAGCCGCAGGGCGGGAGTTGTTCACCCTCCTGCGCACCTCCGGAGTGGGCGAGGAGATGATCTTGGAGAAGTCGCTGTTCATCGAGGGACTCCCGGACACGCTCGCCACCCCGCTCGACCCTGCCGACCTGGAGGTCTACCGTCGCCCCTTCCCCACCCCGCGCAGCCGCCGCCCGGTGCTGGCGTGGACGCGCATGATGCCACTGGACGCCGAGCCCGCCGACGTAGTGGCCCGCGTCGAGCACTACGACGCCTGGCTGGCAGTCAGCCCCGAAGTCCCCAAGCTGCTCGCGGCGTTCGAGCCGGGTCCGGGTGCGATGACCGACGAAGGTGCCGTGGCCTGGTGCGAGGAGCACATCGCGGGCCTGGAAGTCACCCGTCACGGCCCGGCCGGCCACCACTCCCCGGAGGACCGCCCCGAGGAGCTGGCCGCGTCGATCAACGCCTGGGCCGACCGCCACGGGCTGGCACGTCAGTAGGTGTCCTCGACAACGGCTGTGCCGACCGCCCCCGGGGGGTCGGCTGAGCTGTCACCGACTGGTGTATGCGCCGTGATCGCCGTCACCATCGAACGCCACCGAGAACGGGAACCCTCGGATGTCGGCGCCCGGCCACCGCCCCTTTGACCCGTATCTCGGCGATACTCCTACTTGCCGATCCTCCTGCCGTACGCCGACTCCGGCCCGCTCACGCTGCGCTCCGGGGGTGAGGTGTGCGGTGACGCCGGTGCGTTCCTCCTGGAGGACATCAGCAGCGCGGCGGTGGCCACCGACAGCGCATCCTCGACACGTTCGCCGTCTGGACCGACGACCCCGGCCCCCTCCACCTCGCCACCCTCACCCCCAGCGAGATACCTTGAGCACCGTCCCGTACTTCCCCGACGCCCTCGACACCGCCCCCGGCCAGTGACCCGAAACCCCCTGCAAGGAGCGACCCGCCCTCTTCGTGGACAGCAGCCGCACCACCCCGTTGAAGGAGTAGACCGAGAAGGCCAGGGCGTACTGCGCACGCTGCCCGGTCCGGGAAGCGTGCGCGGATTACGTCATCGCCAACGATTTCCGGGACTGCATCTGGGGCGGCCTCACCGTCGACGAACGCGACCGGCTGGCCAGAGAGCAGACAGATTTGGCCTGATGCGACGGGCTACGCGCCACGTTCACGCCCGGCTGGTGAAGTGCCTCGGCCACGACCTCATCACCGTGTGGCCATGCAGAGCGGCCAGGATCGCTACAGCCGCGATACGGATGCCATTCCACGTGGCGCCAACAACGGTTCCTTGCGAGAGGCTTCGGCGCTAAGACCGTGTCCTACGTGGTGAGGCGGATGAGTCGTTTGTAGCAGCACAGGGCGGCGGCAAGGCCGAGAAAGGCCAGGTAGTTGCGGGGATCGCGTTCGTAGCGGGGGCTGAAGCGGCGGTAGCCGGACAGCCAGGACATCGTCCGTTCGATGACCCACCTGCGGCGCCGTAATCGCTCGCTGGACTCGATGCCTTTGCGGGCGATGCGGCACGCCGATGCGCTTCCCGCGGAGCCATCTGCGCAGGTCGGCCCGGTCGTAGGCTTTGTCGGCGTGCAGGCGCTGGGGTTTGAAGTAGCGGCCGCGGTGGGGGTCGTGTCTCGTTTGGTGACTCTCCACCATCGGCTTCAGCCCTTCGCTGTCGTGGGTGTTGCCGGCGGAGACGCCGACGAGGAGGGGCAGTCCGTTCGCGTCCGACAGGATGTGCATCTTGGAACCCGGCTTGCCCCGGTCCACGGGGCTCGGACCTGTGTGTTCGCCCCTTTTTTCGCCCTGACGTGGGCGGTGTCGAGGACGACGCGGGTGACGTCGATGAGGCCGACGTCGTCGAGCCGGTGCAGCATGGCCTCGTGCAGGCGGCCCCAGACACCGGCTCTCGACCAGATCAGGAACCGCCGGTGGGCGGTCGACTTCGATATCCCGAAGCAGGGTGGCAACGCCCGCCAGGCGCAGCCGGACACCAGGACGTAGATGATGGCGGCGAACAGCGTCTCATCATGGGTGTCTTGCGTTCCGCCGCCCTGCGGCCGCACCTTCGACGGTGGGATCAGCGGCTTCGCGATCTCCCACAACCCGTCCGGAACAATCCAACTCCACGTACCCCGCCCCATGCCGAACTCAACGACGCCTCACCACGTAGGACACGGTCTTCGGGAACAGCGGTACAGCGGTTATCGGTGAGATTCTTTGGTAGCTGTGCTGCGACCGGGAAAACCGCAGGTCATGTTGAGTGAACCCACCGGAACAGCGGCCGAAGCGGGGGCAGTGGACCGGGACGCGTACGTGATGTGCGTTCTGGAGCAGCTGCAGGCTCCCGGCGCGCGAAGGGGTCAAGGAGGAGGGTGGCAGGTGACGTGGCCACGTCGATAGGGTAACGGGATGGGACTCTTCAAGCGGAGCAAGGCGACGTCCGGCCTGCTGCTCGTGTCCGACAGGGGCATCCAGCAGGTAAAGACTGCGTCGTACGGGATGGATCTCGTGCAGGAGGTCGCTCGTCTTCTCGGTTCGGAGCACATCCGCTCCACCAAGCTCGGGGAAGAGCTCACCCTCTGGTACGCCGAGGACGGCCCGGGTCGGGCGCGCTCCGGCCAGCCCAACCCCGTGGCCAGCCGGCTCGCGGCAGATCACGGCGCGGAGCCCGTCACCGGCCCCGCCGTCATCACCGGTCCGCTGCTGTACGGCAGCCCGTACCCGCTGGGCGCCGAGGAGATCACGCAGGTCTCGGGGCGTCTGCACGGATAGCCGCGGCTCAGCTGGCCATGGCCGCCACGATGCGGGGTAGGAGTACGGCGTTGGCGCTGCCGAGGGACACCCTCACCGGCTGCTGCCTGCCCCGCTCATGGATCCACACCAGGCCGTCCGCGACCTCGACGTCTGTGAGCGAACCCCAATCGGCCTCCATGACCCCGCGCAGCGTGAGCCCGCCGCGGTGCACGCGCATCTCGCCGATGGTGAACGACCCGCCGCGCCGGATCAGGTCGAGACGCTCCGCGAGCAGCCGGGACTCGAGGACGCGCTGCGCGAACTCGACCAGGGCCAGCCACGCTTCAGGAGCCTCTGCTCTCTTACCGCTCTTGCTCCAGATCAGATTTCCCAGGCTCTTGGGTGAGTTCCCGTATCTGCCCACGCCGAACGTGTACGTATTGGTGTACGTGGAGGGGAACAGGAAGCCCAGGTGTTTGGTCCGGGAGACGGGATACCGGACCCACTCGATCTCGTCCCAGGCCAGCGAGTCCCGGCCGTACGTGATTCGGTGCTGGTCGGCGACCACGTGTGTCGTCCAGCCGACCAGACTGTCCACGAAGGGGCGTTCGGGGTCCTCCTGGCGCGGGGCCGCGGATCGCTCATGCGCCGTGCGCGGGGATGCCGTGCGCTGACTGTTCGCCTCGGCATAGGTTCGCAGCCACGCCGGCACCCCGGCCCGCGGGTAGGCGGCGAGGTCGTTGCGGTAGTGCGTGGGGGCGAGCAACTGGGCCTCGGGGAGCGGCTCGTCACCATAGTCGTACTGGGTGGAGACCTGGGCCCGGCCGCCGGGCCCTTTGGTGACGGCGACCATCAGACGCAGCCACGGTCCGGCCGGCATGGCAGCCGCGAGGTGACGCTGGCGGCGTACGAGGAGGGCTATCTGCTCTGGCACTCGTGCCTCCATGGGCCGTTCGTGCTGCCAGAAGCACAGATCGGCCGTCTCGGCAGAGACAGCGCAGGAGAATGCCGCCACCATGCGCTCCCACTGCTGTGGTCCGCACAGCGTCAGCTGGCGGGCGATCTCGTCGGTCAGCGCTGTCACGCGGGCCGCCGTCACGTCCTCAGAAGGGGTGCCGACCACGGTGAAGTCCGTGTTCGCGCCCGGCTGCCCGGACCGGGCATCGAGACGCTCGAACTCCGCCTTGAGGTCGTTCATGAACGCCTCCTCGGCGGGCGGACGTCGTACGAAGGCTTCCTCCGCGGTGAACAGGGCGTCGGCCTGTTCGGGCGGGATCGCGGAGGTGACCTCCTTGATGCGACCCGTGTCGCCGACCATGAACACTGAACGGCCAACGGGCATGTCGAGGAAGGCCATGGGGTCGCTGTCGTCGACGTCGACGGCTGCGTACACGGTCCAGCCCGCAGCGAACTGATCTGCCACCAGGCCCTGGGTCGGGTAGTCCAGGCCGCCGGCGGCGATGTGCTCCTGGACCAGGGCGATGGCGCGCCGTTCGTCGATACGTCCGATCGCACCCGGCTGCGGGGCCCTGCCCAGCGGATGGCTCGGGTCCACCCCGTCCGGGCCCGGATAGTGGTGAGTGAGCTCGAACCACAGGCGCATCTCGTCGGCGGTCACCACGTCGGTCCCGGGGCTCACAGCGTCCCACGTGCCTCCGGGATCGCGGGCGTAGAGCCCGACGGACTCCCCCTGGGAGACGGTCACGTAGTCGCAGGCATGGAGATCCCCGTACGCAGCGACCACGGCGAGCGATGGCGCGGTGGGGCGCCCCTCGCGCGCGATCTCCCTGCCGTCCACGCCCATCGCGGCCAGTACATGGCGGGACATCAGCACCACTCCCTCGCAGACACGGGGCACAACCGTAGCCCAAGGCGATCATCATGACTCGGCTTGGATATCCGCTTATCAGACTTTGGTCCCTCGCATCCGGCAGGAGTGGGCAGAGCGGTTCCGGTCCCTCGAATCAAGGGAGTTGAGCGAACCTTCCCGGGCCCGGCATGCTAGTGCCCTCTTCGAAGAAGGCTGTCCAGAGATGATCGAGGTCCTGGACCGGATTCGGGTTCCCCGCCCGCTGGTCGGGCGGCCCCGGACCAGACCCGATCATGTCAGCGGCGACAAGGCTTACAGTTCCCGCCGCAATCGCCGCTCCCTGCGAAGACGCCGCATCAAGCACACGATCCCCGAGCCGAAGGACCAGCGGGCCAACCGTCGGCGCAGAGGCAGCGTGGGCGGCAGACCTGTCGGCTTCGACCGCGAGCGCTACCGGCGGCGCAACGAGGTCGAGCGGACCATCAACCGACTCAAGAACTCCCGCGCGGTCGCCACCCGTTACGACAAGAGGGCCTACGTCTTCCACGGCACAGTCACGGTTGCAGCGATCCGACTCTGGCTTCGACCTTGAGCGGGCTCACTCTTTCTGGGTCGACGCCCGGGAAAACAGCAGCAGCGCGACAAACAAGACCACGGGATAGACACCCGCGCTCCACGGTTGCGGCACGATCTTCCCGGCCGCAACCGCCACGACTGCGAGCACAACCCAGCTCACCATCAGCCATGGACGCTTGACCAGCGTCCTACCCACGAACGCCCAACGGCTGCGGAAATTATCCCCCATTGATTCCATGGCCAGACGATAGCCCCCGCGGGGAGCAACCATCCAAGATCCGCCGGGCAGTGCCTAGCGCCACGGGCCAGGGGAGCGGGCCTGAGATGGCCTGAGGGTGTGTCAGTGCAGTGGTCTATGGCGTTGTACCTTCTGCGTGGCGTTGCGCTTTTGCCGGGCCGCTGGCGGGCCTGGCGAGAACGGACGTCCGAGCGGAGTCTGCGCGCGGCGCTGGATGTCCGGCTGGTCACCGTCGGCAGGAACTGACCTGCGAGGGTCGCCGTGCTCAGCAACCGGTGGGGCCCCATCGGCGTCTCCTTGACCGGTTCTCCTGGTTGCGGGACCGTCAGAGCGCGCGACTATGCGCAACTTTTTACGATGCCGGGCGAGTTGGGTCGCGTCCTCTCCGCGGGTGTCACTTGCCCGGGTCGGGCGTCCCCGTCATCAGGCGCGCGTGGCGCAGCAGTCGTTCCTCGATCTCCTCGGCCGTCGCCGCCCCGGAGAGGACGTCGATGCCGTATCCGTCCTCCAGGGCCACGAAGGAGCGGGCGAGGAAGTCGGCGGGGGCGGTGAGGCGGAAGTCGCCGGAGGCTGCGCCCTCCTCCAGGACCTGTCGGTACAGGCTGGTCTGCTGGGCGAGGAACGCGGTGTTGCGGGCGGCGGCGGCCTCCACCCGGAAGGCGACGGGCAGCAGCTCGTACAGCAGCCGGCTCGTCGTCTCGGCCTCACCGGGAAACGGGATCCCGGACGCGACGCATGCCGAGAGCCGCTCCCACGCGGTGCCGCACGCCTCCACGGCCTTGCGGCGCCGCAGCACGTAGGTGTCGGTGCCCTGTTCGAAGACGGCGACCAGCAGGTCGTTGATGTCCGGGTAGTAGTACAGCACCGAGGCCGGCGTCAGACCCGCTTGGGCCGCTATGTCGCGCAGTCGTGCGTTCGTCACTCCGCGTTCGATCACGGTCTGTGTCGCGGCCTGCACCAGTTGTGCGCGTCGGGCGGTCTGGTTGCGGGGGCGCGGCATGCGGTCATCCTCTCACGGTGCGGAGCGCGACCTCTTGACGACTCCATGTTCGTTAATCAAACTTCGTTTAACGAATCACGGAAGGCAGTTCCCCATGGCTTCACCCCTCCCTCTCGCGCTCGTCCAGGCGCCCGTGCCCCCGGCCGGGGCCCTCGACGTCTTCGCCTCCGGACTGGAGCGGCTGGCGCGGCAGCGGCAGGCAGTACGCCTGTACGTCTATCCCGAGCTCCACCTCGCCACCGCCGCCCCCGGCGAGGACGGCCCGGCCCCCGAGGAACTGGCCCGACCGCTCGACGGTCCCCTCGACCGGCGGCTCGGCGAGCTCGCCGGGGACCTGGGCGTCTGGCTGGCCCCGGGCAGCCTGTACGAATGGGGTGTGGACGGGAACGTCTACAACACCGCCCCGGTGTACTCGCCCGAGGGCCGCCGGGTCGCCGCGTACCGCAAGATCTGCCCGTGGCGCCCCTACGAGACGGTCACGCCCGGCACCGAGTTCGTGGTCTTCGAGATGGGGGAGTACGGCCGCGTCGGCCTGACCATCTGCTACGACGCCTGGTTCCCGGAGATCACCCGCAACCTCGCCCACCTGGGTGCCGAGCTGATCCTCAACGTCGTCCAGACGCCCACCAACGACCGGGAGCAGGAGACCGTCCTGGCCCGCGCCAACGCCCTCACCAACCAGGTGTTCGTCGCCAGCGTCAACGCTGCCGCCCCCACCGGGGTGGGCCGCAGCCTCCTGGTGGATCCCGAGGGCCGCGTCCGCGCCCACGCCCCCGGCGCCGACGGCTGCGTACTGACCGACGTCATCGACCTCGGCGAGACCGCCCGGGTCCGCCAGTACGGCACCGCCGGGCTCAACCGTCCCTGGCAGCAGTTCCGGCCCGGCGACGCCGCACTCGACCTGCCGCTCTACTCGGGCAGGATTGAACCCAGCACCTGGGGAGCCGGCCACGGCGGCTCACCCCTCACGGAACGGCACGAGGCCTCATGACCACCGCCCCCGAGACCGGGACGACGTCGGGTCACCTGGTGCCCAGGCTCGGCCTGCTGTCCCTCGTCGTCTTCGGCCTCGCGTACATGGCGCCGGCCATCGTGGTGTCGACGTTCGGCGTCATCGCGGGGACCTCCGGCGGCGTGGCGCCCACCGCGTACCTCGTCGCCACCGTGGCCATGACGCTCACGGCGCTCAGCTACGGCAAGCTGGCCCGCGACTTCCCCGCCTCCGGCTCGGTCTACACCTACGCGCGCAAGCTCCTCGGCTCCCGCATCGGCTTCCTCGCCGGCTGGGCCCTGCTGCTCGACTACCTCTTCCTGCCCATGGTCGCCTGGCTGATCCAGGCCCTGTACCTGAACGTGCAGTTCCCGGCGCTGCCGACCTGGGCCTGGCTGGTCGTCGTCATCGCCGTGACCACCGTGGTCAACGCGCTGGGCATCGTGCTGGCCGACCGCGTCAACAAAGTGCTGCTCGGACTGACCAGCCTCGGTCTGCTCGCCCTCGTCGTCGTCTGCGTCCACACCCTGGGCGGCTCCTCCGCCTCCGACGGGGCGCACGCGCTGTGGAACCCGGCGGCCTCCCTGGGCACCGTCACCGCCGCCGCCGCAATCGCCGCTTACTCCTTCCTCGGCTTCGACGCCCTCAGCACCCTCAGCGAGGAGGTGCACGACCCCAAGCGCAACGTCCCCCGCGGCATCCTGCTCACGGTGGTCGTCGGCGGCGGCATCTTCTTCGTCCTCTCGCTGCTGCTGCAGTGGGTGCACCCCGGCGCCGTCTTCAAGGACGAATCCACCGCGGGCTACGAGGTGGCGATCATGGCCGGCGGCAAGGGCTTCGCCAACGTCCTCAACGCCATCACCCTCATCGGCGGCATGGCCTCCTGCGTCGCCATCCAGGCCAGCACCAGCCGGCTGATGTACGTCATGGGGCGCGACGGCGTCCTGCCCCGCCGCACCTTCGGCACTTTGCACCCGCGGCTGCGCACCCCGCTGTTCAACCTGCTGCTCATCGCGGTGATCGGCCTCTTCGCCACCCAGCTCTCGCTGGAGACCGCCACCTCGTTCATCAACTTCGGCGCCTTCCTGGCCTTCACCCTGGTCAACGTCTGCGTCCTCACGGCCTGGACCCGGCACCGACGCTGCGGCAACCACCGGTCCGTGTTCTCCCACGCCGTGCTTCCGGTACTCGGCGCCGCGGCCGACATCTATCTGCTCACCAAGCTCAGCCACACCGCCGTCCTGCTCGGCCTGGCCTGGCTGGTCCTCGGCATCGTCTACCTGTGCGTCCTCACCCGCGGACTGCGCCAGGAGCCGCCGGAGCTCCACCTGGAGGAGACCGCGCACGAGGAGACCCCGGTGACCACACCGGAGTGACCCGACGGCGTACGACCGCACCCCCATGAGGTCCTGGAGCGACCCTCCGGGGCCTCGCCGTGGGCGAGCTGTTGGCTCACCCGCTCCAGTACGCCCGCCCCCGAGACCGGCACGACCGGTGCACGAGGGACACCCTCAACGCCCTCAAGGACGACGGGAAGGTCGGGTGGAGACGTGGCTGGAGTCGAACCACCAGCTGTGGGTGCTCACCGAGCGAGGACACAAGGAGTCGCTGGGGTACGGCTCTCGCTCAATTCCCGGATCGCAACATGGACATGCCGTCATCGCGGCCCGGGCAGCGGCCGGTCCCACGATCGAGCGATCACGAACCGAGGAAGATCCGACTCAACGCCCACTCGGTGGGTATTAAGGGATATTCAGAGGCATTTCATGCCATGCGCATGGGCAATCAAACCAGGCACGGTATGTTGAAACGGCCGGCTTGAATCAACATCAAATGCCCACTCAGGCGTTGAGGATCCAACGGCTCCACGAGCTGCACGAGTCGTTGCTGAGGCACGCCTTGACCCGCACCCGGCTGCCCACGCCGCCGTGGGCGTTCTTGCTGCTGTACTCGTACATCTCCTTGTTGCAGGACCCCTGGGTGCCGGAACCGCCCGACCACGTGCACTCTCCGTTGCGGTAGAGCCCCCAGTTCCCGTTACTGTCCTTGAGCTCGTTCTGCCACTTGGTGACGGCGGAGGAGCCGTCTTTAAATTCGTCGCCGGCGAAAAGGACATCGCCGTACGGCTTGAAGCAGGAACGGGCGGTGGTCCAGAGGTCGTCCTTGGCCACGCAGTAGTAGTCGTTGACCGACGTCGTGTCCTTCACCGCGGTGTCGTACTCCATCGTGGCGGCGGCTGCCGGGTTGCTCATCGCCAGAACGAGCATGCCTGTGGCGGCCATGCCCAATACGGTTCCTGTCGCGCCGCGCATGCGGACGCCTCCCGTCGGGTCGAAGCTGACTGAGCTCCCACCTTGGGGTGGGCGGCGTCTCGGTGGTACCTAGAACGTTTCAGGGTGCCTTGAGTGGCGGCTGTCGGATGCGGGTTCGGTGCTCTTTCATGGGTGGTCGGTTTTGGTGGGGCGGTGTCGGGTGGTGTCTGTGGGCGGTTCCTGGCGGGGTGTCGGTTGTGCGGCAGCGGCAGGGTGCCGACGTGGCGGGGCTGGGGGGTGTGGTGTGTGTGGTCAGGGGTGGTGGGGTGCGGGGTGGGGGTGGGTGGGGGTGTCTGGCGGTCGTGGGTGCGGGCGTGGGTGAGTTGTTTGCGGCCTTGGTCTGTCATGAGTTCGGGGTGCCAGGGTGTGGTGGCGTCGAGTTCGACGGTGATGTTGGTGATGCCGTGGATGGCTCTTACTTTGTGTTCGATTGATTGCATGATGGTGGGGACGGCCATGCAGAAGGGTGCTGTGAGGCTGATGCGGACCGTGGCGTGTCCGTCGGGTGTGAGGGATACCTGGCGGATGAGGCCGAGGTCGGGGAGGCTCATCGGGCGTTGCCAGGACTGGCTGCATGGGTCGTAGACGTTCTGGAGTGCGGTGTGGACCTGTTCGGCCGTGGCCGTGGTGGCTGTGGCGGTCGTCGTGGTGGCTGTGGTGGCCGTGGTGGCTGTGGCGGTCGTCGTGGTGGCTGTGGTGGCTGTGGTGGCTGTGGTGGGTGTGGTGGCTGTGGCTGTGGGTGTGGTGGGTGTGGGTGTGGTGGGTGTGGTCATGAGGTGGTTGTCCACTGTTCGGGGCGCATCTGGCGCCAGTTGTCCCACAGGGGGCGGTTTCCGCCGTGCTGGGTGCGGGCTTTTGCGAATTCGTCGTTCTTGATCTGTTCGGCGGCGTTCTGCAGGTCGATTCCTGCGATGCGTGCGTAGTTGCCGGCCAGGAATGCGGCCCGTTGTTCGGTGGTGATCTGTTCCAGGCCGTAGCGTTCCAGTGTGCGGTCGGGGAAGGTCAGGCGTGCCATTTTTTCCAGGACGGGCTGGGGGTGGAAGTGCAGTGCTCCGGAGGCGTAGATGATTTTTTCGGCGCCGCCGAGGGAGATCATCTGGGCCAGGGCTTCTTCCACGTATCCCATGCCGTGCGCGAGGATTGCGGAGGTGATTTCCAGGTTGGCGTAGACGTTGGGCAGCCGCATCAGTGCCATGGCGACTTCTTCGACGAACGGGGGGAGGCCGGCGTGGACGATCTCGAAGGAGAGGTCGATGTGGCGGATGGCGACTGTTTCGAGGTCGTCGATGCCGAAGGGGCCGAGTGGTACCAGGCCGTTGGGGACGATCTTGTGCAGTGCGATGATTTTGATGCCGAGTTCTTTGGCGAGTTCGAAGAGCGGTGTGAATTCGGGGTCGTCCAGGCGCCAGCTCAGGTCGGGGGAGCCGGCGTTGGGGTATATTTTGATGCCGATCGTGCCGGGTATCTGGGCCACTTGCTCGCGCAGGTCGCGCAGGCATTCCTGGATGCCGGCGGCGGGGTTGATCCCGGCGTACGGCACGATCCGCTGCGGCCATCTCTGGGCCAGTTCCCGGTTCTTCTCGCCGTTGCACAGGCCGTCCTCGAACACGGCGTCGATGCGCAGCCGGTGGTTGACCGCCATGTCGACGTCGGACTCGGTGAACAGGGTCCGTGCGAGCAGTTCGGGCGGCCAGTCGGTGCAGAAGGCCTGGCGGGGTATGGCGGAGCCCTTGGTGGCGAAGCGCTCGTGCATGCCCCAGAGCATTTCGCGCAGGGCGAAGGCGTGCAGGTTGGGGAATTCCCCGTCCTTGCGCAGGTTGTCGTCCGCCACGTTGTAGGGGTGCACGGTGGCGTCAATCACGAACATGTTGTCGATCAACTGGGTCTCCCGTAGGGGCGGTCGGCGGCCGGCTGCCGGTTCCGGCCGGCCGGGGGTGGGGGTGGGGGGAGTGTGCGGCGGCGGCCTTCAGCGGGACTAAAGCGTCCGCCGGGACACTTCGCTCACCGACGGAAGGTGACCTTCGATGTTTTCTGCCCTGGGCTCCGCACTGCACGCACGGCGGCGCGTCGGCCTGTTACTGGCCGGGCTCGCCGCGCTCCTGGCCGCTGTGTTCGGCGGCACGGTGGAGAGCAGACTGACCAACGGGCTGTCCGACTACGACGATCCCGGCGGCGCCAACGTGGAGGCGCGCCGTATCATCCAGCAGGCCACCGGTGTCGACGCCCAGCAGGGGTACGCCGTTTTGGTGCGCACCCGTGAGGCGATCGACCCCGAGGGTCCGCTGCCGGAGTCCGTGGGGGCCGCGGTCGAGCTGCTGGAGGGCCGGCCCGAGATCAGGAACGTGGTCGACTACGCGTCGGCCGCCAATCCGGACCTGATCTCCGACGACTCCCGCAGCACCGTTGTTCTCGGCACTGTCGGGCCCATGGCCGAGAAGGCCACGGTCGACGCCGAGAGGGAGCTGCAGGAGGCGATCGAGGACGATCCGGTCCTGCGCGGCAGCGCCTGGCTCGGCGGCGCGACCCCGGGCCACGTACAGGTCGACAGGGTCTCCACCGAGGACCTCACCAGGGCGGAGGGTCTTGCCCTGCCGTTCATCCTGGTTCTGCTGTTCCTGGTCTTCCGTGGTGTGGTCGCGGCGCTGGTGCCGCTGGCCGGCGCCGTGGTGACCCTGCTGATCACCTTCGCGGGGCTGCGCGTGGCCACCTCGTTCATGAGCGTGTCCTCGGGCTCGCTCAACCTCGCCTTCGCCCTCGGGCTGGGCCTCGCGGTCGACTTCGGGCTGCTGATGGTCTCCCGCTACCGTGAGGAACTGGCCGTCCACGGGCCCGGTGCCGAGGCCGTGCGCCGCACCATGGCGAGCGCGGGCCGTACCGTTTTCTTCAGCGCGCTGACCGTGGCTGCCGCGCTGGCCGCGATCACCGTGTTCCCGCACCCCTATCTGCGCTCGATGGGTCTGGCCGGTGTGATCACGGTGATCGCGGCAGCGCTCTTCGCGCTGCTCGGACTGCCGGCGCTGCTCGCCGTTCTCGGCGCGCGGGTCAACGCCCTGGCGCCGCGCCGCTGGCAGCGCGACGGTGCGGCCCGGGCGCAGGCGGGGCGGCGCTGGCACCGGATCGCCCACGGGGTGATGCGCCGGCCCGTGCTGGTCGCGGTCGCCGCTGCCGGCATCATGCTGCTGGTCGCCGCCCCGGTGACGGGCCTGAAGTTCACCGGCGCCGACCCGTCCGCGCTGCCCGCGTCCACCAGTGCCGGAAAGGTGTCGCGGGCGCTGGAGAGCGACTTCTCCAAGCCGCCCGCCGCGCCGCTGCAGATCGTGCTGGAGACCGCGTCGGCAGACGCCGGCGTCACGGCCTACGCCCGGCGGATCGCGGCAGTCGACGGTGTGGAATCGGTGGCCGCACCGGTCCGGCTGGACGCCCGGCACTACGAGATCGACGCCGTGCTCGGCGGGGCCCCGCTGGGCACCGGCGCCAAGGACGCCGCGCAGCGCGTCATGGACCTCGACGCTCCGGCCCACGCCCGCTACACCGGGACGACCGCCGACTTCCTCGCGCAGAAGGCCAGCATCGGCCGCCACGTACCGCTCGCCGCGGGGACCCTCGCGGTGATCACGCTGCTCCTGCTGTTCGCGTTCACCGGCTCCGTCCTGCTGCCGCTGAAGGCGCTGGTGATGAACACCCTGTCCACGGCGGCCGCGCTCGGCTTCCTGGTCTGGGTGTTCCAGCACGGCAACCTGGGCTTCGCCGCCCAGAACGGCATCGAGGCGACCAGCCCGGTGCTCGTCTTCGCGCTCGCCTTCGGCCTGTCCACCGACTACAACGTCTTCCTGCTCGGCCGCATCAAGGAGGGCAGGCAGGCCGGCCTCGACGATCGCGCCGCGGTGGCCGAGGGGCTGGCGCGCACCGGTCCCGTGGTCACCTCGGCGGCGGCCCTGTTCTGCCTGGCGCTGGGCGCGCTCGCGCTGTCCCGCCTGGTGTTCGTGCAGGAGCTGGGGCTCGGCACCGCGTTCGCCGTGCTGATCGACGCGACGCTGGTCCGGGCCCTGCTGGTGCCCTCCCTCATGGCGCTGCTCGGCGGCGCCAACTGGTGGGCCCCCGGCCCGCTGCGCCGCATGCACACGCGTCTCGGGCTCGACCGGCTGGAGACGGAACCCGCCGGCCCGGCGGCCCCCGCCCCGGCTCCCGGTGAGCGTCCGCAGAAGGAGGAGCCGCTCGACCGGCGGCCGGCCGTGCGGTCGACCTGACCGGTGCGTGCCGCCCGCCGGCCCGGGCCCCGCACACCCTGCGGGCCCGGGCCGGCGTGTGCCGGGGCGGGTGCGGGAGGCCGCACCCCGACACCCTGCGGGCGTGTGCCGGGGCGGGTGCGGGAGGCCGCACCCCGCACACCCTGCGGGCCCGGGCCGGCGTGTGCCGGGGCGGGTGCGGGAGGCCACCCCCCATTTACGCTACGCCGGTTGCGTAAATGGGGGGTTCCTGCCTACACTGGATTACGGAACAGCAGTATCGGAATGTGTGATGGGCAGCCCGTTCCCGGCCGTGAGGAGCATCCTGTGACCACCCCCGCACGCAGGGGCCGGCCCCGCAGTGAGGGCGCCGACGGGCGGATCCTGCGGGCCGCCCAGGAGCTGCTGACCGAGCGGGGATACGACGGGTTCGCCGTGGACGAGGTGGCCGCCCGTGCCGCTGTGGCGAAGACGACGCTCTACCGCCGGTGGCCCACCAAGGACCATCTGCTCGTCGCGCTCGTCGCGCGGATCCAGGACGAGGTGGAGGTCACCGACAGCGGCGACCTCCGGCGCGATCTGGCCGGCTACCTCGCAGCCGTCGCGGCCGGTCTCGAGCGGATGCGCCGTGTGGGCCGGGGCGCGGCGGGGGAGGGCGACCGGTCGGCCGGGGTCGTCGCCGAACTGGTGGCGGCCGCCGCCCGGCACCCGGACGTGGGTGACGCCGTACGCGCTCTGTTCGCCCGGCGCAACGCACTGCCGCTCGGTCTGCTCGACCGTGCCCGCGAACGCGGTGAGCTGCCCCCTTCCGCCTCGTCCGGGGTGCTCTTCGACCAGCTGGCCGGAGCGCTCTACTACCGGCTTTTGATCACCGGGGCGCCGATCGGCACCGACTATGTCGGGGAACTCGTCGACCAGGTGCTGAACGGGGCGGGTGCCGTCTTTCGACCAGAGAGGACCTGACCGTGTCCGTCACCTCTTCCGCCTCCGCCGGCCCGCCGGCCGCGTCCCCCGCGCCGGCGCCGTACGCCCCGTGGCGGGGCGTCCCGCGCCGGCGGCGCCGCAGCCGGATCCTGTCGGTGCTGGCCGGGTTCGTGGCCGTGCTGGGGGGATACGCGGTGTGGGCCCACACCCATCCGGTCCGGCTGACCGCGTCCGTCGAGATCGAGGCCACCCCCGGGCAGGTGTGGGCGGTGCTCACCGACTTCGGTGCCTACCCGCGGTGGAACCCCTTCGTGACCGAGGCCGCCGTCACCTCCGGCGGCGGCCTGCGGGCCGGCGCGACGATGCGCAACCGCCTGGAACAAAAGGGTGAGACCAGCACGTTCACGCCGACCGTGCTGGAGGCGAGCGCCGGCCGTGAACTGCGCTGGCTGGGCAGGGTCGGGCCGGGCTGGATCGCCGACGGCGAGCACCGCTTCGTCATCGAGCGCACCGCACGGGGCACGGTCCGCCTCACGCAGAGCGAGAAGCTCTCCGGCGTGGCGGTGCCCTTCGTCGCCGGCAGTCTCAGGACCGACACCCTGTCCCAGTTCCGGGCGATGAACGGTGCGCTGAAGGAGCGGGTCGAGCGGCTCGCCGCACGCTGATCCCGGCAGCCGGTCCACCTGCGGGAGGTGTCACCAGGCCACCGGCAGGGAGGCGATGCCGTGCACCAGCATGCCCTCGGGGCGGCGCAGTTCCTCCTCCGCGACGGCCAGGCGCAAGGTCGGGAAGCGCTTGATCAGCGAGCCGATGGCGATCTGCAGTTCGGCGCGGGCCAGGCCCGAGCCGATGCAGTAGTGGGTGCCGTGGCTGAAGGCGAAGTGCGGGTTGACCGGGCGGTCGAAGTCGATGGCGTCGGGGTTCTCGTACTGGCGCGCGTCCCGGTTGGCGGAACTGAGGCCCGGCAGGACGGCGCTGCCCCTGGGGATCGTCAGGCCGCCCAGCTCGACGTCCTCCAGGGTGATCCGCAGCAGCGCCTCGTTGCCCGGAGGGTGGAGCCGCAGCAGTTCCTCCACCGCGGAGTTGATCAGGTCCGGTTCCTTGCGCAGCCGTTCCAGCTGTTCGGGGTGGGTCAGCAGGGCGAGCATGCTGTTGGCGATCTGGTTGACCGTGGTCTCGTGGCCGGCCACCAGCAGGCTGATGCCGAGGAAGATCAGCTCCTCCTCCTGGAGCCGGTCGCCGTCCTCGTCGTGGATCGAGACCAGCGCGGACAGCAGGTCGTCACCGGGGTTCTCGCGCTTGGCCGCCACCAGCCGCGCCAGATACGTGCGCAGGGCGAGCTGCGAGGCGAGCATCTCCTGCCCGGACACGGAGGTGGTGGCCAGGAACACCCGGGACCAGGCGGCGAAGTCGTCGCGGTCCTCGAAGGGGACGCCGAGCAGTTCGCAGATGACGGTGACCGGAAGCCGGAAGGCCAGCGCGGGCACCAGGTCGACCGGCGGTTCCAGCCGGGCCATGGCGTCCAGCAGGGCGTCGGTGTGCTCCTGGATGCGGGGGCGCAGCGCGGCCACCCGCCGGGCGGTGAACTCGCGGGAGACCAGCTTGCGCACCCGGGTGTGCTCCGGGGGGTCCATGTTGAGCAGGCTCTTGAAGTTCTGCGGTGCCGCGGCGAGCCGGGGCGCGCCGGGCTCCAGCGTGGCCGCCCGGCTGAACCGGGGGTCCGACAGGGCGGTGCGCACGTCCTCGTAGCGGGTGAGCAGGAACGCCTGGTCGCCGCTGGGCATCCGGACCCGCGCGACCGGGTTCTCCTCGCGCAGGTGCGCGTACATCGGGCACTGGGCGAGCCCGGGCGGCTGCTCGAAGGGGTAGGCGACGGGGGCGGGGTTGTCCGCCTGCGCGGCGTCGGGCGCTTCGGGGCTGAGGGTCATCGGGGAGTCCTGTCCTTCGCGTTCGTCGAGGTCTGCAGGCGGGGCGCGCGGGGCGGACCGGCACCGGCCGGCGCCGTCGGCACCGGGGCGACGCCGAAGGGGCGGACCCGGTCCGCCTCCTGGAGCGGGTAGTAGATGCCGGAGAGGATCCGCCGCTTGACCGGGGCGCTGGCATTCACCAGGCGGTACGCGGCCCGGCGCAGCAGCACCGGCAGCGCTCCGGACAGGGCGAACGCCCGTTCCTGGCGCAGCTGCAGGGCCCTGGCCCGGGCCACCGGCGCCTCACGCTCCTCCTGGAAGCGGCGGGCCGCCCGGCCCAGCGCGGCCGTCGTGTCCTGCTCGCGCAGGGCCGGGGCCACCAGGCGGGCCAGCACCACCGCGTCCGTGATGGCGTGGTTGACGCCCTGGCCGAGCACTGGCGTCAGGGTGTGCGCGGCGTCGCCGATGAGCACCAGACCCGGCCGTGACCAGCGGGGGACCACCGTGGTGAAGATGTCCAGCATGGACGTGTCCGACCACTTGGTGACCGCCGTGCGCACCTGGTCGGAGATCTCCGGCGCCAGCTCGTCCATCCGCGCGTGCAGCGCGCCCACGCCCTGCGCGCGCAGCTCCTTCAGGCCGCCCTTGGGGATGTTGAAGCCGACCCGGACCAGGTCGGGGACCGTGGGGATGAACAGCCCGTGCCGGGCGCCGCGGATGCGCACACGGTAGGTGTGGCCGTCCCACACGTCGGGCCGGGGCACCTTGAACCAGACGAAGTCCCGCTCCAGGGGCTGCTTCTCGTAGCGCAGGCCCGACATTTCCCGGACCTTGCTGAACCGGCCGTCCGCCGCCACCGTCAGCGCCGCCGAGATCTCGAACCCGCCGTCGGGGCCCTTGCAGCGCACGCCGGTCACCGTCGGGCCGTCGCGCAGCAGCGCGCCGGCGGTGGTGCGGCGCAGCAGCCGGAAGCCGGGCAGCTGCTCGCCCTGGGCGGCCAGCGCCTCAAGGAGCGGCGGCTGCGGCAGCTCCACCGGGAACGGGCACGGCCGGTCGTAGTCGGCGAAGTCCGCGCGCAGCACGGTCCGCCCCTGGTCGGTGATCTCCATCCGGCGGGTCTGCAGCGTCTGCTCGCGCAGCCCCTGCAGGATCCCCATCCGTTCCAGGAGCCAGACGGAGTCGGGTGAGACGGACTCGCCGCGAAACGACCGGTCGAAGCGCGCGCTCTGCTCCACGACGACGACGGACACGGACCTCCTGGCCAGCTCCAGGGCGAGGGCGAGTCCCGCGGGCCCTCCTCCCACCACACAGACCTGTGCTCGTACCGCCCCTGCCATCGCTGCTGCCTCTCCACGGACGGATGTGATGGTCACCGGGAGACTGCGGGGCCCGGCTAAAGCGCCGCTTGCGGTCGGCGGGACGAGGACACCGCGACACGATTTACGAAACGCGCGTTGCGTAATCGCGGGGGACGCCCCTGTCGTGAATAACGCAACGCACGTAGCGAAAATGCGGGCGCAAGAACCGCTTTAGGCCGGCCGGACAGGATCCGGCGGCAACATAGCGACCACGAAGGCCAGGGTGAGAAGGATGGCGGCCAGCAGCGCATCGGGCGCGCCGGACACCGGGGAGATGGTGCTCGTGCACCGCCTGTTCCTCCAGGAGTACGCGGCCGCGGTGGCGGTGATCCGCGCCGTCGCCCCCGGCGACACGGCGCGTGCCGCCGTGGTCGCCGGCCACCTGGCGGCGCTCGGACAGATGCTGACGGAGCATCACCTCGCCGAGGACGAGCTGGTCTGGCCGCGGCTCGCGGCCGACCCGGCCGTCGAGGCGGGACTCGTGGCCCGGATGGAGGAACAGCACGAGCGGATCGCCGACGCCCTCGGCCGGCTCGAACGGGCCCTGCCCGCATGGAGTGCCGGCGCCGGGTTGGACCTCAGGGACGAGGTGGCGGACGCCTGCACCGACCTGCTGCCCGCCCTGCGGGAGCACCTCGGCGACGAGGAGCGGCACATCCTGCCGCTGGTGCCGGGCCGGTTCGCCGCGGCGCAGTGGGCCCGGCTGAGCGAACGCGGCCGGGCCGCCGTGCCCAGGACGCACCGCCTGTACATGCTCGCCGCGCTGGGCGAGGCAGCCGGGACCGACCTCAGGGACGAGTTCCTCGGGCGGCTGCCCGGGCCCGTCCGCCTGCTGTACCGGCTGGCCGGCCCCCGGCTGCGCCGCCGCACCTGGAACCGCCTCAGCGGCGGCCGCGCCGAGGACCGCGCGGCCACGGCCTGAACACCGCGCGGCCGCGGCCTGAACACCGCGGCGCCGGCCCACCGTCAGACAAGCGAGCAGCGAAGTGAGGAAGAGTTGGTGAGCGCACCCGTGACGACCAGACCCACCCCCACCGGCCGTGCCGCGGCGCTGGACCGCATCCGTACCCTGCACACCCAGGAGCGGCTCGCCCAGGAGTTCCCCGCGGTGGCCGCCCTGCTGGCCGAAGTCGCCCAGGGCCCCGCGGCCGCGGCCGACCTGGCCCGTGCCGGCCGGCTGCTCGCCCGGGTCGACCCCGCCCGCATCCACGCCGCGCACCCCGGCGCCCGGCCGCTGAACGTCACGGTGTCGGGACACGGCACACTGGACGCGCTCACCGGTCCGCTCACCGCCGAACTGGCCCGCCACGGCATCCCGCTGCGGGCCACCCACGGCGAGCACGACGGCTGGCGGCGCGACCTGCAGGACACCGCGGGACCGCTGTACGCCGACGACACCGACCTCTCACTCGTCGTGCTCGACGCCCAGCTCGTCTTCGACGAACTCCCGCAGCCCTGGCGGGTCTCCGACGTCGCCGACGCGGTCGCGGCCAAGACGGGCCTGCTGGAACGGCTCGCCGAAGGTTACGTCCGCGACGGCTCGGGAACCCTCGTGCTCAACACCCTGCCGCTGCTGCCCGGGCACCTGCGCCAGCTCGTCGACCACCGCTCACGCACCGAACTGTCACTGCTGTGGCGGGAGTTCAACACCGCACTGCTGCGCATCGCACTGACCCACCCCCGGGTGCACGTTATCGACCTCGAACCGCTGATCGCCGAGTCGGGCCCGGTCCGCGACAGCAGACTCGCCGTCTACACCAAGGAACACCTCGGCGGCGAACTGCTCGGCCGCTACGCCCGGGAGATCGCGCATCTGGCCCGGGCGCTGCGCGGCCGCACCAAGAAGGTCCTCGTCCTCGACCTCGACCACACCCTGTGGGACGGCATCCTCGGCGACGACGGCCCCGACGGCATCGCCGTCGCCGGGACCTACCGGGGCGAGGCCTTCGGCGCCTTCCAGAAGGTGGTGCGCCAGCTGGGCTCCCAGGGCGTCCTGCTCGGCGTGTGCAGCAAGAACGACCAGGAGCCCGTGGAGCAGGTGCTCGCCGGCCACCCCGACATGGTGCTGCGGCCCGACGACTTCGTGCGGATCACCGCCAACTGGCAGCCCAAGGACGGCAATCTGCGGGACATGGCCGCCCGGCTCAACCTCGGCACGGACAGTTTCGTGTTCGTCGACGACTCCCCCTTCGAGTGCGGCCTGGTCGCCGCCTCCGTGCCCGAGATCGCCGTGGTCCGCCTCGACGAGGAACCCGCCCTGCACATCGACCGGCTGCTCGCCGACGGCTGGTTCGACGTCCGCGAACTGACCGAGGCGGACCGCGGCCGGGCCGGCCAGTACCGCGCCGACGCCGGCCGCCTGGAACTCCTCGACAGCACCGCGTCGATGGAGGAGTACCTCCATGCCCTCGACGTCCGCGTCACCCTCGCGCCGGCCACCGGCCAGGACGTGCCCCGCATCTGCCAGCTCACCCTGCGCACCAACCAGTTCAACCTCACCACCCGCCGCCTTGGCACCGACGAGGTCCAAGCCCTGCTGGACTCACCGCACCATCTGGTCCTGGCCGTCCGGACCGCGGACCGCTTCGGCGACAACGGACTGGTCGGCGCGGTGTTCGCCGAACGTGGGCCAGACGCGCTGCGCATCGACAACGTCCTGCTCAGCTGCCGGGTCTTCGCCCGCGGCATCGAACAGGCCGCCCTGGCCGCGCTGCTGGCCCACGCCCGGGACACCGCGGCGCCGGCCGTCACCGCCTCGTACCGGCCCACCGCCAAGAACGGCAAGGTCCGCGATCTGTACCCCTCGCTCGGCTTCGAGACCGTACGCACCGGCGACGACGGCGCCCTCGACTTCCGCCACGACCTCACCCGGCTGCCGCAGCGGCCCGGCCACATCACGCTCGACGCGACGTTCACGCCACCCGCGACACCGGCCGCGTAGGACAGCGCACCCCGCAGACATCCCGGCTCCGGCCGCGGACCGGCACCGCCCCGGCGCGACACCATCCCCCGGCCGCGCCCGGGGCCCGGCCGGTCCGCCCGGAGCCGGGAGCCGTACGCCCCCGGCGTGCGGCGCGTGCCGACTGCCGCCCGCCAGCCCCCCTCTGGCGGGCGGCAGCCGCATGCCCGGGGGAAAAGGGGGGGCCGCCGGCCCGCCGGGCCGGACATGCACAAGCGGCGCCTTAGCGCCAAGGGCGAGGCTCGGACATATTCCAGACAGCCCTCGCCGGCACCACGCCTGCGGATCTCGGAGAGGTCAGGCAAAGACGTTGACAAGCTTCCGAACCTTCACGGAACTCGTTGTGGACCGTGCGGCCGAGCTCGGTGCCGAGGATGCCTTCATCTTTCTGCCGGACGATGCCAACGGCTCGGTCCCCGAGCACCTGTCGTACGCCGGACTCGACCAGGACGCCCGGCGGATCGCCTCCTGGCTGCAGGCACACGGCGCCGCCGGCCGGCAGGTGCTCCTGCTGTACCCCTCGGGCACCGACTTCATCAAGGCGTTCACCGGCTGCCTGTACGCCGGTTCCGTCGCCGTGCCCGCCCCGCTGCCCACCGAGCAGGGCCAGCACTTCACCCGGGTCTCCGGCATCCTGCGCGACGCCCAGGTCCGCGCGGTGCTGACCGACTCGGCGAGCGCGCCCGAGATATCCGCCTGGCTCGCCTCGGAGGGCTTCACCGACGTGCTGTGCCTGGCGACCGACACCGCGGACTACAGCGACGCGAGCGCCTACCGGGTGCCCGACCTCACCCCCGAGCACCTGGCGTTCCTGCAGTACACCTCCGGCTCGACCAGCGAGCCCAAGGGCGTCATGGTCTCGCACCGCAATCTGCTGGCCAACGAGGCCGCGATCCAGAACGCCGCCAAAACCGACGCGCACACCCGGTTCGGCGGATGGCTGCCCTTCTACCACGACATGGGCCTCATCGGGCACATCCTGCACCCGCTGTACATCGGCGCCTCCGCCGTACTGCTCTCCCCGACGTCGTTCCTGCGCCGCCCACACCGCTGGCTGAAGTCCATCGGCGACTACGGCGTCACCATCGGCGGCGGCCCCAACTTCGCGTTCGACCTGTGCGTGCGGCGGGTCACCGACGCCCAGCTCGCCGAACTCGACCTGTCCACCTGGGTGAGCGCCGCCAACGGTGCAGAACCGATTCGCCGCGAGACCATCGACGCGTTCACCGAGCGCTTCGCACCCGCCGGCTTCAAACCCGAGTCGTTCTTCCCCTGCTACGGCATGGCGGAGACCACCCTGCTCGTCTCCGGCACCCCCAGGGACCGCCGCCCCGCCGTGCGCACCGTCGACGTGGCCGCCCTCGAACAGGGCACGCTCAGCGACCCGGTGGCCGAAGCACCGCGCCGGGAACTGGTCAGCAGCGGTGTCATCCACGACTTCACGGTGAAGATCGTCGACCCCGGCACCCGCGGCGAACGCCCCGAGGGCTCGGTGGGCGAGATCTGGGTCAAGGGCGACAGCGTGGCCTGCGGCTACTGGAAGCGCCCGCTGACCAACATGGAGATCTTCGACGCGCACCTCACCGACGGCGACGGCGGCGAGGACGCGGGCGGCTGGCTGCGCACGGGCGACCTCGGCGCCCTGGACAACGGCGAGCTCTACGTCACCGGACGCCTCAAGGAGCTGATCATCTTCTCCGGGCGCAACCTCTACCCGCAGGACGTCGAGCGGACGGTGCAGGCCACCGACAAGGCCCTGGGCGCCGGCTCCGGCGCGGTGTTCACCGTCGAGACCGAGCGCGAGCACCTCGTCGTGGTGCAGGAGGTCCGGATCAGCGCCGTCGACGGCGACCTGCGCAGCCTGGCCACGACCGTCCAGAGCCGCATCGGGCAGCAGCTCAACGTCCCGGCGGGCAACGTGCTCCTGGTCCGGCCCGGCACCGTCCGCAAGACCACCAGCGGGAAGATCCAGCGCACCCTGATGCGCAAGCTGTTCCTGCAAGGCGCCCTCACCCCCCTGTACGAGGTGCTGGAGCCGGCCGTCCGCCAGATCGTCGCGGACGCCTCCGGTCCTGCCCTGGCCGCGACGGTCTGACATGGCCGAGCCCAGACAGACCGTCGCCGAGGAACTCGACGCGTTCCTCGGCGACCCGGACGACCCCGGCGGCTGGTTCTCCTACAAGCGGTGCGTGGAACTCGACGACAGGGAAGCGTTCCCGGCCGACATCTGCCGCCGCCTCGACGACTGGGGACTGCCCGGCCACTACGTACCGGCCGAACACGGCGGCAGGCTCACCGACTACGCCACACTGCTCCAGGTCATGCGCGCCGTCGCCCGCCGCGACCTCACCGTGGCGATCGGGCACGGCAAGACCTACCTGGGCGGCATCTGCGTCTGGGTGGCCGGCACCCGCGAGCAGGCCGCCGCGCTCGGCGCGGACATCCGCGCCGGGGTACCCGTCTCGCTCGGCCTGACCGAGCGCGCCCACGGCAGCGACCTGCTCGCCGGCGAGGTGCGCGGCACGCCCAGTGCGACGGGCTGGCTGGTCGACGGCGAGAAGTGGCTGATCAACAACGCGACCAGGGGCAGCCTGCTGTCCCTGCTCACCCGGACCGACCCGGCCGGGGGACCGAGAGGCTTCAGCGTCCTGCTCGTCGACAAGCGCGAGCTGGACCCGGCCATGTACCGCCATCTGCCCAAGGTGCGCACCCACGGCATCCGGGGCGCGGACATCTCCGGCGTCGCCTTCGAGGGCGCGGCCGTCGACCGGTCCGCGCTCGTCGGCGCCCAGGGCGCGGGCCTGGAGATCGTCCTCAAGGCACTGCAGCTCACCCGGACCATGTGCGCGGCCCTGTCCCTGGGCGCCGCAGACCACGCCCTGCGCATCGCCCTCGGCTTCGCCCTCGACCGCGAGCTGTACGGCCGGCGCCTCGTCGAACTGCCCCAGGCCCGCCGGGTGCTGGCCACCGCCGGGGCCGACGTGCTGCTGCACGAGGCGCTGGGCACGGCCGCCTCCCGCCTGGCGCACACCCAGACCGACGAGATGAGCGTGACCGCGGCCGTCACCAAGTACCTGCTGCCCAGCGGCACCGAGGACGTGCTCTCCCGGCTCACCCGGGTGCTCGGCGCCCGCGCCTTCCTCAAGGGCGTGCACGCCCACGGCACGTTCCAGAAGGTGGAGCGCGATCACCGCATTGTCGGCATGTTCGACGGCAACACGCTGGTCAACCTCAACTCCCTCATCAACCAGTTCCGTTCACTGGTACGCGGCCGCCGGCGCGGCACCGGCGACGCGGCCGGCGCCGCGGCCGCCTACGACCTGTCCACGCCGCTGCCCCCGCTCGACCCCGGGCGGCTGTCCCTGGTCGCGCGCCGCGGCAGCGGTGTCCTGGCCGGCCTCGAACCGGGCGTGGCCCGGCTCGAAGAGCTGGCCGGCGAACGGCCCGCGCTGGCACCGGCCGCCGCGGCCGCCCGCCGTGTCGCGGACGCCGCCGACCGGGTCCACCAGGAGATGGAGCAGTGGCAGGGACTCGTCGGTGACGTGCCTCCCGCCGCGTTCGAGGTGGCCCGCCGCTACGCCCTGTGCCACGCCGCGGCGGTCTGCCTCGGCCTGTGGACGCACAGCCAGGCGCAGTTCGCGGGCACCACCACCGAACCGCTGTGGCGGGACGGGCTGTGGCTGCGGGCGGCCCTCGACCGGATCCTGGACCGCCTCGGCGAAGGCGGCGGCGCACCCGACGAGGTGTACGACGCGCTCCTCGACCACATGATCACCGCCCGGAGTGCAGGCGAGCTCTTCTCGCTGTACCCCCACCGACTGCCGGGGACGCCGGCCGAGCCGGTGGCCGACGCGACCACCGCACGCAACTGAGAGGACGCCATGCTGATCGGTACCGCGGCAAACGGGCCGCACAAAGCGTCCGGCGCAGCCCGGCAAGCCCACCCGCCCGGCGGCCAGGAAGACCGGGCCGCCGCCCGCGTCGCCGAGCTGGAGCAGCGACTCGGTGACCCCACCGACGAGCGCGGCCAGATCTCGTACACGGCACTGCTCGCGGACGACGAGCGCGGCGAACTGTCCGAGCCGGGCGAGCGTGCCCTCGACGAGCTGAGGCTCAACGCCGAGTTCGTGCCGGTCCACCACGGCGGACGCCTGGAGCGGATCGACACCCTGGTCCGGGTCATGCGCCAGGTCTTCCGCCGCGACATCGCCCTCGGCCTCGGCTACGGCGTCACCTCGTTCATGGCCGCCGTCAACGTGTGGAGCTCCGGTACCGGACAGCAGCAACGACGCCTCGCCGAGCTGCTGCTCGACGGCAAGAAGGTGTCGGTGGCCTACCACGAACTGGCCCACGGCAACGACTTCGTCCGCAACGAGTTCCAGGCCCGCCCGGTGGACGGCGGCTACCTCCTCAACGGCGCCAAGCAGGTCATCAACAACGCCGACCGGGCCGCGGCCTGGGTACTGTTCAGCCGCACCAGCCCGGCCCCCGGCAGCCGCAGCCACTCCGTCGTCCTGGCCGAACGCGACACCCTGGACCAGGACCGCTTCCAGGTCCTGCCCCGCTACGACGCGGTCGGTGTGCGCGGCTGCCACCTGTCGGGCCTGGACTTCGCCGACTGCCCGGTGCCCGCCTCCGCGCTCGTCGGCGAGGAGGGCAAGGGCGTCGAACTGGCCCTGCGCGCCTTCCAGGTGACCCGCAGCGCGGTGCCCGGCATGGCACTCGGCGCCACCGACACCGCCCTGCGCACCGTCACCGGCTTCGCCCTGGGCCGGCAGCTGTACCGCAAGTCCGTGATGGACATCCCGCACGCCAAGGCCACCCTGTCGACGACCTTCCTCGACCTGCTGATCTGCGACAGCCTCTCCCTGGCCGCGACCCGCGCCGTCCACGTACTGCCCGAGGAGACCAGCGTCTACGCGGCCGTGGTCAAGTACCTGGTCCCCAAGATGCTCACCGACGCCATGTACGACCTCTCCATCGTGCTGGGCGCCCGGTTCTACACCCGCGAGGGCGAGTTCGGAATCTTCCAGAAGCACGTGCGCGATCTGCCGGTCCTCAGCCTCGGCCACGCCGGCTCCGCGGCCTGCCAGGCCACGATCATCCCGCAGCTGTCCCGGCTCGCCCGCCGCGCCTGGTTCAAGGACGACCCCGCGCCCGGGACCCTGTTCCGGCCCCGCGAGGACCTGCCCGGCATCCCCTTCGAACGGCTCACCCTCGCCAGCGGCCGGGACGGACTGAGCGCCTGCCTGGTCGCCGCCGTCGACCGGCTGCCCAGCTCCAGCCCCGAGGAACGGGCGGCCCACGGCGCCGCACTGCGCCTCATGGACGAACTGCGCCAGATCCAGGAGCACAGCCTCAACCTCGCCCCGCAGGACCGCACCGCCCTGGCCAGCCCGGCCACGTTCGCCCTCGCCGACCGGTACGCGGTCCTGCTCGCCGCCGCCTCGGTGATCGGCGTGTGGCAGCAGGCCCAGCACGGCCAGGACGGTTTTCTCGCCGATCCGGCCTGGCTCGCGGCGGCGCTGCACCGCCTCGGCCGGCGCCTCGGCCACCAGCTGCCCGACCTGCCCGCCACCTGTGAGACACGGCTGCACGACGAAGTGCTCCGCCGCTTCCACGACGCGCGCAGCTACGACCTCTACAACACCCCGCTGGCGGGCTGAGAAACCTTCCCAGCCAGCCAGCCAGCCAGCCAGCCAGCCAGCCCGGCCGACCGACCGACCGAGGAACTCTTCCGAGGAGCGCAGAATGTCCGTTCCCACCACCGGACGCACCACCCGGGAACTCACCACGTGGCTGTCCGACCGCATCGCCCTCTACCTCAAGCGCACGCCTCAGGAGATCGACCCGAGCGTTCCCCTGGCCGAGTACGGCCTCGACTCCGTCGCCGCCCTCAGCCTGTGCGGCGACATCGAGGAGGACTTCGACCTGGTCCTCGAACCGACGGTCGCCTGGGACTACCCGACGGTCCAGGCCCTCGCCACCCACCTGGCACAGAGCCTGGCCGAACCGGCGGCAAACTGATGGACCGGATCGCCATCGTCGGTCTCGACTGCAGGTTCCCGGGAGCGCCCGACGCCGGCGCCTACTGGAACCTCCTGATGCGCTCGGGGGACGGGATATCCCCGGTCCCCGAACAGCGGTGGGACGCCGCGGACTTCCACTCCCCGACCCCGGCGGAAGGCCGCGCCAACACCACCGAAGGCGGGTTCATCGACGACCCGGACGCCTTCGACAACGAGTTCTTCACCGTCTCCCCCCGGGAGGCGGCCGCCATGGACCCGCAGCAGCGGCTGCTGCTGCAGTGCGCCTGGCGTGCCGTCGAGGACGCGGGGATCGCCCCCATGCAGCTGGCCGGCACCTCCACCGGCGTCTACGTCGGCATCATGGGCAACGAGTGGGCCCAGCTGCACCTCACCGACTACGACCGGGTCAGCGCCCAGGTGGGCTCCGGCAACGGCTACTGCATGACGGCCAACCGGGTCTCCTACCACCTGGACCTCAAGGGCCCCAGCCTCGCCGTGGACACGGCCTGCTCCTCCTCGCTCGTCGCCGTGCACATGGCGGGCAACGCCCTGCTGTCCGGCGAGTGCGACTACGCCATCGCGGCGGGCGTCAACGTCGCCCTCACCCCAGCCCTGTCCATCTTCTACACCCAGGCCGGACTGTCCGCGCCCGACGGCCGCTGCAAGCCCTACAGCGGCCAGGCCGACGGCATCGGCCGCGGCGAGGGCGTCGGCGCCGTCGTCCTGCGCCGTCTGGAGGACGCGCTCGCCGACAAACAGCAGGTGTACGCCGTCATCCGCGGCACCGCCGTCAACCAGGACGGCCGCAGCAACGGCATCACCGCCCCCAACCGCTGGTCCCAGCAGGAGGTCATCGGTGCCGCCTACCGCAGGGCCGGGGTCGAACCGGCCCAGGTGGACTTCACCGAGGGGCACGGCACCGGCACCGTGCTCGGCGACATGATGGAGGTCTCGGCACTGGGCCACCACCACGCCGGGCGCGCCGGACGGCCCATGGCACTCGGCTCCGTCAAGGGCAACTTCGGGCACACCGAGGGCGCGGCCGGTATCGCCGGGCTCATCAAGGTGGCCCTGTCCCTGCACCACCGCACCGTGCCCGCCAGCCGGTTCGCGGCCAAGGAGAACGAGCGGCTCGACCTGCGCGGCAAGGGGCTGCGGCTGCTCAAGGCCCCGCTGCGGCTGCCCCGCGGCACCAGCGTGGCCGGGCTCAGCAGTTTCGGCATGGGCGGCACCAACGCCCACGCGGTCCTGGAGTCCGCCCCGCCGTCCGCCGCACGTCCCGCGGCCCAGGGCGACGAGCGGCCCCGGGGGATCGGCAGCGCACTGTTCACCCTGACCGCCCCCACTGCGCAGGCCCTGCGCCGCAACCTGCACGCGCAGGCCGACGCGCTCGGCGCCCGGCGCGCCCCCGTCGGACCCGTCGGCTGGACCTCCCACCGCGTCAAGTCCGGTCACCGGCACCGCTTCGCGGTCAGCGCCCCGGACACCGCGACGCTGGTGCAGCGGCTGCGCGCGGCGGCCGCCGACCCGGCCCTGTTCGACGCGCTCACCGGGGAGGCCGGCACCGCCCCGCACACCGCGTTCCTCTTCACCGGGCAGGGCTCCCAGTACCCGCGGATGACGGCGGGCCTCCACCAGGACTCGCCGCTGTACCGGCACTTCCTCGACGAGGCCGACGCCGCGCTCCTGCCGCACACCGGGCGCTCGGTGCGCGACCTCGTGCTGAGCGGGGACGAGTCGGTGCACCTCACCCGGTGGGCGCAGCCCGCCCTGTTCGCCGTCGGCTACGCCCTCGGCCGCACCCTCCAGGAACTGGGCGTGCAACCCTGCCTGCTGCTCGGCCACAGCGTCGGCGAGTACGCGGCCGCCTGCCTGGCCGGGGTGTTCCCGCTGGACGCCGCCGCCCGGCTGATCGCGGCCCGTGGCGCGCTGATGCAGCAACTGCCCGACGGCGGCGGCATGCTGGCGGTTCTGGCCGGGCGCGACGAGCTCGCCGAGCGCCTCGCGAACGAGCCGGAGGTCTCCGTCGCCGTCGTCAACGGGCCGCGCGCCACCGTGCTGTCCGGCGACGCGACCGCGCTCGGCCGCCTGGCCGAGGAGTTCGACCGCGACCGCGTCCCCACCCGGATGCTGCGCGTCTCGCACGCCTTCCACTCGCATCTGATGGACCCCATGCTGGACGACTTCGCCGAGGTCGCCCGCGAGGCCGGCGGGGGAGTGCCGCAACTGCCGCTGTACTCCACGCTGTACGGCAGGCTCCTGGACGGCGAGGCGATGGACGCCGACTACTGGGTGGCGCACATCCGCCGCCCGGTGCTCTTCGCCGACGCGTTCACCGCCCTGGGCGAGGCCGGGCCCAGCCACACCGTGGAGGTCGGCCCGTCGCCGGTGCTCTCCTCGCTGACCCGCAAACTGCCGCTCCCGTCCGCCGGGACCCGCCCGGCGGCCACCGCGCCGGTGCGGGGACCGGACTCCGGCGGCCAGGACCTGGCGGACACCGTCGCCGAGCTGTACCGGCACGGCCTGGATCCGCGGTGGGACACCCTCTACCCGGCCGGCGACCAGGTGCCGTACCGGCTCGGCCCGTACGCCTTCAACGACGAGCACCGGTACTGGACCGCGGGCCCGGCCCGCCGCCCCGGAGCGCCGCCGACCGCCGCCGTGGCCGAGGAGCCGGCCCGCGCGGCACACGGCGGCCCGGACGCCGAGGTGCTCGTTCTGGAGCGACCCGCGCCGGCGGACCCGGTGACCGAGACCGCCCTCACCGCCATCGGACAGGTCGGCGGCTACGAGGTCGGCGAACTCGGCCCGCTGCTGCGGCTCTACGAGGACCTGGGCTTCGACTCCGTGATGGTCATGGAGCTGAAGAAGCGCCTGGAGGAACGCCTGCCCGTCCTCGAGGCCCTGACGGTGCAGGACCTGCTGCCCCGTCTCGCGACGGTCGGTGACCTCGTGGAGTTCCTGCGGGAGTACTGCGCTCCCGCGTCCGACAGCACCCAGGAGAGGACAGCATGAGCGACCATCCCAGCGGCCGTCA
Organism: Streptomyces sp. CB09001; assembly: GCF_003369795.1. Taxonomy (NCBI): domain Bacteria; kingdom Bacillati; phylum Actinomycetota; class Actinomycetes; order Kitasatosporales; family Streptomycetaceae; genus Streptomyces; species Streptomyces sp. CB09001. Next base: position 7,702,583 of record NZ_CP026730.1, read on the forward strand.
GGTCCATCTCGCCTCCGTCGGCACGGCCCTGCCCGGCGACCCGGTCGACAACACCGAACTGGCCCGGGTCCTGGGCGCGAACGAGGAATGGATCGAGATGTTCATCGGCACCAGGACCCGGCACTTCGCCCGGGACCTGAAGACCGGTGCGGTGCGTTGGTCGCTGGCCGACCTGTGCGCCCAGGCGGGCGAGCGCGCCATCGCCGCCGCCGGGGTCGACCCGGGCGACATCGACTTCGTCGTCCTGGGCACCGCCACTCCGGACACGCTGATGCCGGCCACCGTCAACAACGTCGTCGACCTGCTCGGTCTCGACCAGGTGCCCACGTTCCAGCTGCAGTCCGGCTGCGCGGGCGCGGTACAGGCGCTGAGCCTGGGCCGCACCCTCATCGCGTCCGGCGAATACCGCACCGGCCTGGTCATCGGCGGCGACGTGTGCAGCAAGCACCTCGACGTCGACCGCGACCTCGCCAAGGCGGCCCCGAGCGACCTGGTCAACTTCGTACTGTTCGGCGACGGCGCGGGGGCCGCCGTCCTCACCGACGAGCCGCGCGGCGCCCGGGTCGTCCTGCGGCACGTCCTGAACCGCTTCACCGGCCTGGGCCGCAAGCCCGGACAGGTCATCGAGTGGTTCGGTCTCGCCGACCGCTACGACGACCGGCAGGCCCTCACCGAGGACTACAAGGCCATCGAGGAGCACGTCCCGGTGATGGCGGTCGAGATCCTCTGGGAGCTGCTCGACGAACTCGACTGGAGCCAGGACGAGGTGGACTACATCCTGCCGCCGCAGCTGTCCGGCCGGATGACCCGCAAGATCACCGAACAGCTCGACGTGCCCACGGCCACCGAGATCTCCTGCGTCGCCGACACCGGCAACAACGGCAACGCCCTGCCGTTCCTGCAGATCGAGCGGCTCCTGGAGAAAATGACGGACGGTCAGAAGGCACTCGCCGTCGCCATCGAGTCCAGCAAGTGGATCAAGGCCGGCTTCGCCCTGGAGAGGATATGACCACCACACGCCCCGCCTACAGCCTGGCCGACTTCGTCACGACCGTCCGCGACGAACTCGGCCTGCCCGTCACTGACGAGCAGGTCGCCGCCGACTTCGACGAACTCCCCGAGTGGGACTCGCTGCACCTGCTCAAGCTCGTCACCGCCGTGGAACTGGCCACCGGCCGCACCGTCCCGGTCGGCCGCGTCCTGGAGGCCCGCAGCCTGCGGCAGTTCTACGAACTGGCGGTCCCGGTATGACGAGCGCGCCGCGGCGGCACCTGGAAAGGCGCCGCCGCCACACCCTGTACTTCCTGGAGTGGGCGGCCGCACAGCGGCCCGTGCACCTGGACACCGACATCGACATGACCCGCGTCCAGGCGCACCGGGCCGCCGCCCGCGCCGCCGGGACCCGCTACTCGGTGGTCAGCTACCTGCTGCACGCCACCGGGCAGGTGATGGCCCGCCACCCCGAGGCCAACGCGGTCATGGCACCCGGCTGGCCGTCCGTCCTGCGCCGCCCCCGGACCGTACGGTTCGCCTCGGTGACCGCGAAGCTGGCCCTGGACCGTGCCGTGGACGGGGAGCGCACGGTGCTCTCCGCCCTGGTGCCCGCCCTGGAGCAGCTCTCGCTGGCCCAGGTGCAGGAACAGGTGGACCGCTACCGGGGCGAACACACCGCCGCCCTCCCGGAGTTCAAGGGCGTACGGATGCTCGGGCGGCTGCCCGTACCGCTCGGCAGGGCGGCCTTCGCGGCGGCCCTGCGCGACCCGAGCCGCCGCCCGGGGATCTTCGGCACCGTGTCCGTCAGCTCTCTCGGGCACGGCTCCGTCGACGGATTCCACTCCGCCGGCGGCACCGCCGTCACCCTGTGCGCGGGACGCGTCGTGGACCGGGCCGTCGTCCGGGACGGACAGGTCGTGGCGGCGCCCGTCATGCGGCTCGGGCTCACTTTCGACCACCGGGTGATCGACGGGGCGGTCGCCGCCGACCTGCTCGGCGATCTCCGCCAGACCATGGAGGACTTCGATGACGGCTCCAGGGAAACCCTCCCCGGGCCGGACGTTCGGCGAACCGATCGTGATCACCGGGCCGCGCGGGGACTGGAACGGAGTCCGACGTGACCTCGCCACGCACGCCACCGCGATTCTCTACGCACGTCTGGACGACTGGCGTCCCGAGCGGGCCGGCGGGCCGCGGCTGCGCGCGCTGCTCGGCCGGGACTGGGCCCGCTACCTGGACCTGACCCACCCGGAGGTGCGGACCCGGTTCGCCTCGTCGCGGGTGCTGCTGAAGTTCGCCGCGGGCGCCGCGCTGCACGTGCCGCCGCAGTCGGTGGAACTGGGCTACACGCCCTCGGGACGCCCGTATCTGCACGGCTACGACGGCGTGCAGATCAGCCTCAGCCACACCGAGGACCTGCTGCTCGTGGGACTCGCCACCGGCGCCGTCATCGGCGTGGACGCCGAACGCACCGACCGCAGCATGTACAAGGCGGGACTCGGCCGGCATCTGTGCACCCCGCACGAGGCCGAGCTGATCGAGGCCATGGCGGACCACGAGCGGGACCCGGCGATGGTGCGGCTGTGGACGCTCAAGGAGGCGTACAGCAAGGCCATCGGGCTCGGCATGCAGTTCCGGTTCACCGACTTCGGGTTCGGGACCGACGGCACACCGACCGAGGTACGGCGCCCGGACGGGACGCCGGGCACCGGCAGCGAATGGTCCTTCCGCACCTACGCGCTGCTCGACCGGTACACGGTCAGCGTGGCCGTGGGGGACTCCGGCTTCGGCGTCACCACGGACACGCAGGCGCACACCATGCTCGACGCGGGCATCGTCGACGCCCTGTCCGAGGCGCTCGGCGTCGAGGAGGACGACCGCCGCGGCGGCGACGACTGGTGGTGAGCCGCCCGCCCCGGCCCGCCCGCCCCGTGCCGCCCGCCCCGGCCCCGGCGGCACAACCGGTCCGCAAGCGGCGGCCCGGACACTGAACGCACACAGCGGGGAGCCCTCATGGACCAACAGCACCTGACGGAGCACCACCTCCCGGAGCTCAAGGAGTTCGCCCTCCTGCACGCCCGGGGGCAGGGCATGGCGCCGGGCACGGCCGCACGCATCCTGTCCCGGATCACCAACGACCGGCGCGGCGACCCCGAGTCGTGGGCCGTCACCTGGACCCGGGCCGGTCACGCCGCCGCACTGCGCGGACGCCACCTGGAGGCCTGCTCCCGCTTCGCGCTCGCCCGCTTCCCCTACCACGGGGACCCGGTGCGCGCCGCCGCCGGCCGACTCGGTGTGGAGGCCTTCGACAAGTGGCGGAGCGGCCGCGGCATCGAGCGCATCGAGATCCCGTTCCACGACGGCACGATGGCCTGCTGGACCACCGGGCTCCACCCGGCCGGGCGGCGCCCGCTGCTGGTCGTCATGGGCGGCATCGTCAGCGTCAAGGAACAGTGGGCGCCGCTGCTGCCCCTGCTGGGGCGGCTCGGATTCGCCGCCGTGGTCGCGGAGTTCCCCGGCGTCGGCGAGAACACCCTGACCTACCGGCCCGACTCCTGGGAACTGCTGCCGCATCTGCTCGACCGGCTGGCCGGCCGGGCGAACACCGCCGACACGTCCCTGCTCAACCTCAGCTTCAGCGGCCACCTCGCCTTGCGCGCCGCCGCCGAGGACCCGCGCATCCGGCGCGTGCTGACCGTGGGCGCCCCCGTCGGCGCGTTCTTCACCGACACCGGCTGGCGGCCCCGGATCCCGCGGATCACGCTCGACACGCTGTGCCGCCTCACCGGGGCCCCCGACCACGGAGCCCTGTGGTCCGCGCTGCCCCGGCACGCCCTCGGCGCCGACCGGTTGCGGCAGGTCCGCGTGCCGGTGCGGTACGTCGCCAGCAGCCGCGACGAGATCATCCCGGCCGCCGAGCGTGAACTGCTGGCCGCCCTGCCCGACCTGCGTGTGAAGACGTTCGACGACGTGCACGGCTCCCCCGGCCACCTCGCGGCGATGCGGCGCTGGATCTTCGCGCAGCTCCTGCTGTCCCGGCTCGCCGGCCGTCGCCACTGACCGAAGAGGCCCTCCGAATCCCAGATCCCCGCACACGAGCCAAGGAGACGCAGCCATGACCGATGAACCGACATCCAGGGTCACGACCGGGACGGTAGGTCCCTGGCAGTCGCTCGCCTCGCTCGGAGTGATCGAGAGCGATCTGACGACCGGGCACCACCGGCCCGCCCCGGTGCCCTACATCACCCGGGGCCGGACGGACAGCACCCGCCGCCACGGGCGGGGCAAGGGGGCGTGACGTCCGTGTCCCTGTCCGCCCAGTACGTGCCCCGGGGCCCCCGCGGCGCGGCCATCCGGCTTCGCCACCGCACGGTGCACGGCCACCGCCGGGCCTTCCGGATGGCCGGAAAGGGCGACGCCGTCCTGCTGATCCACGGCATCGGGGACTCGTCCGACACCTGGCGGGACGTCATGCCCGGGCTCGCCAGGAGCCACCGCGTCATCGCCCCCGACCTGCTCGGCCACGGGCACTCCGACAAGCCGCGGGCCGACTACTCGCTGGCCGCGTACGCCAACGGCATGCGGGACCTGCTGAGCGTGCTCGGCGTCGAGCGGGCCACCATCGTGGGGCACTCGCTCGGCGGCGCGGTCGCCATGCAGTTCGCCTACCAGTTCCCCGAGCGGTGCGAGCGCCTCGTCCTGGTCGGCACCGGCGGAATCAGCCGGCACGTCACCCCGCTGCTGCGCGCCGCCTCGCTGCCCGGCGCCGAGCTCGTCCTGCAGATGCTGCAACTGCCCACCATGCGCTGGCAGGTGGGCGCCGCCGTCAAGGTCCTGCAGTGGCTGGGCACCGATCTCGCCGTCGACGCGCCCGACCTGCTGCGGGTGGTGGACGCGCTGCCGGACGCCACCTCGCGCAACGCCTTCGTGCGCACCCTGCGGGCCGTCGTCGACTGGCGGGGGCAGGTCGGCACCATGCTCGACCGCTGCTATCTGGCGCAGGGCATGCCCACCATGCTGATCTGGGGCGGCCGCGACCGAGTCGTCCCGGCGCTGCACGCGGGCCTCGGGCACGTCTCCATGCCGAGCAGCCGCCTGGAGATCTTCGAGGGGGCGGGGCACTTCCCGTTCCGCAGCGACCCCGACCGCTTCCTGTCGGTCCTGCGCGACTTCATCACCACGACCGAACCGGCGAGCTTCAGCCCCGAGCAGTGGCGCCAGATGCTCCGCAACCGCCGCCCGGCGCCCCACCGCCCCGGCACGCCCGGCCTCGACCCGGCCACGCTGCGCCCGGCCTGACGCGGACACCCCGGCGGCACCGGGCCCCGCCACGTCCTCTCGGACGGGGCGGGGCCGCCGCATGGGCCCGGCTCACCCGACGGGCGCCTCGTTCATCAGCCACACCCCGGGGCGCACTTCCAGGTGCGGCCAGGCCACCGGGGCCGCACCGCCCCCGGCGCGGACGTGCTCGGCGCGGACGTGCTCGGCGAGGCGGCGGGCGTAGCCGTGCCAGCGGGCGTCACCCAGGGCGCCCGCCGCGCTCGCGCACGCGGCCAGCGAGGCCAGGCAGTCGGCGGGCCGGCCGGTCAGGAGCGCGGTGAGCGCCAGGCCGCGCTCGGCCTCCGCGCACCCCCGGGTGTCGCCCTCCGCCAGGGCCTGGTCGAGGGCGCGCCGGTACAGCGCGCCGGCCCGCCCGAACTCGCCCTGCCCGAGCAGGACGTCGGCCTCACCGGTGGCGCAGCGGGCCGCCCCGACACCGTCGTCGCCCAGGGCGAACAGCCGTGCCGCGTGCCGGTAGCCGTCCACCGCCCGGGCGGCGTCCTGGCGCTGCCAGGCCAGATCCCCCAGCGAACGCAGCAGCGTGGCCTCCGCGAGCGCGTTGCCCGAGCGGCGGGCCGCGTCGGTTGCCAGTTCATGGCTGGTCCGCCAGTCCTCCCACACCCCGCACGCCTCGTAGTAGCCGCTGGCCGCCGAGGCCAGTGCGCACGTCAGATCCCACAGCCCGGCCCTGTGCAGCCGTTGCACCATCTCCAGCAGGCCCGCCGACTCCGCCTGGAACCAGCGCAGGGGAGTGGCCACGGCCCGGTCGTCCGCCGGCAGCTCACCGCAGGCCGTCTCCAGGACGCCGGCCAGCCGGTCCCGCCCGGGAGTCAGGCGGGCGTCGGCCGCCCGGGCGCGCGGCAAAAACGCGCGGCCGAGCCTGCCGACCGTCTCGGTCACGGCGTCCTCGCCGTCGACCTCGGCCAGCATCTCCAGGGCCAGCGACCGCAGCAGCGTGTGATAGCTGTACCGGACCGCCCCGCCGGGGGCACCCGACTCCTGCCGTACGTCGAGGAGCTGGGCGCGCACGAGGCCGTACAGGAGCTCCTCCGTGGCCTCCGGCGACGTGCCGAGCAGCGACTGCGCGGTCCACACGGGGAAGTCGGGCAGGGGTGCGAGCCCCAGCCTGCGGAACGCGTGCCGGCCCGCCTCCGACACCTCGTGGTACGCCGTGAGCAGGCTGCTGCGGACGTCGAGGTCGCCGAGGGAGAGCGCGGCGAGCCGGGTGCGCTCGTCCGCCAGGCGGCGCGCGAGTCCGCCCGCGGTCCAGTGCGGCTGCACCGCCGTGCCGCCGGCCGCGATCCGCAGCGCCAGCGGCAGCCGCCCGCACAGCTGGGCGATGCGGGCCACGGCCGCCCGGTCCTGGGCCATCCGGGGACCGCAGGTGGCGAGCAGCAGCGACTCGGCCTCCTCCTGTCCGAGCACGTCCAGCACGAGGTGCCGCGCGTGTTCCAGGGCGGCCAGCGGACGGCGGCCGGTGATCACCACCGCCGCGTCCGGTACCGCGGCGAGCAGCGGCCGTATAAGGGCCTCCGACACCGCGTCGTCGAGGACGAGCAGCAACTCGCGCGAGCGCGTGGCCTGCTGGAGCAGCTCGGTCAGCTCACCGAGGTCGGAGGGCAGGACCGCGGGCCCCGTGGGCCCCGGTGGCAGCAGGCGGCGCAGCAGCGCCGCCATCGCGGCCTCGGCGGTCAGCGCGCGGCCCGCCGGGTCCCGCAGGTGCACCATGACCCGGCCCGCGGCGAACCCCTCGACCTGACGGGCCAGTTGGACCGCCAGAGCGGTCTTGCCGACACCGGGCCGCCCGGAGATGGCCATGACACGAGGGGCCGACGTCGCCGCCAGCAGCAGGGCGCCTTGGGCGAGCTCGTCGGCGCGGCCGGTGAAGTCGGCGAGCGGCGGCGGCAGCCACAGCGGCGGCCGGGGGCCGGCCGGCGGGGCGGGCGCGGCCGCACCGGCCGCCGGCGCGGGCGTCTTCGGCTCGCTCCCGCTCGGACGCCAGGCCAGCGCCGGATCGGAGGCGAGCAGCCGGGCCAGGATGCGCTTGAGGGAGGCGTCCGGCTCGACGCCGAGCTCGTCCACCAGAGTGCGCCGCACCCGGTGGTAGGCCTGTACGGCGTCCGACTGCCGCCCGGCCCGGTACAGGGCCACCATGAGCAGGGCGTGCAGGCTCTCCCGCATCGGGAACTCATGGGCCAGTGCCATCAGTTCACCGACCAGCTCGTGGTGCCGGCCCAGTTTCAGGTCGGTGCTGATCCGCTGCTCCAGCGTCTCGGAGCGCAGTTCGTCGAGGCGGATCGCCGTGGACTGCAGTGAGGGGCCGTGCGGGATGCCGGAGAGCGCGGGGCCCCGCCACAGTTTCAGGGACTCGCCCAGCAGACGCGAGGCGCGTGCGTAGTCCCGCTCGTCGAACGCGGCCCGTCCCCGTAAGCGCAGGGACTCGAAGACGGTGAGGTCGAGTTCGTCGGGCGCCACCCGCATCACATAGCCCGGCGGCTGCGTCACCAGCGCGCCGGCGCCGCCCGGCTCGTCGTCGGCGCCCGCGAGCGCCTTGCGCAGATGGGACACGTAGACCTGCAGCGTCGTGGAGGCGGTGCGCGGCGGCGTCGTCCCCCACAGTTCGTCGATCAGGCTGTGCGCGGAGACGACGCTGTTGTTCTTCACCAGCAGGGTCGCGAGGACCACGCGAGGCTTGGCCGCCGTCGGAGTGTGCGGGTGCATCTGCACCGGGCCAAGTACCCGAAAGCGCATCGTTGCTCCTTGGTGTGTGCCGCCCGGTGGGTGCGCGGCCGTCAGCAGATCTGCAGGACGGAAGTGGTCATCTCCGCCACGACCCGGATGCCCTGCGTGAAGATGAGCGAGAGCTCGGCGAAGGGGCGCCCCGCGGAGTCCCGCAGCACCTCTCCGGGCGCGCTGCGGCGGCGCGGCTGCACGGAGCACAGCAGCGGCAGTCCCGGCTCGGCGAACCCGCGGAAGGCGGCTTCCCACCGGGTGAGCACGGCGTGCCCCGGGGCCAGCCCGTACAGCTCGCCGACCCCGAACAGCGCGGCCTGCCGGGACACTTCGAAAAACAGCGCGGCCGGCACCTCGGGCCCCGAGTCGGGCAGCACCTCGCGCGCGGCGGGGATGTTCACCGGGAAGGTCAGCGACTCGCCGTCCTCCTCCAGCGGCAGCCCGATCAGTACGTTGCGGGCGCTGCACCGGCCGACGAGTTCGGCGCCGGGGATGCCGTGCCCCGGCGGAAGGCCGCTGTTCCTGCCCGCCGTGCGCTCGCTCTCGCGGCGGCTGTGCGCCCGGTGCATGCGGTGGACGCCCGGCATCAGGAACACCAGGCGCGCCCGCACCGTCCCGCACGGCTCGTCGTCGATGCTGACCGTCGCACCGCAGTCCATCGTCCGGGGCGCGCCCTTGACCACGTCGGCCGGCGTCAGGTCGAGGTCCAGCGAGAGCCTGGCGCCGGCGGGCGCGTCGCGCTGCCAGGCGGACAGGGCGGTGAGCGAGAACGCGCAGTCTGCCAGCAGGATCCGCCGGTTCTCGGGCACCCGGAAGTAGCGGCCCGCCGCGAAGACCGCCATCTGCCGCAGCGACTCCATCGGGTACAGCACGTCGTGGAAGGGGGCGGTGGAGTCGCCGAACAGCGGGTGGCCGGCGGGGAGCTGGGCGGAGAAGCCGAAACGGTGCCGGCCGGGCGGCGTGGCGGAGTGCAGAAAACCCTCCGGGGTGTCGGGCCGGTGGACCAGATGGTGCGGGCCCAGGAACGCCGCCGCGGGCGGGGGCACCTGCAGCGGGCCGGTGTCCGTGACCGCGCCGACTCGTCCGGTGGACAGCGAACCGGTGGAGGGTGGGGCGGGAAGCTTCATGGAGAGTCCTCTGTGACGGATTCCGGTGTGGGGCATGCGCGGTGACGTCGGCAATGGCTCACGGTGGTCGGCCGGGTTCGCATACCGGTCCCCGGCTCGGCCTGCCCCCCTGTGGGCCGAGGCTCCTCGGGTACACCTCAAGGCCTCGGAGCGAGTAAAAAACGGCGCGGCCGGTTTGTCAATACCAAACCGTGCATGCTGTTTAAGCTTGACCGAGCCCTGACCTCGCGTAACGCGCGAGGTGGTAAATGCCGCTGAAGTCACGACATATGAGAGTCAGTGAAGCTGCCATGGATGCGCGGAGCGCCCGTCACCTGCACTCATTGCAGACCGGCCGGTCTAGTTCGAGCGAGGCAGGACCGAGGTCCGCCGCGGGCTGCCGTGGCTGTTCGGGCCGCAGCTGATGGCGCCCTGTTCATGCTGCCGCACGATCCGGGGCACGAGCACCCCCCACAGGCGGGCGACCGCCTCGCGTGAGAGCCACTGCTCCTGCGTGCTGCCGAGCACCTCGAAGCCCACGGTCGCCGCCACGATGGCGGTCGCCGCATCCGTCACCGAGACGCCTTCGGCCAGTTGCCCGGCCTGCTCGGCCCGATCCAGGGCGTCCTCGACCCACCGCTCCCAGGCGCCCCGCAGCACGGCGTCGTTCGCCCGGGTCACGTCGCGGCACAGCGCGAAGCCGGCGCGCACGACGGCGTCCTCGGTGATGTGGCTCATCAGCACGTGCGTCACGTCCACCAGACCCTGCAGCGGGGTCCGGTCGCCGAGGGCCACCTCCTGGGTGATCCGTCCGAAGATGTCGGCCGCCTCGTCCTCGACGGCCTGCGCCAGCGCGTTCTTGCTCTCGAAGTGGAAGTGGAGGGCGCCGCTGCTGACTCCGGCCCGTCTGCTGATCGCCGCCAGCGAGGCGGAGGCGAAGCCGTCCCGCGTGAAAGCCTCTGCCGCCGCCTGGATCAGGGCGTGGCGGGTACGCGCCGCACGCTGCTGTTTAACCATCAGAGAGCCTCCCGGGCGAGGGCGTGGGCCGGCGTCATCGCCGGCTCTCCCTCGGTCGTCATTATAACAAACCGCGCGTGCGGTTTTTAGGGGAGGTGGCCTAAACGGAACGTCGCCGCGGTGGCCGTGGAATCGCGCCGGCGCAGAACAAAGGGCTCCGACGCGGGACTTCACAGCACCGTTCAGGCGCTGCGAAGCCCGGCATCGGAGCCCGCTCCCGTGGTCCGCCCAGCCTCTCCGGCGCCGGCCGCAGGGGCCGAGGAGGCGTCCTGCCGGCGCTAACCGAGCAGCACGGGAAGAGACTTGAAACCGTTCATCAGGAAGGTCGGCATCGGCTCGAGCTCGTCCGCACAGCAGGCCAGTCGTATGCCGGGGAAGCGCTCGAAGAGCTCGCTGAACGCCGACTGCGCCTCCACCCTGGCCAGCGGCGCCCCCAGGCACCGGTGCGCCCCGTGCCCGAACCCGAGGGTGTCCCGCCCGGTGCGCAGCAGGTCGAACTCGGCCGCGCTCTCGCCGTAGCGCACCGGATCGAGACCGCCGGCCGCGAAGGACACCAGGATGGGCTCGCCCTTCTTGATCAGTACGCCGTCCAGGTCGATGTCCTCCACCGCGAACCGCAGCGGCGAGTAGGCGCCGGGGGTGTGCATCCGCAGCGTCTCGTCGATCACGTCGTTCCAGTCCGCCCGCCCCGCACGTACGTGTTCCAGCTGGTCCGGGTGGGTGAGCAGAGCCGCCACGGCATTGGTCATGAGGGCCGTGGGGCTGTCCATACCCCCCGCGATCATCAGGTAGAGGGTGCCCAGCAGCTCTTCCTCCGACAGCCGGTCGCCGTCGTCACGGGCTGCGATCAGAGCCGAGGTCAGATCGTTGCCGGGCTCGATCCGCTTCTTCTCCACCAACGCGGCCAGCAGCCCGAACGACTCCAGGAGCGCGTGGTTCATCTCCTCGGCGGACACCGACGAGGTGAACACCGTGTGCAGAGCCGCGCACAGGGCGTCGGTCGACTCTCCCTGCTCGACGCCGAAGAGCTCGCAGATCACCCGCATGGGCAGCTGCGCGGTGAACTCGGCCCGCAGGTCGACCGGGGTCCCCGGCTCCCTCTCGGCCAGGCGGCCGAGCAGTTCCGCGGTGATGGCCTCGGCCTTGGGCCGCATCGCCTCGCTGCGCCGCGCCGTGAACGCTCCCGCCACCAGGCGCCGCAGGCGGGAGCGCTGCTCACCGTAGGAGTTGAACATGTTCTCGTTCGCGACCCAGGGATACAGCGGCCAGTCCGCCTGTACCTGCCCGTCGATGAAGTCCGGCCAGTGCAGCCTGGCCGACCGGGAGACCCGTTGGTCGGCCAGGACCCGCTCCACGTACCGCTGCTGGACCACCGCCCAGGCGGCCACCCCGCCGGGAAGCATGACCCGTACTGCCGGCCCCTGGGCACGCAGCATCGCGGCCTCGCGCGTCAGGTCCCGCCCCGTCGCGTCGAGCGCGTACGGGCATCTGGGCCGTTCCGTCCGAGCCTGTGCCATCGGTTTCCCCTCCCACTCGGTTGTCCACTTCCGTGGCATTTCCTACGTGCACAGAGGAACGGCCCGCCCCCGCAGAAGGCCCGTCACGAGCCACCGTTCCTCCCGGTGGCCGTTACGCGCTACGCGCTCGCCGACACCTCGGCGCCGGACCGCAGCTTCACCGCCTGCTCGTACACCAGCCGCCCGCGCTCCGGCGAGAAGTCGAGCCGGACCAGGACCGACGGCACGGCGATGGACGTGATCAGGTGCTTGGTCATGACCGAGGAGCGATCCAGCATGTCGTCGAATCCGGAGAGGAGTTTCGACATCAGCTGTGCGCCGGCGAACCCCGCGACGAACATCTGCGCGGCGGCCTCGATGTCGACGTCCGGCAGGATCTCACCCGCCTTCTCGGCGCGGACGAGCACTTCCCTGTTGTGATCCACCCAGTTGTGCATGGGCACCCGGCGGTCCAGGCCGTCCTGCGGTGTGCCCTCCTCCACCGTGAGCCGCACGCTGCCGCGCAGGATGCCGTCGCCGGAGCGGAGCATGTGCGCGAGTATCAAGGTCGCGTCCACCCCCTCCTGGAGAACCAGGTTCTGCGGCACGACGGGGGGCACCACCGACAGTTGTTCCGCCAGCACCTCCTGGGCGAGCTCCCGCTTGGAAGGGAAGTGGAAGTACAGCGCTCCCTTCGTCGTCCCCGACCGCTTGAGGATCTCCGAGATGGCCGCGGCTTCGTAGCCGACCTCGTGGAAGACCTCGGCGGCCGACCTCAAGATGGCCAGCCTCGTCCTGGTTGCTCGCTCCTGGCGTGCCACTGTTCCTACCTCCGTGCCTCGCAGCGTCCGGGCACATTCGAGCTCCGCGCGGGCCGGACGAGTAGTTCGCTCACGCCTTCACGGTCCCTGGCGCGGCTGCTGGGACTGTGACCTGGGTGGGGGCGCAAACATCGTCAGAATAAAACCATCCGCCCGGTTTCACAAGGGTGCAATCTGGGCGACGAGTTCCCGGCCAAGACGATGCCGATACGTCCGTGCGCCCTCGCCACGGCTCAAAGTCCGCGAAAAAGCTTGCCAGGCCCGCCATCAGCACAGCTGTGCCCGGATGCTCCCGTCAGCCCCTGCGGGCCCTTGCAAAAAACCGGTGGGTCCGTATTTTATGGCCCCTGAACTTCCTTCATCCAGCCTCAACGCTTCACGGAGTAGTCGATGACTCTTGTGAAAATCCAGATGAATGCAGGGAAGGTTCCCGGGGGACATACCACGTCGGCTCCGGCTGGTGAGCACGTCACACCAGCCGGACCGGGCCCGAACCCTGGGGATCCGACGGCCGAGCTCACCCATCTGCTGTTCGATCAGGACAGACGGGCGCGCATCCACTCCCGCTGGCGGAGCCTGGTCGGCCGTCCCGAGTTCCGTCCCGTGCCCGGCCTCACGCCGCGCGACCGGACGGCTCTCGCCTACGAAAGGCTGCGGCTGATCAACGACACGCTGCAGTCCCCGGAGCAGCTGGCGGACGATCCGCACCTGCTCACCAGCCTGCACGAGTGGACCGGGTTCGTGGACCCGACGCTCGCGACGCTCTCCGCGATCCACTACAACCTGTTCCTGGGCAGCCTCATCGACCACTTCCCCTCCGCGGCGCGCCCGCTCACCGACTTCACATCGCTGCGGCGGACAGGAACGTTTCTGTGCACGGAACTGGAACACGGCAGCGATGTCTCCGCCATGCAGACCCGGGCCGTGTGGGACCGGACGTCCGGGGGGTTCGTCCTGCACACGCCCACGACGGGCGCGCAGAAGTTCATGCCCACCACGAGCGCCGTGGGCGGCCCGAAGACCGCCGTGGTGGCGGCCCGGCTGATCGTCGAAGAGCGTGACGAGGGCGTCTTCCTCTTCCTGGTACCGCTGCGGGACGAGAACGGGCTGCGACCCGGCGTCCGCACCTGGATGCTGCCCGAGCGCATGGGCACCGCCGTGGACCACTGCCTCACCTCCTTCGACGGCTGCCGGCTGCCGCGCGAGGCGCTACTGGAATCCACACACGGCCTGCTGAGCACCGACGGATCGCTGACCAGCAGTCTCGGCAACCGGCACAAGCGCGTGATGCACTCCATCCAGCGAGTCAACTGCGGCAAGCTCTCGATGAGCGGCGCCGCCGTGGGCGCGGCCCGGGCCGCCCTCGCCATCGCCGTGCGCTACGCCCACGCCCGGCACATCAGCGGGTCCCGCCCCGGCGAAACCGTGCCGCTCACCGCCCACCACAGCCACATGAGCAGCCTGATGCAGCGCATCTCCACCGCGTACGCCATGACGTTCCTGCACCGCGACACGGTGACGCGCTGGGCCGACCGCACACCCGAGAGCACCGACGAGGCGGCCAGACTGGTCGCGATCGCCAAGAGCTGGATCACCTGGCAGACCCGCGACATCACCATCGAATGCCGTGAACGATGCGGCGCCCAGGGCCTGTTCACGGTCAATGGCTTCAGCGATCTGATCACGAGCACCGAGGGCACGATCACCGCCGAGGGAGACAACCTCGTCATCTCCCTCAAGGCCGGTGCGGAGATGCTGTTCGGTGAGCGTCTCGAAGTCCCGCACCCCCGGCCCGGGTGGGGCGAGGACGCGATGAAGGACCCGCGCTTCCTGCGGGATCTGCTGGCGCGGACCGTTTCCCTCTGGCAGCAACGGGCCCGTTCCGCACTGCGCAAGGGCCCGTCCGGCGCCCGTTCGCAGCGCTGGAACCAGGCATCGGGCGCCGCCCTGAAGATGGTCGACGCGGCGGCCCGGCTGCATGCCGCGGACGCGTTCCTGCGCGCCGCGGATCACGCCGTCGGCCCCGAAGTCCGCGCTCTGGTGGGCGAGCTGGCGCTCCTCTTCCTGCTCAAGGAGGTCAACGAGCACACCGGGGACCTGCTGGCCGAGGGACACCTCACGGCGGACGACGTGCGCGCACTCCCCGAGATCATCTACACGACGATCGCCGGCCTGACACCGGACGCCATGCTGCTCGTCGACGCCTTCGACATACCGGAGGAGGTCCTCTCCACGATCCCCATCGCCCACGAGGACTACACCCGGCGCCTCGCCGCCCTGGTGCAGGGACCCCGGCCGGCACGGACGACGGAAGTCTGAGGACAGGCCCTAGCCGGGGTTTAGCGTCGCGGCCGATCATCAGGGCTCCGCTCCGCGCCGAGGGGTGCGGCCTGCCGAGAGGAGCCCCGATGATCCGGCCCCTGGCGCTCGTCGCCCGGATCCTGGGTGAGGCGTACCGCTGCCTGGTCGCGTACGGGCAGATGTGGCTCTACGTGCCCGACGGACACCCGGGACCGGCCCTCTCGCACCCGCTGGAGCGACTGCGCCCCGACATCCCGCTGAGCCCGGCCGAACGGGCCCTAGACCGACAGCTGCGGGACCTGGACAGCCTCGGCTGAGGCGCCGCCGCGGCGCAGCGCGGCGAACTCCAGGACCTGGTCGGTGAGGATGTCCAGGCGGCGCCCGGTGCGCGGATCGGCGCAGGCGCCGGACGGCGCGAACTCCGCGTCGGCCGGCACCACCACGCCCATCGGGACGGCCCAGCCGCGCAGCGACTGCGCGCACGTGCGCAGCGCGGCCAGTGCGGACGCGCCGGCCACCTCGTTCCACGCCACGCTCAGACAGCCCACCGAACGCCCGTCCAGGTAGCCGGGAATGTCACCGGCCAGGCCCTCCGTGTGGTCGAGGGCGTTCTTCAGCAGCCCCGACATGCCGCCGTGATACGTCGGTGTGGCCAGCAGCACCCCGTCCGCGGCGCGCAGCGCGGCCAGCAGCCGCAGCTCGCCGGCGCAGCGGTTCGCGGTGTCCGGGTCGTACGGCGGAAGCACCAGCTCGGCGCCGCACACCAGGGTGACCTCGGCCCCCGCCCGGCGGGCCCGCGCCGCGCACGCCCGCAGCGCGGCCGCGGAGACCGAGCCCGAGCGCAACGAGCCCCCGACGGCGGCGATACGGATCGGACGCATGGCAACTCCGTTGGTGTCGAAAGGGGGAGGCTGACAGCGGGCGGGCACGGCCACCCTCACAGACGGGCGGCCGCTGCCTCGGCCGCCCGGGTTCCGCTGAGCACGCACGCGTCGGCCAGCAGACCGCGCGAGCCGACCCAGTCGCCCGCCACGAAGACCCCCTGATGGCCAGGGACCCGTACGCCGGGGCGGCCCGCCAGGCCCCCGGTGCGGGCCTCGGGCAGCGCCGTCATGGTGGTGATGCGCGGCAGGAAGCGTTCGTGCACCAGCGCGTCCTGCCAACCGGGCTGGCACTGGTCGAGCACCTCGTACAGCCGCTTGCGGACCTCCGTCGCACCGAGCTGCGAGCCGTCGTCGTAGCGCGCCAGATGGAGCACGGCGCCACCCTTCGGCGACAATCGGGCCGTCCGGGAGAACACCGACAGGTACAGCGGCTCGTCGACGCCGAAGACGAGGGTGCCGCGCGGGTTCGGCAGCCGGCTCAGCGCGACGTCCAGGCAGGCGGTGTGCAGGGGGCGGGCGACAGGAGAGCCGGCGGCGGGCCCGGCCACACCCAGCAGCTGTCCCGCCGCGCGCTGCGACAGGCCCGCGAGCACGACCGAGCAGGCCCGCACCGCCTGCCCGTCCGCCGTCACCACCCGCGGCCGCGCCCCGCCCTCCACGACGGCGCACCGGCACCCCGTGCGCAGCTCGACGCCCAGCTCCCGGGCGCGCGCCAGCAGCGCGTCGGTCACCGTGCGCCAGCCGCCGTCCACGTACTGCACACCGCGCCGTACCTCGGCGAAGTGCAGCGACAGCGCGTCCGCGCCGATCATGTCCGGGCGGCCCGTGTAACTGCTCATGCGCAGCACGGCGAAGGCGGCCTGCCGGGCCCGCTCGGTGGGCAGCCGGTCGCCCAGCCACTGCGCGGCGTCCGTGCCGGCCAGACCGGCGCGGCCGCGGGTCAGGCCCAACAGGCGGGCCACCGCGATCCGTTCCCGGGGCGCGAGCAGCCCGGTGCGCAGCAGCGGCCCGGCCGCCGCGTACCCCGGGTGCAGGGCTCCGTCCCGAAGGGCCTGGGCCCCGCCGAGGTCGGGCGAGCGGCCCGGGACGCGCACGCCCAGAGCCCGCAGCCCGTCCCGGGTCGTGCGGTACAGGGCGCGCGGGCCGAGGCCGAGGCGGAAGCCGTGGTGCTCGGTGGTGCGGGCCCGGCCGCCCGGCTCGCCGCCGCCTTCGAGCAGCAGCACCCGGCGCCCGCGGCCGACGGCGGACGCCAGCCGCACCGCCGCCACCAGGCCGGTCAGACCCGCCCCGACGACGACCGCGTCGGCCCGCTCGTCGGCCCCGGCGCTCATGCCTGCCCGGTCCCGGGCAGAATGAACGGGAAGCCGTGCCGGTCGAGTTCGCGCGCGGAGTCGGTGACCGCCGACACCAGGGCGTCCAGGTCCTCGGTGCTGTGCGCGCCGCCGGTGAACAGCATCGGCAGGCTGAGCGTGTAGAAGCCGCGCCGCCGCAGCATCAGCGTCAGCAGGAAGAACGCGACGGGGTTCACCGACCCGGCGAACGCCCGGTAGTCGTCGTAGGAGTCGTGCTCCAGGAAACCGAACGAGCCGATGAAGTCGCCGAACCCGACGAGCCGCAGCGGAATGCCGGTCTCGGTGCGGAACGCGGCGAGCCGCTCCTGCACCCGGGCGACCTTCGCACGGGTCTCGGGGTAGTACGTGTCCCGCTGCTCGTGCAGCAGCCGCAGACTCGCGTACGAGGCGCACAGCGCCAGGTGGTTGCCGGCGTGGGTGGTCTGCACACAGGTCTTGCGCCCGATGTCGGTCAGCGGCAGCCCGGAGGTCTGGGTGTGGTCCAGGAGCGCGGCCCGGCCGCCGACCGCGGACAGCGGGATGCCGAGGCCGCTGAGGACCTTGCCGTAGCAGTACAGGTCGGCCTCGATGCCGAAGTACGCGGCGGCGCCGCCGGGCCCGTAGCGGAAACCGGTGAGCACCTCGTCGAGGACGAACGGCACGCGCAGCGCCCGGCAGCGTTCGGAGACCGTCTTCAGGAGCGGCACCGTGTGCTCCACGAACGGGAACGACGAGGACGCCGCCTCGGTCAGCACACAGGCCAGCTCGTCCTTGTGCCGCTCGATCAACGCCACGGCCCGCACGGGGTCGTTGGGCAGCACCAGCAGATCGCGCGGATCGGCGACCGGTACTCCGGTGAGCGCGGACTGGCGCTCGATGCCGCCGTCCGGCGCGTTGCCGGGGAACGGCTGCGTCGGATGGCCGTGGTACCAGAAGGCCGTGTTGTGCATGCCGAGGTCGTGCACGCCGTGCAGCGAGCCCTCGAACTTGGCCACCATCCGGCGGCCGGTGTGCGCCCGCGCGAGCCGGATGGCGGCCGCGGTGGCGTCGGTGCCCGAGTTGAGGAACGCGAACTTCTCGCAGTGCGGCACGAACTCGCCCAGCAGATCGACGAGCTGCGACTCGACCGGGGTGCAGTAGCCGTTGCCCGTGGTGGTCGTCAGATGGTCGCGGACGAAGTCCACCACGGGCTGCGGGCTGTGCCCGTGCAGTGCCTGCGCGCCGAAGCCGAGGTGGCAGTCGGTGTAGGTGTTGCCGTCGGCGTCGAGGATGCGGCTGCCGTGCGCCTCGGTCACCACCAGCGGGAACTGCGGCGAGTGGAAGGGCCAGAAGACGTGGCTGGCGGCGTCCCGGGAGCGCAGCTGCTCGGTCGTCGCGGTCGACGCCTTCTGGCGTTCGGTGAGTTCACCGAACAGGTCGATCAGCCACGGCTGGGTCAGCAGATCGGCGACCAGCGACTCGACGGTCGTCGCGGCGGATGCGGTGGTCGTCATGGTCAGCTCCCGGCCGGCTTGGTCGCGCGCAGCACGCCGTAGTGCATGACCCCGCGCTCGTAGGCCTGCTTCATCAGGGGCACGGAGTTGAGGAACCGGAAGATGTCCATGCCCTTGGCGCGGACCAGCTTCCAGATGACCGAGGGGTCGCGGACCACCGGCTTGACGATGTCCGTGGACAGCTTCCAGGTGTCCCACACCTGCTCCGACCAGTCGGCCGTCCGGACGTCGGCCAGGCCGAGCTCGCCGGCGAGTTCCGCGTAGCGCTCCAGCGGGAGGACGTGGGAGACGACGAAGTCGCGGTAGATGCGGTGCAGCAGCCGCGTCTCGTCGGCGTCGAGGCTCTCGTCGCGGGCGCACCATGTGGCGATCAGCAGCGTGCCGCCCGGCTTGAGCACCCGGGTGCACTCGGCCAGGAACGCCTTCTTGTCCGGCATCAGCTCGCAGCTCTCCAGCGCCCACACGACGTCGAAGGTGTCGTCGGGGTAGTCGGTGTGCATCGCGTCGAGCAGCCGGAAGGCGGTCTGGTCGGTGACGCCGGCCGCACCGGCCTTCGCCTCGGCGCGGCCGATCTGCTCGGCACTGATGGTGATGCCGTCGACGGTGCAGCCCAGACGGTTGGCGAGATGCACCGCGGAGGCGCCGATGCCGCAGCCGGCGTCGAGGACCCTGGCCATCGGCGGCACCGGGCCGAAGGCGATGAGCTCCTCCACCAGGCGCACCTGGGCGGCGTGCCGCCCGGGGTCGGCCTCGCCGTCGGCCCAGTACCCGTGGTGGATGTGCTCCCCCCACAGGTTCTCGTACAGCTCGATGAGTCCGTCGTAGTGGTCCTTGATGGCGGCGTGCAGGTCGGTGGTGGTCCAGCGGGGTTCGAGCGCGCTCGTCGTCGTGATCGTCATGGCGGGATGTCCCTCGGTTCGCATACGTGGGTTCGGGGCGGGGTCAGAAACGGACGAGCGCCGATTCCATGGTCAGTCCGGGGCCGAAGGCCATGAGTACGCCGTACTCCCCGGGCGCGGGCCGCTCCTCACGCAGGATGCGGTCGAGGATCAGCAGGATCGTCGCGGACGAGCAGTTGCCGTTCTCGGCGAGGACGGCCCGGGACGGCCCCAGCTGACCGGCCGTCAGGCCCAGCTTCTCGCCGACGAAGTCGATGATCTTCGGGCCGCCGGGGTGGATGCCCCAGTGCCGTACGTCGCCGGCGTCCAGGCCGTGCGGGGCGATCAGCCGCTCGACGAACGGGCCGATGCTCTCGCCGATGTAGAACGGCACGTACGGGGAGAGCGTCATCCGGAACGCCTGGTCCTCGATGTGCCAGCTCATCGCGTGCGTGGTCTCGGGATGCGTCTCGGTGTGGGTGGCGAGGAACACCGGTCCCGGCGCCGGTCCGCCGTCGTCCGCCGCCAGCAGGGTCATCGCCCCCGCGTCGCCGAACAGCGCGTTCACGACGGCCTGTTCGGCGGTGAACTCCGGCCGGTGGTGCACCGAGCAGACCTCGGCGCTGCCGGCGAGCACCAGCTCGTCGGGGCGGGCGGCCAGCGCGTCGAATGCCGTCTTGAGGACGTTGAACGCCGCGTTGCAGCCCATGTGCCCGATGAAGGTGCGCCGCAGGTCGTTGCGGAGCCCGAACTCCTTGGCCAGCAGGATGTCGGGGGTGGGCCCCGCGTACCCGGTGCAACTGGCCATCACGAACGAGCCGATCCGGTCGGTGAGCCGGTCCGCCCCCGCGCCGCCCGCGGCGTCGAGGATGCCGCCGACCGTGCTGCGGCTCATCGCCAGGACGTTCTCCTCCCAGGCGGCCATCCGCGGCTTGATCGGCGGATAGCCGTCCGCGTAGGCGGTGCGCGGGTCCCAGGCCATGTGCCGGGTGACCACCCCCGAGCCGCGGAAGATCTCCTCGGCCTTCGCCACGTCCCGGTACCGCTCGCGGTAGTACGTCTCGAACGCGTCCTTCTGCGGGACGACCGTGTCGGGCGCCGCGGTGCGCAGCGACAGCAGCTTCGCCACCCCGCGGGTCCGCGCGCGGCCGGGCGCCGGGGCCTCGGACACCGTCGTCATGACGCAGCCCCGGCGCCCGACTCCACCCGCTCCTTGATGGCGGTGAGGAATCCGTCGGTGACCTGGTCGCTCTGCTGACGCGCGAACGGCTCGACCAGCGGCAGCACCACGGGCGCGATGTCGACGTCCGCCTCGGACCGGGTGTCGATCTCCAGGAAGGTGGTGCCGGGCTCGGTGCCGGGGGTGGTGCGGAACTCGCCCCAGGAACGGAAGTTGTGGCTGCCGACCGGCTCCCAGCGGATGCGGCCGGTGTCGGTGGCGTCGAAGCGGGTGCGGTGGTCGGGGGTGTGGCTGACGGCACCGTTGGAGATGGTGGCCAGCACGTAGTGGTAGACGTCGTCGCCCTCGGCCGTGAGGCTCTCCACACCCGGCATCAGCAGGCCGCAGCCCACGACGTCGAGCAGGAGCGCGCGTACGGCGTCCGGATCGGCCTTCACCTCGGTGCCGGCGACGCTGGCGGAGCGTATGGAGACCATGGTTGTCCTGTCCTTCACGAGGTGCTTCGTTTGACGGCGTGGCCGATGTAGCTGGCCGAGACATCGCCGGTGAGGGTGAAAGCGCCGAGACGGCGGTGGCGCAGCAGACCCGGCAGCAGCAGGGGCAGCGGCCGGGCCGGGCCGAGCCCGTGCGTGGCGGCGAGCCGCAGACCGACGGACGCGAGCCGCACCCGCAGCTCGGCGGGCCGGATGAACATCTTCCAGTTGTGCGTGCCGGGCTTGATGATGCCCAGGAGCTTCTCCGCGACCAGGATGAGCAGCAGATAGCTGCGCACCGTCCGGTTGACCGTGTCGAACAGCAGCACACCGCCGGGCACGAGCAGCCGCTCGATCTCGGCGAGCGCGGCCGGCAGGTCCTGGAAATGCTCCAGCACGTCGGAGGCGACGACCGCCTCGGCGCAACCGTCCGGAAGGCCGGTGCCGTACGCCGACCCGACCTGGTAGGTCACCTCGACACCGGAGGCCGCCGCGTGCCGGCGGGCGGCGGCGACGGTGCCGGGGGAGAGGTCGATGCCGGTGACGCGGTAGCCGCGGCCGGCGAGTTCCTCGGCGACGAGCCCGCCGCCGCAGCCCAGGTCGACGACGCGGATCGTGTCGGCGGCCCGGCCGGGGTGACGCTCCCGCAGGATCCGGTCGAAGTATCCGGTGCGCGCCGGGTTCATCTCGTGCAGGGCGCGCAGCGGGCCCTCGGTGTTCCACCAGTCGTCGCCGACCTCTTCGTAGTACTCGTTGTCGATCGTCAGCGCACTGGCCATCACACCCACCTCGGCGTCTCGACCGGGCTGATGCCCAGCGTCGCCTTGCCGATGAACTCGCGGGCCATGTCGTTGGTGAACGGCAGCAGCGGCCCCGCCTTGACGTC
Source organism: Streptomyces sp. CB09001 (assembly GCF_003369795.1). Taxonomy (NCBI): domain Bacteria; kingdom Bacillati; phylum Actinomycetota; class Actinomycetes; order Kitasatosporales; family Streptomycetaceae; genus Streptomyces; species Streptomyces sp. CB09001. The sequence goes on from NZ_CP026730.1 coordinate 7,724,495, forward strand.
CCGCCAGATCTGCCCGATCCGGGAGCCGTCCCGGATACCGGAGCCGCCGATCACCTCGAAGGCGGTGGCGACGACGTGCTCGGCCTCATTGGTGATGTGGTACTTCGGGACGCAGGTGTCGGCCACGAACGCCGGCAGGTCCTCGCCCGGGTCCACGTGCCGGGTCGCGTACTCGGTGAGCAGGGCGTCCATCGTGGCGATCGACGACCGCATCCGGGCCACCGCGAACTGGATGCCCGGCAGCCGGGCCAGATCGGACACGGCCGTCGTCGCACGCCCCCGGGTCCGCTCGACGGCCAGCTCGTACGCCCGCTCGGCCAGCCCCAGGAACACGGCCGCGAAGCAGTAGTGCCCCCACTGCTGGCGGGCCATCACGAACAGCGGGGTGAGCCCGTCGGGGAAGACCGAGTCGTCGGCGTCGACCCGCAGACCGGCCAGCTTCAGCGAGTGCGAGCCCGTCATGGGCAGCGCGAAGCCGCTCCAGGGGGCGACCACCTCGATGCCTTCCTCGGGCTTCTCCACGAAGAACGCCGCCAGGTTGAACGGCGGCTCCAGATGCGCGTCGTCGAGACCGGCGGTGACCACCAGGTGCGTCGCCGCGTCATAGCCGGTGGCGAAGTGCTTGAGCCCGTCCAGGACGAAACCGTCGGGCACCCGGCGGGCCGTCGTGGAGGGCCGCACCCAGTTGCCGCCCGAGCCCTCGTCGGTGAACGGCCCCACCACGAACGCCCCGTCGCGCACCGCGCCGAACATCCGCTCACGCACGGCCACGCTCAGATCGCTGCGCATCGAACCGGTCAGCACGGCGTGGATGGCCAGCGTGAAGGCGGTCGACCCGCAGCCGCCCGCGATGATCCGCAGCAGCCGCGTGTTCTCCTCCAGCGTCGCCTCGAAGCCCCCCAGATCCGCGGGGACGTTGATCGCGGTGATTCCGGCGTCGATCAGCTCACGGATGTTCTCGCCGACGAACTCGCCGGACGCGTACGCCTTCTCGGAGCGCTCCTCGAAACGGCGCGCGAGGAGGCGGGCCCGGTCAAGCAACGCGGCCCAGCGCAGGGCCCGTTCGGTGCCCTCGACCGGTGTGACGGTGGTCATGGCGTTCAGCCCTCCCAGCGGGGTTCGGCGAAGACCGGCACTCCGAGCGCGTGCTTGCCCGCCCACTCGGCGGTCACATCGGAGTTCGGCGGGACGAGCAGCCCGGCCACCACGTCCCGGTAGGCGCGCTGCAGCGGGTGCGAGGACATCAGCGCGGAACCGCCCTGGACCTGCATGGCCAGCGAGACCACCTCATGAGCGAGGCGGCACACGCTGTTCTTCATCACGCTCATCTCGATGTAGTGGCCGAGCGGATCCTCGGCGATCGCGGTGTCGTGGTCGGCGCGCACCGCCTGGTACAGGTGCGCCTCCGCGGCCGCGAGCCGGGTGCGCATCTCGGCCACCCGGAACTGCACACCCGGCAGATGCGCCACGGTCCGGTCCAGCACGTGCAGGGTGCGGCCGCGCTGCTCACGGACCACCGTCTCCAGGGCGCCGCGGGCGATCCCCAGGAACACGGACGCGAAGCTGCACCACGCCCAGTGCACCCCCTGCATGAACATCAGCGGCAGCGCCCCCGGCCGCCCCACCATGTGCGCGTCCGCCACGAACAGGTCGTCCAGGAGCAGCGAGTGGCTGCCCGTGGCACGCATGCCCGCCGCGTCCCACTCGGCGGTGACGCTCACTCCGCGCTCCGCCTTGGGCACCAGGAAGCCGACCGGCTCCGGCAGCCCCCGGTCGTCGGTACGGGCCGCGGACAGGAACAGCAGATCGGCCGCAGGGAACCCGGTGAAGAAGCCCTTGCGCCCGTTCAGCAGATAACCGCCCTCCACGGGCTCGGCCTTGGTGGTGGGATGCCACCAGTTGCCGCCCACTCCGGGCTCACTGAACCCACCGGCGATCACCGCGCCGTCCTCGACGATGGCCCGGTACGCCCGCTCGGCCGCCGGACCTCCGATCCCCGCGATCATCGCGATGCCGTGGACGTGCATGTTCACCGCGAACGCGGTACTCGCACAGCCGGCCGCGAGGGTCTCCTGCGCCCGGCACAACTCCTCCAACTCCGCGCCGCCACCGCCGTGTTCGCGTGGCACCGTCATCGCGGTGTACCCGGAGGAGACCAGTTCGGCCACGTTCTCGTGCGGAAAACTGCCCGCCGCGTCGTGCTCCGCGGCCCGGCCGGCGAACCCCGCCGCCAGCTCCTCGGCCAGCGCGACGAAATCGGTCCGCACGGGCGCGTCCTGGGTGACGGTCATCGCACGCCCCCCACGACCAGCGGCCGCTCCTCGGGCACCGTCAGCGCCAGATAGCGCACCAGACTGCCGACGGTGTCGCCCTCCGCCCGGGTCGCCATCGCCAGCCAGTCCGAGATCTCCACTCCCGCGTACGTGTCCCGGATGCGCTCGAAGAGCTCAGCCAGCTCCACCGAGTCCAGACCGAGGTCCCCGGTGAGCCGGGACCGCTCGGTGATCTGCCGCCGCACCGTCTCGGGACGCACGGCGGCGAGGTGTTGCGTCAAGGTCGTCATGAAGGCTTGCGCCCGGTCGTCCTGCACATCCACTCCTGGATACCTGGGGAGAAAAATGGGTCGAAACCGCGGGAGAACCTGGTGGTGCGCCGGCTGTGGGGTGCCGTTCGGCCATGGTGGCGGCCCCGGCTGTAGCGGCGGTTGCGCGGCCGGACGGCCGCCGGACGGGTGGCGCGGACGCCGGTGAGCGCCCGGCCCCCGAGGGCCGGCGCGCACCGGCGGCCTCAGCCCTGGACCAGTTCCCCCGTCCGGTCCACCAGCCGCTCCGCCTCGGGCTCCACCACGGCGTGCACCGCGGCCGTCCGCCCCGTGAGGAACTGCCGGCGCATCAGCGTCCGCTGGATCTTTCCGCTGGTGGTCCTGCGCACCGTGCCGGGCGCCACGAGCAGCACGCTGCCCGCCGCGATCCCGAACTCCCCGGTGATCGCGGTCTGGACCCGGCCGACCAGCTCCCGGCCCGCCCCGTCGACGTCCGGCGCCCCCTCCAGACCCGCCGCCTCCAGGACGAGCACCAGCCGCTCCCGGCCCGCTGGCCCGGCCGGCACCGTGAACGCGGCGCACGTGCCCAGCGACCGGTCCACGGCCCGCGCCGCCGCCTCCACGTCGTGGGGGTAGATGTTGCGGCCGTTGACCAGCATCATCTCCTTCAGCCTGCCGGTGACGAACAACTGCCCGTCCACGACGGCACCGAGATCACCGGTGCGCAGCCAGCCCGCGCCCGCCGGCCCGCTCTCGCCGGCGAGCCGCGCCCCGAACGTCTCCGCCGTGGCCTCGGCCCGCGCCCAGTACCCGCCGGCCACGCTCTGCCCGCGCACCCAGAGCTCCCCGACCCGCCCCTGCGCCACGGCCCGTGACGTGGCCGGGTCGACGACCCGCACCTCGAAGTCCTCGGCGCGCACCGTGCCGCTGCTCACCAGGGTGCGGGCCGAAGTGTCGGCCCCGGCCGGGACGACCTCGCCGCGCTCCAGGGCGGCCGCATCGACGCGGCGGGTCACGGGCGCGGCCCCGCGGGGCGCACCCGCCACCAACAGCGTGGTCTCCGCCATGCCGTAGCACGGGAAGAACGCCTCGGGCCGGAAGCCCGCGGGCGCGAACCGGCGGGCGAACGCGGCCAGGGTGTCGGCGCGCACCGGCTCGGCACCGTTGCAGGCCGACTCCCAGCCGGACAGGTCCAGACGGGCGAGATCGTCGTCCTTGACCCGCCGTACACACATGTCGTACGCGAAGTTCGGGCCACCGCCGACGGTAACCCCGTGCTCCCCGATCATCTCCAGCCAGCCCACCGGCCGGCGCAGGAACGCGGCCGGTTCCATGAGCGCGGCCCGCGCCCCCAGCCACAGCGGCTGCAGCACATGCCCGATGAGCCCCATGTCGTGGTAGAGCGGCAGCCAGCTGCCGAACACGGAGTCGCCGGTGGCGCCCAGCGAGCGCTGCATCGCCGCCTCGTTGGCCATCAGGTTGCGGTGCGAGACCATGACGCCCTTGGGGGTACTGGTCGACCCCGACGTGTACTGAAGGAAGGCCAGGTCGTCCGGGCGCAGGCTGGGCGCGCGCCACTGCGAAGCGTCGCCCACCGGGCCGGCGTCCGTGGCCACGCAGGGCACGGACCGGATGCCGCTCAGCCCGGCCTCGATGTCCGGCGCGGCCGCCGCGGTGGTGAGCACCGCGCCGACCCGGGCGTCGCCGGCGATCCGGGCGAGGCGCTCGAAGTGGCGGGTGTGGTCCGTGGGCAGCGGCGCCGGGACCGCGACCGCGCCCGCGTAGAGACAGCCGACGAACGCCGTCACGAAGGACAGGTCCGACGGGTAGAGCAGCAGCACCTGCCGGCCGGACAGGCCGCGCTCCAGGAGCCAGGACGCGATGTCCCTGGCCCGCTCGTCCAGCTCGGCGTAGCCGAGCCGCTCGACCCCCGTGCCGCGGACGAACGCGAAGGCCTCGGCCCCGCCCCGCTCCTGCACCCGGGCCAGCACCCGTTCCGTGTACGTCTCCTGATGTGCCATCACAACCCCTTGGATCAGGCGGACAGGGCGCCGGCCAGCACCGGGGCCCGGTCGTAGCGGCGGACCACGGACGCGAGCTCGCGCAGGAACACGTCCTCGTGAGCGCGGATGAAGAAGTGCCCTCCCGGCACCACCCGCACCTCGTAGCCGCGTCCCGCCTGGCGCCGCCAGGCCACCACCTCGGGCACCGACACGAGCCGGTCCCTGGCCCCGACGAACAGGTGCAGCGGCACCCGCACGGCTTCGGTGTCCGGTGCGAAGGACGTCGTGCACAGCTGGAGGTCGTCGCGGGCCACGGGCAGCAGCGCCGCCAGGAAGTCGGGGTGATCCAGGATCACCCGGGGGATGCCGCCCAACGCGGCCAGCGAGGCCACGAGTTCCTCGTCGCTCGCTCCCGGGTCGGCGATCTTCGGCGCCGGAAGGTGCGGCGCCCGGTACGAACTCAGGGCCAGCGCCATGGGCAGCGGCGCGCCGCGGCGCTGGCGCCGGGCGGTCAGCGCGTAGGCCACGAGGGCCCCCATGCTGTGCCCGTAGAACACGTGCGGGTGCTCCAGCTCCGCGTCCAGCTGCTCGTCGAGATCGGCGACGAGCGCATGCAGGTCCGTGAAGCGCGGTTCGGTCATCCGGCCCTCGCGGCCGGGCAGCTGGACGGGCAGCACCCGGGCGCCTGCCCCGTGCGCGTCGAGGCCACGCTGCCAGCGCCGGTAGGCCGACGCCCCACCGCCCGCGTACGGGAAGCAGAACAGCCGCACCTCGGTCTCGGTGTCGTCCGTCGGGGAGGTGTGGGACAGGTAACGCGTCATTCCGTTCCGCCTCGGGCTCGTCCGGTTGTCTGGACGCCCGCCGGGACCGCGGCACCGTGGGCGGCGAGGAGGGCGGACCGGAGGGGCGGCGGACGTCCGGGTCCCGGTGTGCGGACGCGCACGGGGCACCTGCCCGACCGGCCGGACACCTCGACGCACGATGGAGCGGGTCCCGGCAGGCACGCCACGAGCATGCGGTTGACCGCTAAAAGACAGCCAAATCGGATGCGTGGTCGAGGCCGCGTGACGCGATGACGGCTGACGGGCGGCGCAGCCGGCCCGCCGGCGGCCATGACGAACTGCCGCGGGCAGCAGGGGCGATCGGGGGCAGGCGGCGGCAGGCAACCGCGCCCCCCGATACGCGCGGGCAGGAGGGCCGCACCGACGGCCCGCCGTCCCGCCCCCCGCCGGATGAAGGCGGGCGGGCGGAGGCGGCCGCGCCGCGAAGGCTGAGCCGGACGGCGAGCGCGCGATTGGCTCGCGCGCTCGCCGCCGGGAGCTCAGTGGCCGAGCAGCCAGCCGATGCGGTCGTAGGCGAGGACCTGGTAGAGGACCATGATCAGCAGCAGCCAGCGGGCGGCCCGGCGCAGACCCGCGAGATACAGGGCTGCCACCGCACCGAAGAACACGGCGAGTTCGAGCAGCAGCCGCAGCGGGCCAGGCGTGTGGACGTCGCTCTCGCCCGAGCGCGACGGGTCGTCCGGTACGGCGAAGGTGCCCCACATCCAGCCGACGGCCACCGGCACCACGACCACCGCGAGCCAGCGCCACGGCGAGGGAACGGTGCGCCAGGCCCAGATGCCGAAGCAGACCAGCGAGACCATTTCGAGCAGGAAGCGGATGCCGAGCATGACGTCGTTGTTGGCGAGCGCCAGAGTCGCGTGACTCACCGGGAAACCTCCGTATCAGCAGTATCAGCAGTCTCAGCCGTGGACTTGAGGGCTGCCAGCCAGTTCTGCAAAACCGTGCGCAGCTTGGCGCTGGGGAAGTAGAGGGCGATGAGCGGGCCGCCGATGGACTCCTCCGACAGCACTTCGGTGGCGCGTCCGCCGTCGAGGGACGTGAGCCGGAAGCGGTGCACCGCGCGGGTGCCGGCCAGCACGCCGGTCCAGCACAGCTCCTGCTGCGGTTCGACCACGGCCAGCGTCGACCTGATGGGCATCCCGCCCAGCTTCCAGCGGAACTGCTCGTCGGGCACGGTGCCGCCCGGCCCCTGGCGCACGGAGGCGACCTGCGGCACCCAGGAGGGCCAGCCCGGCAGGTCGTGCAGCAGCCGCCACACGGTGGCCGGGGGCGCCTCGATCCGCACCCGGCTGATGGCGGTCACGGGCGCCCAGTCGTCTATGCGGCCGCCCTTGGCGTAGTGCTGATGGAGCTCGTCCAGCGACGGGCCGCAGTAGAAGACGCGGCCGAGTAACGAACGTGGGGCGACAGGCATGGAGCCACCTTGTGGGGAGTGAAGGAACGGTGTACCGGTCATCATGATCCGGGGTCAGGTCGGCCGGACGGGCACATCCTTCCCCGCGTGCGGGATGCGGACGACCGACTCGCCCGCCTCTTTGTGCGCCGCGGGGCGATCCGGACCGGGCAGCAGCAGCGCGGCGACCACCGCGCCGGCCGCGACGACGACCGCCGCGCTGACGAAGCCCGTCGGCGCGGCGGCCTCGACGCGGACGCCGGGCGCCGCGGCGCCGGCCGCGCCATGGGCGAGTACGGTGCCGATGACGGCGACACCGACGGCGTTGCCGAGCTCCATCATGGTGTCGTTGAGTGCCGCCGCGTTGCCCGACCGTTCGGGTGCGACCAGGGACAGCTCGGTTTCCGTCGCGGGTCCGAGGGCCAGACCGACGCCCACGCCCAGCAGCACGAGCCCGGTCACCACGCCCGCGTAGCCGTCGGCCGCCGCGAGCGTCAGGATGCCGGCCGCGGCCGTCGCCAGACCGGTGCTGACGCTGCCGCGCGCGCCGGTGAGGCGGGCCAGCCACGGCGCGACGGCCGATCCCGCCCCCACCGCCACCGCGACCGGGGCGAGCGCGAGTCCTGCCGTCAACGGACTGTATCCCAGGACGAGTTGAAGGTACTGGGTGAGGACGAACAGGGTGCCGGCCAGACCGCAGAAGAGCAGCATGATGCCGGCGCTCGCGCCGAGGAAGACGGGATGGCGCAGCAGCGCGAAGTCGACCATCGGGCTGGGATGCCGCCGTTCCCACGCCACGAAGCCGGCGCCGCACACCAGCGCGCCGCCGAACGCGCCCAGGACGCTCGCCGACGTCCACCCCTCGCCCGAGGCGTGGATGGCGCCGAACACCAGGCCCACCATGACCGCGGAGCCGAGCACCGCGCCCACCGGGTCCAACGGCCGGGGCACGGACGCCGCCGACTCCGGCAGCAGCACGAGCCCCGCGATCAGGACGACGGCGACCGGCAGCAGGTTCACCAGGAACACCGACCCCCACCAGAAGTGGCCCGCGAGGGCGCCGCCGAGCACCGGTCCCACGGCCACCCCCAGCGCGGACGTGCTGCCCCAGACGGCGAGGGCGCGCGGCCGCTCGTGCTCGGGGAACACATCCACCAGGATCGACAGGGTCCCCGGCATCACCAGGGACGCGGCCAGCCCCATCGCCGCCCGTGCGGCGATGAGCTGGCCCGCTCCGTCAGCGGTGAGGGCGAGCAGCGAGCCGACGCCGAACAGCGCGACGCCGAGCAGAGTGGCCCGCTTGCGGCCGTACCGGTCGGACAGGGTGCCCGCGGTCAGCAGACAGGCCGCGAAGACCAGCGCGTAACCGTCGACGATCCACTGCGTCGTGCCGATACCGATGTCCAGATCCCGCATCAGGCTGGGCAGCGCGACGTTCAGCAGCCCGTTGTTGAGGATGATCACGAACAGGGCGAGGGAGAGGACCGCAAGGACCGCCCAGCGGCGCGGGTCCGGTGGGCCCGCGAGCCGGGACGCGCGCGCATCCTCGTCGTACGTCGACTGCATCGCCGGTCCTCTCCACGCGCTCGGGGCGGGGCCGGCGCCGGTGCGCGCCCCGCACGAGGGTGGACCCGCACGCTGAAGTTCCGCTTGTGCGGCGAGCGAGGGCGGAGACGATCACGGGGGCGGCCGTCGCCTTGAGCGCTTTGCCGGACTTTTAGCGCCGCGCCACACGATGGAGCCCCGCCATCGTTCTGACGTCGGCCGGCTCCCACCCGCCAGGCGGCGACACGAAAGGTAGTCATGATCAATCTCTTTCAGCCCCAGGTCGGAGCGGAGGAACTCGCTGCGGTCGCCGAGACCTTCGAGGACAAGTGGCTGGGACACGGTCCTCGGACCCGGGCCTTCGAGGCCGCGTTCGCGGAGCACATCGACGTGCCCGCCGAACACGTCGTCTTCCTCAACTCGGGTACCTCAGGGCTGTTCCTCGCCCTGGAGTCGCTGGACCTGGAGGAGGGAGACGAGGTGGTGCTGCCCTCCCTCAGCTTCGTCGCCGCCGCGAACGCCGTACTCAGCTGCGGTGCCCGGCCGGTCTTCTGCGACGTCGACCCCCGCACCCTCAACCCCACGGTCGAGGACATCGAGCAGGCGCTCACACCCCGCACCAAGGCGGTCATCGTCCTGCACTACGGGGGCTCACCCGGTGACATCGTCCGCATCGCGGACCGCTGCCGGGAGCGGGGCGTCACCCTCGTCGAGGACGCGGCCTGCTCGGTGGCCTCCCGGGTGGACGGCCGGGCGGCGGGGACCTTCGGAGACATCGCCATGTGGAGCTTCGACGCCATGAAGGTCCTGGTCACCGGAGACGGCGGAATGATCTACGTCAAGGACCGGGAACAAGCCGAACGGGCCAGGCGGCTCGCGTACCACGGGCTGGCCCAGTCCAGCGGTTTCGGCTACGCGAAAGTCTCGTCCCGCTGGTGGGAGCTGGACATCCCCGAGCCCGGCCGCCGTGTCATCGGCAACGACCTCACAGCCGCGATCGGCGCCGTACAGCTGCGCCGGCTACCCGAGTTCATACGCCGCCGCCAGGAGATCTGCGCGCTCTACGACCAGGAACTGGCCGGCGTGCCCGGGTTGCTGCTGCCCCCCGCCCTGCCGCACGGCCACGAGTCCACCCACTACTTCTACTGGGTGCAGACAGCCCCGGAGATCCGCGACGGCCTGGCCGGCGACCTCCTCAAGGACGGCATCTACACGACCTTCCGGTACGCACCGCTGCACAAGGTCCCCGCCTTCGGCTCCCAGAGCGCCCAGACCCTTCAACTGCCCCACTCGGACTGGGCCGCGGACCGCACCCTGTGCCTGCCCCTGCACCCCGCACTGAGCGACGGCGACGTGCGCACCGTCGCGGCGGCCGTGCACAAGGCCGTCGAGAACCGGCGCACGGTGGACGCCCCCTGAGCATCCTGATCACCGGCGGGCGGGGCTGACCGGCTCGCACCACTACGGTTCCACCCCCTTCGGGGCGTGGAACCGAACCAGCTGAGCTCCACCACAGCACACTGGCCCCACGGGAGGGCCCCGGCCAGTGTGCTGCGGTGGAGCTCAGCTGGTTTCCTTCACCGGCTCGGCCTGGATCACCGGGTGGTCCGCGGGCAGCTGCCCGGCCGCCGACGCGCCACCCGACACCTCGGCCGTCGCGAACACCTCCCGGTCGGCGGAGCCGTAACCCGCCCACTCCTCCGGCAGGGCGTCCTCGTAGAAGATGGCCTCGACAGGGCAGACCGGTTCGCAGGCGCCGCAGTCCACGCATTCATCGGGGTTGATGTACATCTTGCGGGGACCCTCGTAGATGCAGTCGACGGGGCATTCGTCGATGCAGGCCTTGTCCTTGAGGTCCACGCAGGGCTGGGTGATCACATACGTCATGAGGAAGCCTCCACGGTCCAGGTGTCGTTGCCCGTGAGGAGTGCGGTGAGGTCGCCCTTGCCGTTCTCCTCGACGGCGGTGTCGAGCTGGCCGGCCATGAGCGTGTCGTAGACGGGACGCTCGACGTCTCGGAAGACGCCGATGGGCGAGTGGTACAGCGTCTGCGGGTCGGCGAGGCGGGAGAGCGCGAAGGCCGTCGTCGGAGACGCGGAGTGGGTGTCGTGGACCACGATGCGCGACTCGTTCTCGGGCGTGACCTCGACGATCTCCAGGTCGCCGGTGACCGGGTCGCGGACGACGCCCTTGTGCCCGAGCCCGTCCGCCGAGGGGGCCCCGAAGCGGATCGGCCGCCCGTGTTCCAGGCGGATCACGGCCTCCTGGGCCTGCTGCTTGTTCTTGAGGACCTCGAAGGCGCCGTCGTTGAAGATGTTGCAGTTCTGGTAGATCTCCACCAGGGCGGTGCCGGGGTGGTCGGCGGCGGCGCGCAGCACGCCGGTGAGGTGCTTGCGGTCGGAGTCGACGGTGCGGGCGACGAAGCTCGCTTCGGCGCCCAGGGCCAGCGACACCGGGTTGAACGGGGCGTCCAGCGAACCCATCGGCGTGGACTTGGTGATCTTGCCGGTCTCGGAGGTGGGCGAGTACTGGCCCTTGGTCAGCCCGTAGATCCGGTTGTTGAAGAGGAGGATCTTCACGTTGACGTTGCGGCGCAGCGCGTGCATCAGATGATTCCCGCCGATGGACAGCGCGTCACCGTCACCGGTGACCACCCACACGCTCAGGTCGCGCCTGCTGGAAGCCAGGCCGGTGGCGATGGCGGGGGCACGGCCGTGGATGGAGTGCATCCCGTAGGTGTTCATGTAGTAGGGGAAGCGGGAGGAGCAGCCGATGCCGGAGATGAAGCAGATGTTCTCCCTGGCCAGGCCGAGTTCGGGCATGAAGCCCTGCACGGCGGCGAGGACGGCGTAGTCACCGCAGCCGGGGCACCAGCGGACCTCCTGGTCCGTCTTGAAGTCCTTCATCGATTGCGCGGCTTCGGCCTTGGGGACCAGCTGCAACAGGCTGCCCGTGCCCGCGGGCGTCGTGTCAGCCATCGATGGCCTCCTTGAGAGCCGTGGCGAGTTGCTCAGCCTTGAACGGCATTCCGTTGACCTGGTTGTACGAGCGGGCGTCGACCAGGTACTCGGCCCGGACGAGGGCGGCGAGCTGGCCGAGGTTCATCTCGGGGATCACCACACGTTCGTACCGCTCGAGCACGTCACCCAGATTCTTGGGGAACGGGTTGAGGTGGCGCAGATGGGCCTGCGCGATTCGCTGTCCGGCGCCCCGCAGCCGGCGCACGGCGGCGGTGATCGGCCCGTACGTGGAACCCCAGCCCAGGACCAGCAGCTGCGCGTCGCCGTCCGGATCGTCGACCTCAAGGTCGGGCACGGCGATACCGTCGATCTTGGCCTGGCGGGTGCGGACCATGAAGTCGTGGTTGGCCGGGTCGTAGGAGATGTTGCCCGTGCCGTCCTGCTTCTCGATGCCGCCGATCCGGTGCTCCAGCCCCGGGGTGCCGGGGACTGCCCACGGGCGGGCCAGGGTCTGCGGGTCGCGTTTGTAGGGCCTGAAGACACGGCGGCCGTCGGCCAGTTCGTGGTTGGGGCCGGCGGCGAACCGCACCCGCAGATCGGGGAGGCCGTCGGCCTCGGGGACGCGCCAGGGCTCGGAGCCGTTGGCGAGGTAGCCGTCACTCAGCAGGAACACCGGGGTGCGGTAGGTCAACGCGATACGGGCCGCTTCCATGGCCGCCTCGAAGCAGTCCGCCGGGGTGCACGGCGCGACGATCGGCACCGGTGCCTCGCCGTTGCGCCCGTACATCGCCTGCAGCAGGTCGGCCTGCTCCGTCTTGGTCGGCAGGCCGGTCGAGGGCCCGCCGCGCTGGATGTCGACGACCAGCAGCGGCAGTTCGAGGGAGACGGCAAGCCCGATCGTCTCGCTCTTGAGGGCCACGCCCGGTCCGGAGGTGGTCGTGACCGCGAGACTGCCGCCGAACGCGGCGCCCAGCGCCGCACCGATCCCGGCGATCTCGTCCTCCGCCTGGAAGGTCCGTACGCCGAAGTTCTTGTGCTTCGACAACTCGTGCAGGATGTCGGAGGCCGGAGTGATCGGGTACGAACCGAGGTAGAGCGGCAGGTCCGCCTGTCGGGACGCGGCGACCAGCCCGTAGGACAGGGCCAGGTTCCCGGAGATGTTGCGGTACGTGCCTGCGGGGAACGCGCCGGCCGCCGGCGCGACCTCGTAGGAGACCGCGAAGTCCTCGGTGGTCTCCCCGAAGTTCCAACCCGCGTGGAAGGCGGCCAGGTTGGCCTTCACGATCTCGGGCTTCTCGGCGAACTTCCGCCTGAGGAACCGCTCCGTGCCCTCGGTCGGCCGGTGGTACATCCACGACAGCAGGCCGAGCGCGAACATGTTCTTGGAGCGCTCGGCCTGCTTGCGGGAGAGGTCGAACTCCTTGAGCGCCTCGACCGTCAGTGTCGTCAGCGGCACCGGGTGCACGCGGTAGGCGTCCAGCGAGCCGTCCTCCAGAGGGGAGACCTCGTAGCCGACCTTGGCCATCGCCCGGCTGGTGAACTCGTCGGTATTGACGATGACTTCGGCGCCGCGCGGCACATCCGCGATGTTCGCCCTCAACGCGGCCGGATTCATCGCCACCAGCACATCCGGCGCATCACCGGGCGTGAGGATGTCGTGGTCGGCGAAGTGCAGCTGAAACGAGGACACACCCGGAAGCGTTCCTGCCGGCGCCCGGATCTCGGCGGGAAAGTTCGGCAGCGTGGACAGATCATTTCCGAACGATGCCGTCTCCGACGTGAAGCGATCCCCCGTGAGCTGCATACCGTCACCGGAGTCACCCGCGAAACGGATGATCACCCGGTCCAGGCGGCGCACCGTCTTCCTGGGTGTCTCTTCGCCTGTCCCTGTGCTTTCCAGTGCCAGAACGGCCACCGGCCGCCCCCTTTCCTAGACGTCGCGGACGCCGCACACGCGGCGAAGCCGACGGACACCGCACGTTAGGAGGGAGGACTTGTGACTGGCCAAAGCATCCGAGGACCACCCGGCCCGGAGACGCGCACGGGCACGGGCCGACGCCGGGACGCCGGGCGGCCGCACAGCGCAAGCGGACCTTTAGAACCGGCCCCCACGCTGCTGGCGAACGGCAGCCGCCAGCGTCGTACGGACGGACACCTCAAGGAAGGTCAGCGATGCGTATTCTCTTCAACGTCTTCCCGGCATCGTCACATGTATATCCAGTCGTCCCACTGGCATGGGCACTGCAGAGCGCCGGCCACGAAGTGGTGATGGCCACCTCTGAGGCCGGGCTCGACCCGAAGTTGTTTACGAACATCGCCTCGGCCGGACTTACCGCGGTGCCCCTGGGCGGCAAGGAGGAACTCGCCGACTCGCTGGCCCCCCTCCTCGCCGTGGCGAACCGCCCCGATCGACGTACCGCGACGATCGACCCGGATGACGAGGACACCTGGCGCACCTGCCGGGACATGCTGATCGACCTGCTCCACGCGCACTACCCGCCGGAGCAGGTGAGCGGCGGTCGCCGGCCGGTCCTGGACGCGCTGGTGGACTTCGCCCGGGACTGGCGCCCGGACCTGGTGCTGTGGGACCCGCTGGCTCCGACCGGGGCGGTGGCCGCGCGTGTCAGCGGCGCCGCCCACGCGCGCCTCCTGTTCGGCATGGACAACGTCGGTCTGGTCCGTGCCAAAACGCTGCAGGAGCTGGCCGATCCGTCCTCCGGCCTGACGGAGGACCCGTGGACGCCGTGGCTGAAGCCGGTGCTGGAGCGCTACGGTCTCGACTTCACCGAAGAGACGCTGCTCGGCCAGTGGACCATGGACCTGACCGCGGCGCGGATGCAGTACCCGCTGGATCTGAGGTACGTACCGGTCCGCTGGATCCCGTACAACGGCGGCAGCACCCTTCCCCAGTGGCTGCACAAGCGGCCCGAGCGGCCCCGGGTGGTCTTCACACTCGGCCAGACCCGCCGGCTCCTCGACGGTGCGCAAGGCGGCTTCCCGCTACGGGACTTCTTCGACTCCGTGTCCGACCTGGACCTGGAAATGGTCGCCACCCTGAACAGCGACCAACTGGCCACCGCAGGTGACCTCCCGGACAATGTCCGCGCCATCGGATACGTGCCGCTCAATCACCTGCTGCCCACCAGCTCGGCCATCATCCACCACGGCGGCGGAGGCACCTCCGGTGCCTGCGTGGCATTCCAGGTACCGCAGCTGATCGTGCCCATCCCGATGTGGGACGAGAAAGTCATAGCGCAGTACATCGGCGGCCGGGGCGCGGGACTGGTCATCGACCCCGCGAAGATCGACGTCGACACCATGCGGAAAGACCTCGTCAGGCTGATCACGGAACCCTCGTTCCGGAACGGGGCCCGTGACCTGTACGAGGACATGCTCGCCGCCCCCGCGCCCAAGGACGTGGTTCCGATACTGGAGAGACTGACCACGGAGCATCGCGGCTGAAAAGCCGGCACACACGAAGTGAGAGGACCACCATGAAAGCTCTGGTGCTGGCCGGCGGATCGGGCACCCGTCTACGGCCTTTCAGCTATTCGATGCCCAAGCAGCTCATCCCCATTGCGAACACGCCGGTCCTGGAATACGTCGTGCGGAACATCCTGGACCTGGGCGTGAAAGAGATCGGCATCATCATCAACGGCCGCGACAACGAGATCCAGCAGGCACTCGGGGACGGATCGCGGTTCGGAGCCCAGCTGACCTATATCCGTCAGGAGAATCCGCTCGGTCTCGCCCACACAGTCGCCATCGCCCAGGACTTCCTCGGCGACGACGACTTCGTGATGTACCTGGGCGACAACATGCTGCCCGACGGAATCTCGGACATCGCCGAGGAGTTCGCCGCCGGCCGCCCGGCAGCTCACATCGTGGTGTGCAAGGTCGAGGACCCGCGCGCCTTCGGCGTGGCCGAGCTGGGACCCGACGGCGAGGTACTGCGCCTGGTGGAGAAGCCACAGCGGCCACGCAGTGACCTGGCCCTGATCGGCGTGTACTTCTTCACCGCCGCCATCCACGAGGCGATCGCGGCCATCACGCCCAGCGCCCGCGGGGAACTGGAGATCACCGACGCGATCCAGTGGCTGGTGGCCGGCGGCGCGGACGTACGGGCGAGCGAGTACCAGGGCTACTGGAAGGACACCGGGAAGGTCGGGGACGTCCTGGCGTGCAACGCGCGCATCCTCGACGGCCTCCGCCCCTGCGTGCAGGGCGCGGTCGACGACACCAGTGTGCTCGTGGGGCCGGTCGTCGTGGAGAAGGGGGCACGCATCGTGCGCTCCCGCATCGAAGGGCCGGCGATCATCGGCGCGGGCACCGTGGTGGAGGACAGCCGGATCGGCCCGCACACGTCCGTGGGCCGCGACTGCGCGGTCATCAGCAGCCGGCTCGTGCACTCCATCGTCCTGGACGGGGCCTCGGTCACCGGCGTACAGGGCCTGCACAGCTCCCTGGTCGGCCGCTCCGCTTCGGTCGGTATCACCACGCAGAGCACGGACCGCTACCGCCTGGTCGTCGGAGACCACACCCAGGTGGAAGTCGCCGCATGAAGATCCTCATCACCGGTGGAGCCGGATTCATCGGCTCGAACTTCGTCCGTAACCTCCTCGCGAACAACTACGCGGGCTGGGAGAACGCCCAGGTCACCGTCCTGGACAAGCTGACCTACGCGGGCAACCGCAACAACCTGCCGGCCGCCCACCCGCGGCTGGAGTTCGTCCAGGGCGACATCTGCGACGCGGAGCTGCTGCACGAACTGCTGCCCGGACACGACGCCGTGGTGCACTTCGCCGCGGAATCCCACGTCGACCGCTCGCTGGCCGATGCCGGAGAGTTCTACCGCACCAACGTCCTGGGCACCCAGACACTGCTCCACGCCGTACTGGACAGCGGTGTCCAGCGCGTGGTGCACGTCTCCACCGACGAGGTGTACGGATCGGTGGACGAGGGCTCCTGGAACGAAGACTGCCCGCTGCTGCCCAACAGCCCCTACGCGGCCTCCAAAGCCTGCTCCGACCTGGTGGCCCGCACCTACTGGACCACACACCGGGTCAACCTCTCCATCACGCGCTGTTCCAACAACTACGGGCCGTACCAGCACCCCGAGAAGCTCATCCCGCTGTTCGTCACCAACCTTCTCGAGGGAAAGCAGGTGCCCCTGTACGGCGACGGACGCAACATCCGCGAATGGCTGCACGTGGACGACCACTGCCGCGGCATCCACCTCGTACTCGACAACGGCCGGCCCGGCGAGATCTACAACATCGGCGGCGGCGACGACCGCACCAACCGGGCCATCACCGAGCACCTGCTCGAACTGACCGGCCTGGGACCGGAGATGATCCGCCACGTCGCCGACCGCGAGGCACACGACCTGCGATACGCCATCGACGATTCCAAGATCCGTGAAGAACTCGGCTATGCGCCGCAGACCGGCTTCGACGAGGGTCTGGCCGCCACGGCGCAGTGGTACCGCGACAACCCGGACTGGTGGAAGTCCGCCAAGCACGGAACCGAAGGCACGGCCGGCTGAGAACCACGGAGCCGGTCCTGGGGCCACCCGCCATGCTGCCACGTCCGCCGCGGCATCACGGTGCCGGCCAACGGAGAGGAATGACGATGACCGACAACAAAGACACCGTGCTGGACGCAGTCCGCAGCTACCACCGGGCGACCGCATCACACGCAGAGTTCAAACCCGGAGTGACGGAGATCTGGCCCTCCGGCGCGGTCCTGGACGAAGAGGACCGAGTCGCCCTCGTCGAGGCCGCACTCACCCTGCGCATCGCCGCCGGACCCAGCTCCAAGAAGTTCGAGTCCAACTTCGCCAAGCTCCTCAAGCGGCGCAAGGCCCATCTGACGAACTCGGGTTCGTCGGCGAACCTCCTCGCCATCTCGGCACTGACCTCGGAAACACTCGGTGACAGTCGCCTGAAACCGGGGGACGAGGTGATCACCGTCGCGGCAGGATTTCCCACCACCGTGAACCCGATTCTGCAGAACGGGCTCATACCCGTCTTCGTGGACGTGGACCTGCCGACGTACAACACCACAGCCGACCGGGTGGCACAGGCCATCGGCCCCAAAACCCGGGCGATCATCATCGCCCACGCGCTCGGCAACCCCTTCGAAGTGGCCGAAGTGGCCCAGCTCGCCAAGGATCACGGCCTCTTCTTCGTCGAGGACAACTGCGACGCCGTCGGCACCCTCTACGACGGCCGGATCACCGGCACCTTCGGCGACCTGAGCACCGTCAGCTTCTACCCCGCGCACCACCTCGCCATGGGCGAAGGCGGCTGCGTCCTCACCGACAACCTCCGCCTGGCCCGCGTCGTGGAATCACTGCGCGACTGGGGACGGGACTGCTGGTGCGAACCGGGCAAGAGCAACACCTGCTTCAAACGGTTCGAATACCACATGGGCAACCTGCCCGCCGGGTACGACCACAAGTACATCTTCTCCCACGTCGGCTACAACCTGAAGGGAACCGACATCCAGGCCGCGCTGGGCCTCACCCAGCTCGCCAAACTCGACAGCTTCATCGAGGCGCGACGCCGCAACTGGCGCCGCCTGCGCGAAGGCCTGGACGGCCTGCCCGGCCTGCTGCTCCCCGAGCCGACCCCGCGATCCGAGCCGAGCTGGTTCGGCTTCGTCATCACCGTCGACCCCGAGGCCCGCTACACACGCGCCGAACTGGTCGCACACCTGGAAGAACGCAAGATCGGCACCCGGCGGCTGTTCTCCGGCAACCTCACCCGGCAGCCGGCCTACATCGGCCGCCCCCACCGCATCGTCGGCGACCTCACCAACAGCGACATCATCACCGAGCACACCTTCTGGATCGGCGTCTACCCAGGGCTCACGGACGAAATGCTGGATTACGTGGTCGCCACCATCAAGGAGTTCGTAGCCGAGCGCGGCTGAGAGCCCGCCGCACCCACACCACCAGAAGCCACGGGAGTTACGTCGATGCCGTCCCAAGTCCTCCAGAGGCGTGAGGTCCACAGCCCGCCGGCACGAATCGCCGCATCGGCCGCGACCACTGACGGAGTGCACCTGTCCACCGAGCACTTCGACAGCTGGCTGACCGAACGGCGCACAGCCAACACCTTCCGCGTGGACCGCATACCGTTCACGGAAATGGACGGCTGGTCGTTCCAGGAACACACCGGAAACCTGGTGCACCGAAGCGGCCGCTTCTTCACCGTCGAAGGGCTGCACTTCACGGAAGACGGCCAGCCCCACGGCGACGGCCCCCCCAGCGACTGGTACCAGCCCGTCATCCGGCAGTACGAGGTGGGTATCCTCGGCATCCTCGCCAAGGAGTTCGACGGGGTACTGCACTTCCTCATGCAGGCGAAGATGGAACCCGGCAACCCCAACCTGCTCCAACTCTCGCCCACCGTCCAGGCGACCCGCAGCAACTACACCAAGGCCCACAAGGGCGGCGACGTCAAGTACATCGAACACTTCATCGGGCCGGACCGCGGCCGGGTCGTCGTGGACGTACGACAGTCCGAGCACGGCTCATGGTTCTCCCAGAAGACCAACCGCAACATGGTGGTGGAGACGACGGACGAGGTACCGCTGCAGGACGACTTCTGCTGGCTGACCCTCGGCCAGATCAATGAGCTGCTGCACCGGGACAACGTGATCAACATGGACTCGCGCACCGTGCTGTCGTGCCTGCCCGCCGCAGACACCTCGGCCGGCGCCCTGCTCTCCGACACCGAACTGCTCTCATGGATCACCGGCGAACGCACCCGCCACTGCGTACGAACCGAACGAGCCCCGCTGGGCCACCTCCCCGGCTGGAAGCGCCACACCACCGCGATCGAACACGAAGCAGGCCGCTACTTCAACGTCGTGGCCGTCTCGGCCCAGGCAGAGAACCGCGAGGTCACCGGCTGGACCCAGCCCCTGTTCGAACCGGTCGGCCCAGGCATCCACGCCTTCCTGACCCGCGAGATCGAAGGCACCCCGCATGTACTGGTGCAGGCCAAGGTCGAACCCGGCCTCGTCGACACCATCGAGCTGGCACCGACCGTGCAGTACACCCCGCACAACTACGCCCACCTGCGGGACGAGGAACACCCCCGATTCGCGGACTCGGTCCGCCGCGCCACCGGCGACCGCATCCGCTACGACGCCGTACACGCCGAAGAAGGAGGCCGCTTCCTCAACGCCGAGAGCCGCTGCCTCATCATCGAAGCCGACGACACGGACGCCCCCCTGGACCCCCCACCCGGCTACGCCTGGGCCACCCCCGCACAGCTCACCTCCCTGGTCCGGCACAGCCACTACCTCAACGTCCAGGCCCGCACCATGCTGGCCTGCCTCAACGCGACGAAAACCCGAACCCGATGACCGCACCCCTGAGAGTGGGAGTCATCGGTTGCGCGGACATCGCGCTGCGCCGGATGCTCCCCGCCTTCGCCGCCACCCCTGGCATCGAGGTCGCGGCGGTGGCCAGCCGCGACCCGGACAAGGCACGGAAGGTCGCGGACCGCTTCGGCTGCCGAGCCATCCACGGGTACGAAGAGCTCCTGGAACAAGACGACATCCACGCCGTCTACGTGCCCCTGCCCGCGGCCCTGCGCCCCCGATGGGTCGAGGCAGCCCTGCGCACAGGCAGACACGTCCTCGCGGAGAAGCCCCTGTCCACCCGGCACGCCCGCACCAGCGAACTCCTCGAACTCGCCGCCTCTCGCGACCTGGTGCTCATGGAGAACGTCATGTTCGTCCATCACCGCCGGCACGAAGTCGTACGGCGGATGGTCGCGGACGGAGCACTGGGCGAACTGCGCTCGTTCCACGCGGCCTTCACCATCCCGCCGCTCGCGGACAGCGACATCCGCCACCAGCCGGAGCTCGGTGGCGGGGCCCTCATGGACGTCGGGATCTACCCCCTGCGGGCCGCACTGCACCTACTGGGCCCCGAACTCGACATCATCGGCGCCTGCCTCGCCCAGGGGGCGGGCCGGCAGGTCGACACCTCTGGCGCCGCGCTGCTGTGCACTCCCGACGGCGTCACGGCCCAGATCACCTTCGGCATGGAGCACGCCTACCGCTCGGCCTACGAACTGCGCGGCAGCAAGGGCAGCTTGACCATCGACCGAGCATTCACCCCACCCGCAGAGGACATCCCGGTAATCGCCCTCCACCGCGCCGCCGGGACCGAGGAAATCCGCCTGGCACCACACGACCAGGTGAAGGCCACCACAGAGGCCTTCACCACCGCGATCAGTACCCGAACCCCGCCGGACACCAGCGACACCCTGCGACAGTCAGAACTCCTCACCACAATAAGCAGAATCGCCTCGCGCCGCAGACGGGGCAGCCACGGACACAGCAGCCACAAGAGGCAAGGACGACAACCAATCTGACACATGACCGCCGACACGGGACGAAGCCCCGAACCAAGGACATCCCGCCCTGACCGACACCCCGCCTTCAAGCCGGACTCACGGGCGCCCGTCCGGAAGGCGTCGCGCTGGCCGGCGCCCATCTCGCATCGGCAGCACTGACGGGTGCCACATTCCGGGAGGGCGACCTGTCCGACGTGATCGCCCCGGACGCCAACTTCACCGCAGTGAACGTCGTGGGCACGACGTTCACGAACGCAGTCCTGACGAGAGCGGTCCTGGTGGGGGCGGACCCCACGCACGTCGACCTCAGCCATGCACCGTTGCCCCGTGCGCCTCTGACACGCGCACACCCGAGCAGGGCCGTCTTGAGCCACGCACGGCTCGAGCATGCCGACTTGAGCGAGGCGAACCTGGAGGGCGCCTACCTGACCCGCGCTGACCCGCGCTGACCTGAGTACGGCCCGAGGCCTGAGCGCCCGTCAGCTCATCAAGGCACACATCACCCACGGCACAACACTCCCCGAGGAGCTGGCCGATGACCCACAGGCCAAGGATCGGGTCGACGAGTGCGAAGCGGCCGAGGCGGAAACCGGCCCCGAGCAGGCCTCGCGGCCGACGGCACGGTGCAGCCCGAGCAGCACCCCACGCCAAGGTCACTGTCAGTGCCGGGAGGTGAGGTCCTCCACCCCCGGCACCGTGCCGGCAGGGGTTGACCACCGATATCCCACTCACTGAGTTGCAGGCACGCGTGCTGACCCGGGCAGCGCCCGGCTCTCGCCGACCGGCGGCGCCTCGGCAACCCCGACCGAGCCGCCGCGCACCGGGCCCGAGTGTCCACCCCCATCCCACGGCGCCGGCGGAGCGGACCCATTGTCAGTGGCGGCGGCCAGCCTCCACGCTCATGAGTCTTGTGCGTCGACCGGCCGGCGAACTTCCCGGGACCCAGCCCAGCTGCGGCTGGTCTACAGCCACGGGCACCCCGCCGTGCCCGACGAGGACGAGGACACCCTCGAACACTGGCGTGTCTCCATCCGCGCCCACCACGACGAGGAGGAGGAATGCCCCGGCGGCTGCACCGACGCGTGCCGGCAGCTCATCGACAACGGCAGCGAGGCAGGCTGGCTGCGTCTGTGGCGGCTGCGTGACTACACCGGCGCGGACCGCTGGATGGTCGCGGACGCCCAGTCGGGAGACCTGGAGAGCATCGCGGCCACCGTCCTCGACGACGGCGAGTATTCCGATGCCTTCCAGGAGACCATCGACTGCCCGGTGGGGGATCTGCTCATCCTGGACCGGGTGTTCCTGGCCCGTCCCTGGCGCGGCTTCGGCCTGGGCCCGGTGTTCGCCGCCGAGGCCGTCCGCCGCCTGTCCGGCGGCTGCTGCGCGGTCGCGGCTGAGCCCCGCATGGCCGAATGGCCCGACAACCGGGACGAGGTGAGTGACGCCGACCGCGCCACCGCCAAGGCCAAGATCGCCGCCCTGTGGGAGTCGATCGGCTTCCACGCCTTCCACGGCGGGGTGCAGCTGCTCGACACCAGCCTGCAGGAGCCCGTCGACCTGCACCGTGCGCGCCGCAAGGACCTGGAGGACCTCTCCGCCGCCTACCGGGCCCACCTCGAGAATCGGCCCGCTCTCCCTGAGCCGGCCCTGACCCCGGCCACCCCGCCGGCGACTCCCGTGCCGGCCGCTACCCGCCAGCCGCCAGCGCCCGCGCCCGCCCCGGCGGCAGAGCCGGAGCCCAGCGCCGGACTGGCGGCCGCCGCGAGCCTGCCCGACTTCCAGCGGGAGTGCAGGGCAGCTGCCCGACCTGATCCTCGAGATCGAGCACAGGCAGGGGACGGCCTGCACGTGCTCCTTGGGGCCGCCTCGCCGACCTGAGCAGCGGCACCCCCTGATCGGCCGACGCCGACCTTCTGACCGCTTGCTGTTCTCCACCTGCCCTGCGCTGCGGTTGGGTGCGCTCCGGATCAGAACGGAACGCTGCACCGCCTCCCGTCCGGCCAGCGAGCGACCATGCATGCCGAGCGAGCAACCCCCGGGGGGGCCTCTGGGCCAGGATCGGGCTTGTCTGCCCGGAGAGCCTGCGGACAAGGTAGAACGGTCTGGCCACGCTGCGCCGCGGCTAGACCTGCCCGACACCGTACGTTCGACAAGCGCTGCGTCTACCGGAGCCACGCTGCAGGGCTGTGTCCTGTGACACCGTCTCAGGCTCCGTGGCTTCGTCCATGTTCAGCGACAGGGTTTGTCGACGGGTTTGAACAGCGTTGAGTGATCAATGGGCTCGCGAATGTTCGGGAGAAATGACGTCGCCGGTGTGTCGTCATCCCTGTCATGATCGTTGTCATGAAGGTACTTGTGATCGGGGCGACAGGAACGATCGGCAGCGCTGTCGCCAGTGCGTTAGAGGCTTCTCATCAGGTGGTTAAGGGTTCCCGCAGAGGACCGACGAAGGTGGATCTTCAGGATCCGTCGTCTTTGGACGCACTCTTCGATGAGGTGCCGGATCTCGATGCCGTGGTGTGCTGTGCCGCCAGTGGCCCGCTGGTGGACTTGGAGTCAGCGGCGGATGACGAGATTATGGCCGGAATGCAGGGCAAGCTGCTGGGCCAGGTCGCGTTGGCCCAGCGAGCTGTGCGCCGTCTGCGCGACGGCGGCTCCATCACGCTGACCGGAGGAACCTTCGCCACTCCACTGGCCGGCGGCTCGGTGGGAGCCCTCGTCAACACTGGTCTGGAAGGCTTCGTCCGCAATGCGGCCAGCGAGCTGCCGCGAGGACTTCGCATCAATCTCATCAGCCCTGGCTGGATCAGGGAAACCCTGGAAAGCATGGGTGAAGAGGGGATCGACGGCACGCCTGTCTCCGAGGTGGCCCGGGCGTATGTGAAGGCGGTGGAAGGCACCGCGCAAGGCCAGACCATACGCGTGTAACCGGCAGACGGGACCGGCCCGCCGCCCTTGGAGGTGGCGGGCCGACGGTCTGGGCGAGAGCCAGCCGACCTCGGCTTCAACTCGTGCGTGGGTGCTGGCGAGGCGGTAGGAGTCGGTGCCGGTCTCGATGATGGTGCCGTTGAAGGCGAGGCGGTCGACGATGGCCGCGCAGAGGCGGGGGTCGGTGAAGGTCTTGGTCCAGCCCCCGAAGGACTCGTTGGAGGCGATGGCGACGCTGTTCTTCTCCTCGCGTTCCGTACGGACCTGAAAGAGAAGTTCGGCGCCGCGGCGGTCGAGTTCCATGTGGCCGAGCTCGTCGATGCGGAGGAGGTCGACGCGGCCGTAGCGGGCGATGGTCTTGGTCAGCTGCTTCTCGTTTCGTGGCGAGCGTGTAGCGGAGGCGGTAGCCCTTCATGGCGGCCTCGGTGCCCAGGGCGATGAGCATGGGGGACTTGCCGGTGCCGGAGTCGCCGATGAGGCAGAGGGCCCGGCTCTTCTTGATCCATTCGCAGCTGGCCAGCGTGTGGATCGTGGCGGCGTCGATGTTGGCGTCCGCGTCGGAGCCGAACGCCCTCAGCGACTTCTCCCGCGGGAAGCCGGCCGCCTTGACCCGCCGCTCCCAACGGCGACGGGACCGGTCGTCGCACTCGGTCATCAGTAGCTCAGCGAGGAAGCCCCGATAGGTCATCTGGTCCTTCATCGCCCGGTCGGCGATGTCGGAGAACTCGTTGCGGATCGACTGCAGCCGCAGCAGCCGGCAGGCGCTGTCGATGGCAGCGTCGGCGGCCTGCTCGGTCAATCCTCGCTGGCGGGGCAGGGCCACTGTGCTTCTCCCCGCCGAGACCGGCAGCTACATCAAGCACCACCTCGGACTCGCCGGCCGCAGCGACCAGCTCTTCACCGACGACGCCGCCACCCTCATCGACACCACATTCCGCGGCTTCCCCCCCGCGCGGTCAACAACCTCTGCCTGCAATCCCTCGTCGTCACCTTCGCCGCCGGCAAGTCCCTCGTCGACGAGAAAGCCGCCCAGTCCACCGTTACCGAAGTCCTCGACTGACATTCCACACCCTCGAAACTCGATGTCGGCGGCGCCGGATACCTTGCATCAGACGATGCACACCACTGGAGGGGACATGCCGTCTCAAGGAACAGTTCTCGCCGCACTCACGGTGGTAATGCCACCACATGACGGGGCCGATGAGCAGGTGGACTGGGATGCGACCCGGCGGGCTTGGGGAGTCGGCTTCCCCTCCGACTACATCGCCTTCATGAGCACATACGGAGCCGGCGGCATCGACGACGCGCTGAGCGTCGTGACCCCCGAAGCGAGCACGCAGCCGGCCGACAGCCCTTACCTCGGGGGCATGGCGGCCGAGACAGCCAACATGCGGCACATGTGGGAGTCCGAAGGAGGACCGGACGAGGTCGATGCCGGACCTGATTCTGTTGTCGCTTGGGGCGTCAGCTGCGGAGCCGACATCCTCGGCTGGCTCACCCTTGACCACGACCCCAACAAGTGGCCCGTTGTCGTCTGGGAACGGCACGGCTGGCCCCACCGGAAAATCTACGACTGCGGAATGGCGGAGTTCCTTCGGCGCCTGTTCACCAAGGGCTTCGAGGAGTGCCCACTCAGCTACGCCTCCCTCTGGGGAGAGCCCTCTCCACACTTCGTCCACTGGCGCGAGGAACGACGACGGTGGGAGTCCGGCGTCGACCCCTACACAGGCGAACCCGACCCGTACTTCGGCATGAAGTTCGACTGATTGCGCCACGGCACCTTGCCGACGGCCGCGACACCTCGCCGACAAACGCCCCGCTGGGACCACCCCAGTGGGGCGATCCTGTTCCCAGTGATCGGCACCTTCAATGCCGGACCCGTCGGCATTTTCAGCGTCGGCCAACAGTTCGCCAGCGGTCCTCCATCCTCCCGAGTGAGGGCCAGGCTTTGCAGCAGGGCAATGCCGAGCATGGTTGGTGAACTCCGTCGCCCTTGAGCTTGTTGTTTAACCCCCGAGCCCGGGATAGCTCGTCCGCGATTGGTCCGGCTGCTGTGCGCACGGGCTCGTCGGGGCGGAAGTGGACAACGGTGCCGGTCGTGCCGTCGTCGGCACACGTGAAGACCGGCTCTCCGGCCGGTGCACCGAAACCCTCCCGTCCCGGCCCCGGCAGGCCACCGGGCTCGAGAAATCGCCGCCCAGCCACCCGGCACGACGTGGGCAGAGTCCTCGCCACCGGCGAGGCGTTCAGCCGTCCCGCCCACCACAAAGTCGGCACGAAACCGCGCCGAACTGGTTAAAAGGCAAGCTCAGGGGGAGGTCCCCTCGGCGAAGACGGACAACGCGACCTGGTACGTCTCGAAGGCGCGGGCCGCTCCTGCGTAGACGGCGAGGTGGATGAAGAGGTCGACGATCTCGTCCTGAGTGACGCCGTTGTTGAGCGCGATGCGCAACTGCCCGCGCAGCGGTTCGAACGCGCCCAGCGTCGCGGCGATGGCGACGGAGACCAGGGACCGGTCGTGCGTCGACAGTGCGGTACGGGTCCATGAGTCCCCGAACGTGTGCACAGTCGCGACCTTGCGGAAGTCGGCTCCGGAGGCCGGTTCGCCGGGACTCATCGGGAGTTCCAGGCGCTGTCCCAGGAGTTCGCTCGCGGTGTCCAGCGCCTGCTCGTAGGCGTCGTCGGTACTCATCTCTGCTCCTTGTCGGTCGGTCGTGCGGGGTGGTGGGCCGGCGGTCCTGGCCGCCACGCGCCGTTCAGGGTTCGGCTGCGGGGGAGGGTGGGTTCCTCACTCGCTGGGGGTTGCTGCTCGCCGCGACGGCTGTTCGTCGCACGAGGCTGCTTTCCACGCTCGCACCGTGCGCAATTGGTCTGCTCGGTGGGTGAAGCGTCCGGGCTGCGGGGCGTGGATCGAATGTCCCGTCCGGACTGCGGGGGCGGGGCTCCCCATGGTCTTCGAGCGGGCCCCTGGGCCATGGGCGGATCGGGGAGCCGTGCGGGACGGGCCCTTCGTTCTCCGGCAGTCCGTCCCGCTGAGGGGGGGCTACCGGGAGCGGGTAATCGACGTGTGCTCGACGTAGCCGGTCGGACCGGCCGTACCGTACTCACGGCCCGAGGCCGCTGGCCTTGTAGCCGCCGAAGCTGATCGGCGATCCGTTCGGCGTGACGGTACCGGCGCGCAGCCGGCGCGGGCGGTGTCCGGGGCGCGGTCGGGATCAGAGGTCCAGGTACCGCCGGACAGGCCGTACTGGGAGTCGTTGGCGATTCGGCGCCTACGACGACGATGACGACGCCGTATGAGGAGCAGGGCCGACGGGGCGGTCGGCCGGCGCGGGCGGCCCGGAGATCCGGTGCTTCGACCGGCCCGCTGCCGCGCCCGCACAGTGCCGTCAGGTGGCGGGGTAGTCCGCGGAACGGCTGACCTCGGCCCACTTGCGGGCCTCGGCCAGACGGCCTTCCTCCGAGCTGATCGCGATCTCCAGGGCGTCGCTGCCGAGCAGCAGCCGGCGAGGGGGCTCCTCGGCGTCCACGGCGCCGATGATCGCGCGGGCCATGCGGTCCGGGTCACCGGGCTCCTTGCCGGCGTAGTCCGCGAACCGGGCCAGCCACAGGCCCACGGTCTCCTGGTAGTCGGGGGTCACGGGACCGGAAGGCTCCGCGGCACCCGCGGCCCAGCCGGTGCGGATGCCGCCCGGCTCGACGATGGTGACCTTGACACCGAACGGTGCCACCTCGTTCGCCAATGCCTCGGAGAACCCCTCGACGGCGAACTTCGCGGTCTGGTAGGCGCTCAGACCCGGCGTACCGCCCACACGTCCGCCGATTGAGGAGATCTGCACGATGTGACCGGACCGCTGGCGGCGCACGACGGGAAGGACCGCCCGGGTCATGTTGACCACGCCGTACAAGTTGGTATCGACCTGCGCGCGGAACTCGTCCTCGGGAAAGTCCTCGATCGAGCCGCTGGTGGCGTAGCCGGCGTTGTTGACGACGACGTCAACCGATCCGAACCGTTCCACCGCCGCGGCCACCACGTCCCGGGACTGGACCGCGGAGGTGACGTCCAGCGCCATCGCCTCCAGCTGGTCCGGGTGCTCGGCCCTCAGGGAAGCCAGCACCTCCGGCTTGCGGGAAGTCACCACGACGTTGTCGCCGGCCCCCAGGGCCGCGAGCACCAGGGCCCTGCCGAGGCCCTGCGAGCCCCCCGTGACCAGCCAGGTTCGTGCCATGACGCGTGCCTCGTTTCGTCACCTGCTTCGCCGCCCCGAACGGGACAGCAACTTCACTGTAGACAAAATCGGCCTGACTGCAACATCGATGATGCAGTAAATTTTAATGTTGCATCTCACGTGATGATGTTACTCAGTTAAGTAAAGCACAGGTGTAGAATGTCGGCATCATGAGAGCTGACGCCGCGCGTAACCTGACTGCCGTCCTCCACGCCGGAGCTCGACTCCTGGCAGAGGACCCAGGCACCCCCATGGCGGCCATCGCCGCCGCCGCCGGAGTGGACCGCACGACCGTCCACCGCCGCTTCGCAAACCGTGAAGCCCTGCTCAGCGCCGTTTTCCAGGCCAAGCTCGACTCCGCCGAACGCGTCCTGGACGAAGCCCGCCTGCTCGAGTCCCCCCTGCCGGTCGCCCTCCACCGCTACCTGGAGGGGATCATCCCCGTCAGCCGCGAATGGCCGGTCGACATGCGCCTGATGATGCAGAAAGACCCCGCCGCCTGGACCCGCCGGGAGGAGCAGAGCGCCCGCCTCGACGCCTTCATCCGCCGCGCACTGGACGAGGGCTACCTACGAGCAGGCGTCGACGCAACCTGGGCACGGACGATCCTGGACGAACTCGTCGACACCGCCGCCCACCGATTCCCCGACCTGGAACCCCCACAGGCCGCCGACCTCGTCGCCGCCACCCTCCTGAACGGCCTCGGCGCGACCTGACACCACCACCCACCGCGGAACGCTGACAAATCCTTCAGCGATCACGAGATGGGCGACTCGCTGACCTGGGGATCTAGTGATCGTTTCAGGATCCGGTGTGTCTGTAAGCCGGGGTTTCCCCGGGGCTTCAGAAGCCGACGTGTCCTCTGAGCTGCAGGACCAGTGATCGACTCGGAAGGGTGTGATCGGCACGGGATTTCGGTCTTGCCGCAGGATCGGACGGACTGGTCAGACGCTCCGAAGGACGAGCCATCAGGGCTGTACGCGGGCGTGGTCGAGACGGCGGTGGACCATCGACAAGGTGGTCAGCAGCTCCAGCAGTTCCTCGTCGCTGACGGGCCGGCTGAGCCGCGGATCGTGTGCTGTGGGGTTGCGGTACATGCTGCTCAGCCCCTTGGTCAGCATCGCGAACCCCTTCTGCTCACCGCTCTCCGTCGGCGTCGAACCGGTATTGACGGCCACCCGCGGTGTACCGGTGGCCCCGGGCATGAGGACGGCGTCGACGAGCTGCGAGCCGTCGAGCTGCTCGCCGGTGAGCTGCCGCAGCCGGTCGAAGACGGACTTGGCGGCCTCCAGACTGGCGTGGAAGGCGTTCTTGGCGAGGATCTCCCGGGTGCAGTAGGCCAGCACCTGAGGGTGCGTATCCCGGCGGCGCAGCTCCGCCCGCAGGGAGTTGGCGTGCCGGGCCGCCTGGTCCAGGGTGCTTGCGGCTGGCCCGCGCGCCACCTTTCCCTCCTCGTTGACCCGCAGGCCGACATGGACCAGGACCTCGTTGAGGTCGTTGCGGCGCCGGGAGAACACCTCGGGCTGCCGTGCATAGCGCACGGGGGCCATCGCCTCGGTGATGAACCTGATCACGCAGTTCGACGCCTGGTCACGCGCCTGCCGCGCCAGCAGGGCGCGGGCCAGCCGCTCCCGCTTGTTTGATCCCTCGGCTTCCGCAACGCCTGTCAGGGCGAGCAGGTGATCGATCTCCCGGCCGATCAGGCCGTCGTTCGTGGCGGCGAGGACATCGGCAACCGCGGTGACGGTGGCGGGGGACCAGAGGGGGTGCTTGGTGGAGGCGCTCATGCCAATGTCCTTCCTGGGCCTGCTCCGTGTACAGGCCAGCCGACCAGGATGACACCAACAGCCGTTGCCCCGTTGGGACTTTTTTCGGCTTCGACGCGGTGAATGCTGGCAGACGGCGCAGCCGCTGGTGGGGCTTGGCAACACGGACTGCGGCGTGGTCGACGGCAGTTCCGCTCTGCCGTGTATCGATACTGGCGCCCGCCCCGGGCGGAGCCCGGACCGACCTGCCAGTGCCGGCGGGCGCCGCTAACCTGATGCCTCCCAGGCGGTGGTGAACAGCGCGCATTCGAGGAGGTCGGGGGCCGCGCCGGACGGCCAACTGTCGCCTGTGGCCAGCTGTCCGGTGGCGGCGTGCATAAAGAAGAGGTAAACCCCGTACCGGTGGGGCGTCCAGTTGCTGTCCGACCACACCCAGGCGGCGACCGAGCCGTCCACGTCGTGGCCGCTCTCGCGGCCGACGGCTGCGGCGATCTGCCGCAGCCGTCTGGCCAGTACGCGGTCGAGGATGAGCGGCCGCGGCCCGCGGTCGGGCGGCACGGCGATTGCGGTGAAGTAGAGGAACTTGGTGAAGAAGGCCGGCCCGAGCCCGGGAACCTGCCCCTGGAGCGCGGCGTACGCCTGTGGTGCACCGTGCTCGCGCAATGCGGTGACCGCGGCGGCCAGCGCCGCGTCGAGGCCGTCGAAGGTCAGGGTCTTGTGGAGGGTTGACGGTCCGCTGCCGCCGGGAGTGCCGCGTTTTCCCTTGCCCCATACATAGGTTGCGACCAGCGCCTCCCGGAACGCCTCCCGCCGCAGCGCGTCGGCGACGGCCGAGGCCACCTCCGCCCGGCTGACCGTAGCGTCACCGCCTGCGGAGGTGGGCGCCAGCGACTTGGGCCACGGAGTGATCTGCGCCCACCGGCCGGGCGTGTACCGGATGATGTGCGCGCCGGGTGTCCCGTCCGCGTAAGCAGCCGCATTCTTCTCCCACCAGCGGCCCAGCGCCCGTACAACCGGACTCGGCAGCAGGCGTGCGGCCATCTCGCGGTCCACCGCGTCCGCGCGGTCCTGGCGGCCCTGCCCGTCCTGTCCGTCTTCTTCGTTCACGAGCCGCTCCCCGCCTGACGTTCCGCCGGGCCCGAGGAGGATGCGGCGGATTCCTTGGGCGCGGACCGCTGCGATACGTCCCCGTCCGGCACGAGCTTGGCCGCTGCCTGCTCCAGTTCCTGCCGGCGAAGCTCGCCGCCCTCGATCAGGTACGTGTCGGGCAAGGGCTGTGCCGGAAGCCCCCAGGTGCCGGCACGGGTCCGAACACCGATGTCCCGGCTGATGACGACCACCTCCGCGGGAGCGACGGCCTGGTGCAGACGCAGCGCCGAGGCCACCAACTCGTCGTCCGGCACGGAAAGACGGGCATGCCCGGGCTCATCGGCCGCGATGAATACGGGGGTCCCGTCGTCCGCGGCCGCTTTCTCGGGCCCCGCTTCCAGCACCGACTCCAGCAGCCGGAACACGCCACGCGCCCGCCTAGAGATCTTCCTGTCCCCGGTCTGGTAGCTCTTGGTGTCGATCTCGTCGACCACGACGTGCGGGACCATGACCGCGGTGCCCTTCCCGAACACCTTTTGCCAGGGGACCTTGTCGAACCGTGTGAAGTGCAGTGTCGTGTTCGTGTCCAGCACCACGTACCGCACGGCACCGGCGCGCCCGTACCGCTCCTGCATGGCACGCACCCGGTTTGCCACGGACCTGAAGTAGTCCTGGAGCTCGGCGAGCTCCACGTACATCATCAGCCGGGCCTCGTCCAACGGTGCGGTGAGGATCGCCCTGTAGCGGCCCGCGCGGAGTTGTCCCGCGATCTCCCGGTCGCTGAACCGCCGGTTGAGCTCCTCGGCGGCCTTCCAGGTCCACTCGTCGTACCGCTTGCGCACGGCCCGCATCGTTTCCGCGGCTTCCGCGCCGGTCCTCATTGTGTGAGGGATCCGGATGGAGACGTCGTTGAGGCTCCCGGCCACGAGATCGTTTTCCAGGAAATTGATTGCGTCGGTGCAGGTCGTTCCGGCTCTCAGCATGCCCTAGTTCTCTCCCCCCGACGGGGCTCGGTGCGCCCCGTCCGGCCCATCCTGCCAGCGTTGATTGCGCCCGGTGCGAGTTCCGTTTTCCGCGCCCCGAAAGCCACGCAGGCCACAGCCACCCGCCCCCAGGCTCGGGCAGAGCTTGGGAAAAGCTGCTCAGCTGCCGGAGGGAAGGCCGCTACCGTCATCCCGGTGACCACACCAGCGACGGACCTTCAGAGCCTGACCAAGCAGTGGCTGCAGGCCCCCGGACCCGACGCGGCGGGCGGCCGTCCAGGCGGACCTTCCTGGGAAGCGCTGACTGCGGCCCTGGCCGAACTCGCGCCTGCCGATCGGCGCCCAGACCTGTACCGCGACGGCACGCTGGACACCACCGCGATCGCCGCAGTGACCGGGCTGGACCACCTCGCCCGGGCAGCAGCAGCCGGGGTCCCAGTGCCGGCTGCTGACCTGGCCGCTGACCTGGCAGACTTCGCCACCTGTGATCAGCCGGTCATCGAGACCTGGATCCTGCTCAACGCCGACCTTCCCGCTGGCACTGACATCACACTAGGCACCTACCGGCTGACCGTGCCCGGCCGCACCACCGCGCAGGCTCTCGTAGCTCTGCCGCGCACAGCCCGCCACCTACCGGCTCCCGCCATCGACCCGGCACTGCTGGCCGGCTCGGCGTTCCTGCGTACGCCCGCTCCCCAAGGTCGCAACTACGGCCGCGGCGCACTGTACTTCCCCGACTTCGATCGCCGACCAGAGCGCCCGCACGCCGACGTCCTGCTCACCTTGCAGATGTGGGACCTGTCCGCCAGCCTCCACCCCGAGGCCTACTACCACGTGGAAGCTGGCCGACACGTGCGCGGCACCTGGGGCGCACCCATGATCGAACCGGCCTTCGACTACCTCGGGCACGAGGTCGGCGAACTCCACCGCCGCCACGGCCCTTACGTTATCCCCGCCCAGCTACCGGCATTCACTCACTTCTGCACCAGCGTCCACACCATGATCATCACTGTGCGTTCACGCACCAGCAGCACCGGCAAGCCCAGCCCGACCGCCATTGCCCTGGACAGCGCCAGCCGCCGGCTGCTGCGTGCCTCGCAACGCACCTTCGGCGGCGACTTCGTCGACGAAGCCGACGCTGAGGACGTCCTGCTGGACTACGTCGTCGCTATGGAATCCCTGCTCGCCTCCGATGGGCGCAGCGACAAACGCCGCACCACCCGGCAACGCGCGGCCGCTCTGCACACCAGCGACCAGACCCGTCTGAACGTCTCAGCCACCGTCGGCCGCGCCTACACCCAGCGCTCCCGCTATGCGCACGGCGAACCCCAACGCCCCTTGTCCGACGCAGACATCACGGCTGTGCGCAACGTCGCCTTCTCCGTCTTCCTGCGATGGTTGAGCACCACCATGAACTGCGGCGAGCAGGTCCTGCAGCAGCTGGACGACTCCTTGCTGTCCGGTCAGGCCCGAAGCGACATCACCACCGCCGTCGACCAGTACCTGGCCGCCCACCCTGCCGCACCCGCGTCCTGAACCCAGGAGGCATGCCTGGTGCGCACGCGCGGACCTGCCGGGCGGGGCGCCGTGGGGGAGTCCGCCCGTGCGGCCGCAGCCCCGTCAGCGTGGTTCGGGAAAGCCAGCAAGGTTCAGTGGAACGGCGGACGGTTCGGCGGTGGGCGCCAGAGATTGCAGCAGCAGCCGGAAGTGCTCGCCGTCGGCGGGCCGCATGCTCAGCTCCATGCCGGCAGCCTCTCCGGCGTCGAGGGCGGCCGCCAGCCGTGCGCCGTCCTCGGTGACGGCTCGGGGGTGGAAGAAGACAACTGGGCCCAGTTCGAGATGCCGTCCGGCGAGGGTGAGGGCTAAACGCTGGCACACGCCGTGCACTGGTTGAGGTCCGTTCTCGAGGACAGCCCGCAGCGTGGGGGAGTCCTGGCCGTCGAGCGTGCAGTGGACCCTGAGCACGAACGGCGAGATGGCGCAGTGCCCCTCGATCAGCAGCCGCGCGACGCGCAGGGCTATCCGCTCGCTCGCGGCAAGGTCGCCGGGAACGAGAAAGTACTGCTCGCAGTGGCGCTGCACGGTCTCCAGGTCCTCGACATACAGGAGCAGCTGCTCGGCCAGGTCCAGCACCGCGGCAGGCTGGGGCGGCAGGTCGCCGCCTCCGACGTCGTGCCCGTCGGCGCGGACCTGGAACCGGCCGCCGACCGCGAAGCGCCGGTGCATCTTCAGTACAGGTGCGGCGGCGGCCGGCTCAAGGCGGTGCAGGTCGTAGGCGTAGCGCAGTGAGGCAGGCTCACCAGCCGTGTCGGGAATCATCAACTGCAGCCTGTCGCCGGGCAGTTCGACATCGACGGAGCGGCCGATGCTGCCGCGCCCCAGATGGCTCAGCGTGGCCGGGTAGGAGGCGGTGACCTGCTGATCGCTGTCGAGGAAGATGACCTCCGCGTCCCGGGCCACGGGCGGTACGGTCTGGGCCGGACGCCACCGCACCTCCACCTCGCCGTGGGCACCGGACAGCCAGTCGGGCCCGGTGAGGGTCAGACTGTCCACCGCCGAGGGCGGCAGCACCACTTCCTCCGGCCGCCCGAATCCCAGGCTGGCCCGGACGGCGTCGGCGAGCTCCGGGCCAGATCCCCGGCCCCGGCCAGGGTGATCTCGATTGGGGAGACCTCGTGGGCGCGGGGTGCTTGCCCCGCAAGACGTGCATCACCGCATCCGCCTGCCAGGCGAAGTCCACCGTCCAGTGGTCGTCCAGGCCGTCGACCTGCCGGCCCAGCGCCTGCACCTGGGCGCCGACGTCGGCGAGACCGCCCATCAGCAGCGCCCGCTCCTGGTTGTAGACCTTCGCGGCCTTGAACAGCTGGCCGCGGGTGAACGACGCCTCCAGATCCGCGTGCACCGCCAGCCGCTCGTCCAGCTCCGCCCGGTCCATCACCTGCACCCGCACCGTGCGCCCGGAAGGCAGAGCATGCACGTACACCCGCTCGGCCGCGGTCAGCGTGCAGGGCACCACCAGAATCCATTCGAACGGGGCGTGGCGCATCGCCCGCTCGAACGACGCCTTGATCGCCGTGCGGCGGCCCTTAAACGACGCGGTCGGGAAACCGTCCGGGTAGTACTTCAGCTGAAGATCCGCACCTGCGGCCCGCTTGTGACCGTGATGTCGATGCCGTCGTCCCCGCCGCGTCCGTTGACCGTCTCCACCGTCGCCGTGGCGTCGTACATGCGGTGCACCAGGGCCTCGACGATCCGGCCGAATCGGGGCTGCCCGATGCGCTCCCACTCAACAGCCACAGCCGCCCCCTGCTGCGCGGATCTCACACGCATCATCGTCCCACCCGGCACTGACAACGCCAGAACGCAGGACAGCGGTTCGGCCGACCCTTCGCCTTGAGGCGAGCGGGTGCCGCCCGCGCCTACCTGAGACAGACGGTGGCAGACCGACGACACATCGAGGCTCCGGTTTTGGACGACGACTCGCAAGGTCATCCGTTCACAACGGGAGCCTCGATCTGTACGTAGCGGTCCTCACCGACATCGTCACCACCCCGTGACCAGCACCTTCATCCACCCTGCCAGGACTTTGGAACAGCCCTGGCCCGGCAGCGCAGCCGGGCACGCCCGTTCCAGGGAGAATCTGGCGGCTCTGGTCAGCCGTTATCACCGTGCAGCGCACTCAGGTCGCTGGTCTCACAGGAAATCGAAGGCGGTTTCGCTCCTGTCCTCGGGGGCGACGGGCCCGGTCCAAAAACGATGAGGCAGGGGTTTCCTGGTCTTCTGGTTGGCTTCCCACCTCTTCTTCTCCATGGCCTGGAGATCATCTGCCTTTGCCGCGCGCAGGCCCGATTCGATGACAAAGTGCCGCGCCCAGTCGTAGTCGTCGGATGTTACCTCCTCCAGGGCCCTTCCGAAGTGGTAGCGCTTGTCGCCGTTTCTGTAGGTGCGGACCTGGGGGGTCAGGATGTGGAAGCGGGCCATGCTCGCGTAGTCGATGCCGAGACTGATGGCCAACAGAGTGTCCTGGGTGATTACCATGAAGTTGTCGAGCTTCTCCAGTCGCCTGAGACCAGGGTCCCGATACTCCCCGCGAGGCTCATCGAAAGGGGAGGGTCTCTCGCCGAAGTTGAAGGCTGACTGTCTGGTTGGCTCTTCGCCGCTCTGGTAGTTGGTCAGCAGTGCCTGGAATGCCAGGCTGAGGCCGGCCATGGCCTGGACGTAGTCGCCGATGTCGGCATGCGTTTGTGTGTCGCGCAGCAGTTGCTTGACCTCGTGCTGAGTCAGCAGGTCGACCATGTCGACGGTGTCGAGCTCGACACCGAAGATCTTGGGGGTGACCGTGGTGAAGAAATCGACAACGGTCTCGCGGGCCTGTTCGATCTGGTGCGCGGAGGGGAAAGTTCCGTTGTGCTTGAGAGCGACGCGGGCGTCGTTGAGGCGCCTCATCTGATCCTTCTTGGGAAGTTCATAGACTGGTTTGATCGCTTCCCAATAGCTGAGGAACTCCGCGTTCTTCTTCAAGTCCACGCCCAAATGCTGCGCGGCGAGGCCGATGAAGTTCTCCACCGCGTCGTGGAAGGACGTGATGGCCCGGGAGCGCAGTGGCGAGGGTTGCCCACTCTGCTCGACCCCCTCGCGGTACAGGTACCGGACGTACGCGAGCCGCTGAACTGTCAGCGGATCAAGCGGCTGTGCCATTACAACTCCAGGGGATCGTCATGTGCTTGAGAGTGTGACGGCGTGCGGAGCCCTGCTGCACCTATATTTCTGTCCGATCCGTGCAGCCCAATCGCCCAACCGCAGTTGCAGGCGCACATTTGCCCACCGCGATGGTCTACGGGGGAATGTCACCTGGGCATCGTCGTCTGAGTGTCAGGCGTCTCAGTCCAAGGCGTCGAACAGCAACTGCTGAGCGGGGCTGGAGGAAGCAGGAGGCTGCCCTACCGGCCTCGGCCAGCGCGTGACGGCACGCGTCCCGCAGGGCGAGCATCTCGTGCCGTGCACCGTGCACCAGCCGTAGCCGAACATCTGACAGCCCAGCCGCCAGTACCCCCCGCCGTTCCAAGAGCAGAGACTCCGAAGACGGTGGGCATTGCTGGGCGGTGGCGTCTTTACGAGGCTTCTGCCTGCAGCGGCCAACTCAGGGTGGCAAGCCCCGTCGGACCGCCGATGTGCACGTACTGCGTGCGGCCGGGGGTGCGGACGATGTTGGTGACCGGTGCCGCGGTGAGCAGGGAATGCACGAGACGCCCGGTGAGGGGCTCCCACGGCCGCATGCCGTTGCCGGCTGCCAGCAGACAGGTTCCCGGGACGTGGGGGAGCGGGGTCATGACGGCGGTTTACGGGGGTGTCTATCCGGCTGATCGGACTCCGGTCTCGAGGGTCCCAGATCACGATCTCGTGGGGCGTGGCGACGGCCACCGCGACACGGCCATCGGGCGACCGACGACAAGCTCGACGTCCTGGAGCGCGGGGCCACAGCCGTGGGCGTCGTTCACGGCCTCATCAGCGGAAACCACCTCCAAGACCTGGTCCGCGGCCGATCAGTGGACCACGCCTCTCTCCAACTCGCCGACCTGGTCGCGGGCGCAGGCCGGGCGGTTGCACGATGGCACGACGGCCAGAACGATCCTGCCGGACATGACCTTCACCCGCTGGTGGCGCCGCTGGATGATCCCGACGGTCTGCTGACGGACGAGGATCCTGAGGACTTCGCGAGGGCCGACACTATCTGTATGAAGCGCCGCTGACGCCAGCGCTGCTGTCGCCCCAAGAACGTCGAGAGCTGGTGCCACGAAGTCGTGCCCGCTCGCGTCCCGTGCCCGGCTCCGGCCGCTGCTCGGCTGAAGGGGCGACCCGCCGGACTGCAGTGCCGTGGTCCGCGGTACGGCGCTGCCGCCTGTTTCGCCGATGATCATGTGTCCGCGTCAGACCTTTCTAGGCCGCCGCCGCGCCGAAGCCCTCCATCGCCAGTCTCCGGCAGACTGCCGGGCCGCCATACGACGCGCGGCGGTCACGCGCACCCCGATGTCATAATCGAGACGCATGTTTAAATTGGGATAGGAGGGACTCGTGCCACCCTACGAGCTTGCCAACCGCCTGGTGATCGGGATCGCCTCCAGCGCCCTCTTCGACCTCGCAGAGTCGGACACTGTCTTCCGTGAGCAGGGAGAAGAGTCCTACCGGGCGTACCAGGAAGAACACCTGGAGGACACTCTGAGCACGGGGGTTGCCTTCCCTTTCATCCGCCGTCTGCTGTCTCTAAACGATCTGAGTTCACCCGACGATCCCCTGGTAGAGGTCATCGTCTTGTCGCGCAACGACCCCGACACCGGGCTGCGGGTCATGCGGTCCATCGAGGCGCACGGCCTGGCGATCAGCCGGGCTATTTTCATGCAGGGGCGCTCGCCCTACCGCTTCATACCGGCCCTGAACATGTCTTTGTTCCTATCCGCGAACGAAACTGATGTCCGCGAGGCGGTCGCCCTGGGTTTGCCTGCGGGACGCGTGCTCGGTCCCGTAGCAGCCGATGACACCGGCGACCAGGATCTGCGGATCGCCTTTGACTTTGACGGAGTCCTCGCCGACGACTCCTCGGAGCAGGTCTTCCAAGCCGATGGCATCGAAGGCTTCCGTTCCCACGAGAGCGTGAACGCTGCGACGCCGCACGATCCGGGCCCGCTGCGAGACTTCCTCGCCAACGTCAACCGGCTCCAGCGGCGCGAAGAAGAGCAACGGACCACAGACCCGGACTACAAGATCCGCGTTCACGTCTCACTTGTCACCGCTCGCAACGCACCTGCCCACGAACGCGCGGTGCGCAGCCTGAAGGGATGGGGCGTGACCGTCAACGACGCCTTCTTCCTCGGTGGCATAGACAAGAGCAAGATCATGCAAGTGCTCAAGCCCCATATCTTCTTCGACGATCAGGTTAGCCACTTGGCCGGAACCTCCCGAAGCACCCCCAGCGTGCACGTTCCCTTCGGCAAAATGAACGAATGAGATCCGGAGGGAGGGACCTTTCCCGCGACGCTTCGGCCACCGCTACGGGCTGCAGGACGCAGTGAAGGATCTCTTGGCCAGGGTCTTGGCATAGGTGCATGCGCCAGCGAGGGGAGAGGCTGCTGCTCGCCGGCGCATACGGCTGCCGACAGCCCAGGCTGAGCGATCACGCAGTCTGGCCCGCTCATCCCGGTCTCTGGTCGGACGGGGCGTCGGCTTCCAACGAGGCATCCAGGACGCAGACATGGGTGGTGATGCCTTGCTTTGCCAGATCGGCTGCTTGCTGATGGAGGTCTTGCCGGAGCCGGTCCAGGTTACGGCGGGCTGACTGCGCGCGTCGGCTGTCGCCGGTGTCCCAGGCGCTGCCGACGAAGTAGACAGCCACATACACGCCCGTCGTCCCTTCCGGGCCCTGCAGGTAGCGCAGGCCGAGCTGGTCCCGGATGGCGGTGACCACCTGTCTGTGCCAACTGCACTTCACCTCGCCAGGCACGGACAGCGCCTGGTCACCGGTGGTGTGGGCGACGGCCAGCAGGTCGGGTATGTCGCCATCGGTTTTCGCCAGGCGCGGGTTGATCTCGACCTCCCGCAAGACGGCCGCCCTCTCCCGCAGCCGACGCTCCAGCTCACGGGCCAGCCAGGTCGACACCTCGCGCTCTTCCGCGGGCACATAGCTGATCCAGTCGTTGTCCCGGCGCTGGCGATGCCAGAGCTGGGCGCGCAGCGCCCGGTCGGCACGCAGGTCGTCAGCGATGTCCCCCAGCGCTTCGGCGATCACGGCAGCGAGCTGTTCCCGGGAGCCGATGATCCGGCGGGAGGGTGAGGTGAGGACCTCGCGTATCTCCTGGACAGTGGGTGGCCGCCACGCCTGAGCTCGCGCGGTGTCCCGCATCTGCGCCGCGTCCGCCTGCAGCCACACGCTTCCGGTCTGTGAGGCGAGGTCGTCCAGGATGGCGGCGTTGTCCAGGGAGGGCTGCGCGATGAGCGGGCCCACAACGGTGGAGGCGAATTCGTCGACAGGGCTGCTGCGTACGATGCGACCGGGAGCCACCTGCTGCCGAGGAAGTGCCCGGCGCGCCCACAGGTACAGCCGTCCGCGCTGCGACGGGGTCAGAGCGGACCAGGCGTGGTACGCGCTCCTGTGGGCCTGGTCGATGATGTCCCGCGCGAGCTGGACGTCGTCCTCGAAAATCTTGATCAGGCTGTTGAACACGGACGTCGTCATCGGGCATGCGGCCAGGCAGGCACCTGATGCCACTGCGGTGTCCCGGTCCGCGGAGGCATCCGTGTCGTTGTCCGCGCAGGCGGCAACGCTGCGGTGCAGCAGACCGAGGGCCGTCTCGGCCGTCTCTGCGGGCAGCGCTGCGGCGGCGATGTCGAGAAGCGCGGCCAGGGCTTGGCCCGAGGGGTGCCGCCCCTCGTTGAGGCGGTCCAATGCCTGAGCACTGAGCTGCGGCAGTCGCATATGCCTTTGCTGGAAGGCGACGGCAGCCACGTCCGAGGTCATCGTCTGCGCGAGAAACGCGATCGTGGCGCCCTCGTCGTACGCGGCGGCCCGCTTAAGCGCCGAAGACAGCAGTATGTAGCCGCCCGGCACCTCCCACAGCCCCGGCAGCCACTGCAGCCAGTGCGCGGCCGGCACACGGTCGAGCAGGGTGCGATCGCAGGCCTCGATCACCTGGCAGGCGTCGGTGATGAGGTCGGCTCTGACCTCGTCCGTGGCGTCCGGGCCGGTACACAAAAACGACAGGGCCCGCTCGGCGACGGCATGTTGCTGGGCTTCGGTCAGGGCCGGCCAGGCGGGTACAGGCCGTGGTCCGCCCGAAACGGCCACATCACGGTGCAAGGCTCGCATCAATGCGGCGAACTCCGTCTCGCCCAGGGCATCTTCGGCGCTCCAGTGCCGACTGTCGCCTCGTCCGGGCACCTGCCGCTGATGGGCGCGTTCGGCGCGCGTGGTGGGAGCGAAGCGCGCGGCCAGAGCCTCCCACCGTGGGGTGGCTGCCTCGGCCGCAGCAACGACTCGGGCTGCGTCCTGTTCATCGACGGCGTCCGCCAGCACATCCAGGGCGAAGAACGCCGGTGCGCTGCTGACGTGCTCCGCCCTGACTTGTCGCAGGTCCTCCAGCCACCACTCGACATCCTCGACGCGCAGCATGCCCACGTCCCGCATCCGCGCCGCGACCGCGTACCCGTTCCCCGCCTGATGCACCAGATCCTTCACCAGCTGCTGGCGGCGCTCCGGCTTCAGCGCGGTGATCTCCTCGGCACTGACCCCCTGCAGCGAGCGATTCGCGGCCCACTGCGCATCCAGCAGCCTTGCGCCCGCACGCCACGCACTGCTGCCGACCGGAGAAGACTGGACGGCTACCCAGGCGGGGCGGCCGAGCATCCGCCGCACCGCAGGATTCGCATGAGCACCCGAGGAGAGGGGTGCCGCCCATGCGTCAAGATCTTCGATGCTGCACCGGCTCGCCCACACCACCCCAGCCCATCTCCTCGCGGCCGTCGGGCACTGCCTGACCCGCACCTCCGGAGCCGCGCCGTGCTGAACCCGACCGACGAACAGGCTGCCGCGGCCGACGCCTTCCACGCCGGCGAACACCTGGCCCTGCAAGCCGGCGCGGGCACCGGCAAGACCACCACCCTGACCCAGCTCGCCCACGCCACCCAGCGCCGCGGCCGCTACCTCGCCTACAACCGGGCCATCGCCCAGGACGCCACCAGGCGCTTCCCCAAAAGCGTCTTGTGCAAGACCGCCCACGCCCTGGCCTACGCCGTCGTCGGGCACCGCTACGCCAGCCGCCTGGGCGCCCCCCGCCGCCCCGCCTGGCAGACCGGCCAAGCGCTCGGCATCACCAAAGCCATCCGCGTCGGAGAACGCGACCTGTCCCAAAAGACCCTCTCCTATGTCACCCTGCGCACCGTGGCCCGCTTCTGCCACACCGCCGACGCGACGATCACCCGCCACCACATCCCCCAGCTGCGCGGCCTGGAAGAGCCCGGCCTGCACGCGCAACTCGCCGCGCACCTCGTCCCGTTCGCCCGCAAGGCATGGCTGGACCTGCAGCACCCCGACGACGGCGCCGTCCGCTTCGACCACGACCACTACCTCAAGCTCTGGGCCCTCACCCAGCCGAAGGTCGACGCCGACTTCCTGCTCCTCGACGAGGCCCAGGACACCAACCCCGTCGTCGAGAAGATCTTCCTTGCCCAATGCGACCACGCCCAGCTGGTCATGGTCGGCGACTCCGCTCAGGCCATCTACCACTGGCGCGGCGCCAAAGACGTCATGGCCGGCTTCGACGGCACCCAGCTTGCCCTTTCCCGGTCCTTCCGCTTCGGCCCCCGCCTCGCCGAGGAAGCCAACCGCTGGCTGTACCTGGCCGACGCCCCCATCCGTCTCACCGGCGCCGACACCGTGCCCACCGAACTCGGCCCCGTCACCCGGCCTGACGCGGTCCTGTGCCGTACCAACGTCGGCGCCATGGCCCAGGTCATGGAGCTGCTGTCCGACGGACACCGGGTCGCGCTGGCCGGGGGAGGAGACAGCCTGCGTGCTCTGGCCGTGGCAGCCCGCGACCTCAAAGAAGGACGCCGCACCACCCACCC
Organism: Streptomyces sp. CB09001; assembly: GCF_003369795.1. Lineage (NCBI taxonomy): Bacteria > Bacillati > Actinomycetota > Actinomycetes > Kitasatosporales > Streptomycetaceae > Streptomyces > Streptomyces sp. CB09001. The sequence continues at coordinate 7,766,772 of NZ_CP026730.1, forward strand.
CGAACTGGTTCTGTTCACCACCTGGGGCGATCTGCAGGACTACGCCGCCTACGACCCCGCCGGCCGCGATCTGCAACCCCTGGTCGACCTGGTCGACACCCATGGCGCGTACGCCATCCTGGCCGCCGTGGCCCATCCCGCGCCCGAAGACCAGGCCGAGGTGACCGTCTCCACCGCGCACAAGGCCAAAGGCCGGGAATGGGCGCAGGTGAAGATCGCCGACGACTTCACCCCACCCTCCGACGGGCCGCCGCACGACACGGGGCAGGGAACCGTCCGCCGGATCGACGACAAGGAGGCCTGCTTGGCCTACGTAGCCGTCACCCGTACCCGGCACCGCCTCGACATCGGCGGCCTGTCCTGGATCAACGAGCATCCGCAAGAAGCATCGGCCGGTCCTCAGCCACCGCGGTGATGCCCAGGGCGGGTTCCGGGCCTTTGGAGCCTCCGCCGGGAAGATGCACGGGAGCAGCGTTACGGATTGCAAGGGACGGGCGGCTGCCTCTGTCGATGACGGCGCAGGCGAGAAGCCCTCAATGGCAGCCCGCTGTCCACAGACAGCCCCCGGCAGGCTTCTTGAGCTATGGACATCAGCTCGCCGGGCATCGCCCGGAACAACAAGAAGACGCCGCGCTGCGAACGCCACGACACCCTCCTCCAGGCCGAGGAGCTCAGCGAGTTCGCGGCCGGCCACCAGGCGCAGATGGCGTTCCTCCTGGCCAACTACGCCGGCAACGCCTCCCTGGTCGCCGCGCTCTTGGGCACTGGAGTGCGTACAGTGCGCCGCCACTGCCGTGGGTGGCCGCCACCGCCCGGGCTCCGGCAGCGCCGGGCCCTGCACCGCCGTGTCGTGGACCTCGTGTGCCCGCGGTGCCTGTCCGATCGTGCGGTGGAACAGGCGCGCCAGGCGAATCGGGAAGCCCGGCGCGCGGCCCGACGGCTTCCGCGTGATCCCGGCGGCATGGATCGCTGACACACCGGGTGCCCGAGAACCTTCAGCTCCCTCAGAACGCTGAAAGCTTTTCTACATTGACGATAGTGAAAAGCTGATGCAGATGCGGACGTTGCATGGATTCAGGTAAGATGGTGGCATGGGATTGCGCTTGGAGGAGTTGCTGCGGCTGACGGTGGCCGCGTTGATGCAGGTAACGGGTGAATCGCAGCGGTCGGTCGCAGGGGTGCTGGGACTGACGCAGACACAGGTGTCGCGCCGGCAGTCGGGCACCATCTCCTGGAGCCTGCGCGACGTCGACGTCCTGGCGGAGCACTACGGCATCGGCGCGCTGGATCTCCTGGCGGGTCCGACCAGAGCGTGCGAGGCGCTGCCCGCCGACAGGCGCCGTACCGCGCGGACCGAAGCAAGGGGGACGGGCCGGTGAGCGACTTCGACGCGATCGACTCGCTACTTGACGCCGTCGGCCCCCAGGCCGAACTCCCGCCCTGCCACGTGCGCCGCGAGCTGCGGGAGCGGGCTCGGCTGTCCAAGGCACAGGTGGCACGCGCGCTCGGCGTGAGCCCCTCAACCCTCAGCGGATGGGAAAGCGGCCGGGACCCGGCCGGCGAGATCCGCACCAAATACGCCTACCTGCTGGACGGGCTGAACGCCAAGCTCGCCACCGAGAGCGAGACCGAGACCGAGGCGGCGCCGACTGCGGAGCAACCCGTCACGTCAGGCACGGCCGCGACTGTCACCCCTTTGTCTTCGCTCGACCTCGGCCAGGACGAGGAAGGGGACGACGTGGAGCTGCTCGTCGCCCCTGAGCCCTGTGTGCTGTGCGGCCGTCCCGCCGGACAACGCGTGGCGGGGTTCGCTCAGCACCTGACCCCGGCCGACTGCCAGCCCACCGCCACCGGGGCCCCAGCTGCCCCGCTAGCCGGACAGCCCACCGCGCACACCTCGAAGGAGCCGCTGCGCACGACACGTCCGGCGCGTGCGACGGAGCGTTCCAAGGGCCCGGCCCGCCACGCGTTCCAGGAGACGTCCGGCCCGGTCGACCTGATCCGCGAGGCCGTGCAGGGCGCGCTCGCCGAGCACCAGGGCGACGTCGACGCAGCCACGGCGGCGCTGGTGAAGCGGGCCATCCCGGACGCGATGCGACTGCTGGACGAGACCCGTAAGGGCGCCCGCTACGACATGATCGCGCACCCCTGGATCCCCGACATCCTCAAGAAGCAGACCGCGCGCGGCGCGGACCAGATCTGGGAAGCCCGCCCCAAGTGGACCCGTCACGAACTCCCACCCGGCCGGCATCAGGTGACCGCGCTCGACATCAACGGCGCCTACCTCTCCGCCCTCAAGACGCACCTCCCCCTGGGCCAGCTCGAGCACTCCACCGGCCTCGCCCACGACCGCCGCCGCTCCGGAGTCCACCTGATCACCCCGCCCGAGTGGGAGCACGAGGCGGTGCTGCCCAACCCGATCGGCCAGCGGGACGAGCCCGGTCCCCTGTGGGTCACCGAGCCGACGCTCCGCCTCTTGCTGCGCCTGTCCGGCCCCAAGCACCAGCTGTGCGACCCTCCTCAGATCCACGAGTCGTACACCTCCGGGGCCACGGAGAACCTGCTGGAGAAGTTCCGCATCGCCCTGAAGGACGCCCGCGACACGGCGATCGAGCAGGGCGACACGGTGACGCTGGAGTACGTGAAGGCGATGTACTCGAAGTTCGTCTCCACGATGGGGGAGTCGAACTACAACCGGGAGCTCTACCGGCCGGACTGGATGCACCTCATCCGCAGCCAGGCCTTCGCCAATCTGTGGCTCAAGGCGCTCAAGGCCCATGACGAGGGCCTGGCCGTCGTCCGGGCGATGGGCACCGACGAACTCCACGTCATCGGTGACTGGCGCCGTGTCTTCGCCGAAGGCCGAGCTGTTACCGAGGTCAAGGTCAAGGACACGTACACCGCCGGAAGCGACGTCGCTGAGCACGCAGACGAGGGGGAGTAGTGCCAGAGAAGAACATCGACTTCGGACGGTTCGGCGCCCGGGGCATCAAGGGCAGCGACGCCGTCGCTCGCAAACTCGACGAACTCGCGGGCGGCATCGCCACTCCCGTGACCGCCAAGCGCGGCTGGATGGCGCGCCTGCACTACCTGGCGAAGTCGACCCCGACCCTGAAGGCCGCGCAGGACGCCGGACTCACCGTGACCCACCGGACGCTGAAGGCCTGGCTGGAGGGCAAACGCCGCCCCTCCAAGACCAGCCTGGAACGCATCGACCAGGCGTACCGGACGGTGCGCCGTCACAACGTCGCCCGCCACCTCCTCAGACGCCTCAACCGCGACGGACGCGGCACCCGGGTGGAGATCCACCCGCTCAACCAGTCCCAGGTGCCGCAACAGCTGCAGCGCGTGGTGGAGTACCGGACGATGAACGTGCGCCGCTGGGACCGCATCGTCGGCTCCTGGGCGGCCGGCGACCACCAGAGCCTCGACGCAGCGTGGCAGGACACGATCGTCGACCTCGGCTCGCAGTGGGGCCAGTACGAGTACGTCACCAACGTCGGCTTTGCCGCATAGAGCCCTGCTCTAGGAACTGCAGACTCGTAAGCGCTCGCGAGCCACTCACCTGCGGCATCCGAATGGGTAAGCAGTGCCGACGATGTAGTTCGTCGGCGGATCATGAGCAATCTGGTTGCAGCAGTTCAGCTGCTTCAGGGTAAGAGCGCTGTCCTGAATCGGTTCGCTTGTCTGGGCCTTCGGAGCGTGAAGGCGCTCAGCGGCTGGCGGCCAGATTCACGGCCGTCTCTTTGACCAGTTCGCGGACTAGGAGAAGAGCCTGGTCACACATCTGCAGTACATCCTGTTGAGCGCGGATCTTCGTCAGTGGCTTGGTCGTGCTCTGACCGACGTTCTCCATGTCGAGCCGGTGTGCAACATCGTTCCTGGCAGTGAAAAAGGCATCGAGGGCGGCAAACCGCGCCTTCGGGATCTGCTGGTTGGAAATGCCCAGCGAAGCGCCAGCGCGGTCACGGAGATCGCTACTTCCTTGGAAACTCGCCTTCGTCTTGCTTACGACGTAGAGGTCGAGCAGTGCGACACCAGGATCCTGCTCCTTCAGTGCTGCCAGGAAGTCCTCGTCTACGTGGGGAGTTTTGGCCTGCTGCTCGATGAAGCTCTCGTACTTGAGTCTCGGGGTGCCTGGTTGGGCGATCAGTACCGGCACTGAGTGATGAATCAGCGCCTGAACCGTGGCGTCCAGCCCGGCGGAAGTGAACACGATGGCCGCTCGCAGGAGGTCTTGGGCGTCGGAGTGCAGGCGCCCACGCGTCGTCCTGTTATGTTGCGCCGCGCGTGTCCGGCGAACCAGATGAAGCGTGTCGAACAGGCCGGAGACGCTGTCGTGGGTGCTCCGCAGCCGCCACCAGGCAGGTACGACCTCAGGGGCTTTGTAGGGCCGGTTCCCCAGGGGAGTGAGGACGAGCCTGGTGAGGTTCCCAGGCTCTTCAGGGGCCTCCGCGACTGCCTTGGCCGTCTCGCAGTGACTGCGACGCTGAGACTTGGCAGCGTCACCTCCGCTGTAGCAACGACAGCGCCTGGCTTCGCGGCTGCTGCCTCTTCCGGCTCGGCAGGTTCAGCATCCATGGATCCCCTCACGACGGCGTCGATCACCTCAGTGAACACCACCAAGGCTCCCCGCACGCCAGCTATTGCTCACGAACTGGTGATTTGCTCGCACAGTGCTCGTGATCACGCGGAATTGCTTACCAAGTCGTGGAACCTACACCTGCACCGGAACGTGGTCTTCGGCGGCTGCTGGGATGACGTACGGTGGGGGATACCGACGCGGGGTGGAGCAGCTCGGTAGCTCGCTGGGCTCATAACCCAGAGGTCGCAGGTTCAAATCCTGTCCCCGCTACTGCTGAAGAGGCCCGGATCTACACGATCCGGGCTCTTTCGTGTTCCTGGCACGAGCCCACGTCTGACTCTTGCCCGGCAGGGAGCCCGGCCGTCCTTGCTGCCTGACCGAGGTGATCGATCCCAGGCCGTTCTCGCTGGACGCTCTGCGGCGAACGGAGGGGTCGTCGGTGACGGTGCGCGGATCGCAGCGGCTGGCGTCTGCATACGGTGCAGGGTCGCCATGTGCGCGGTCCGCGCTGGGATCCCGCAGCACGTCCTGGTCTGCACAAAAGCCGGTCTGCGCATAACCGTCACCGAGCCGCCGTGCCGTGCGGGACCTGCGCCGTGGTCCACCTGGCCAGGCATGCCAAGCGCAGGCCTGGTGTCTGGGGAACAGCGGTAGTTCTACCGGCGATCGGCGCCATAGCACTGTGGCAGGGATTGGGCGCATTTTTGGAACGTTTGGACGAGGCGGCCGTGCCCCATCGGGTGGGATAGTCGGGGCCGCCGGGTGCGGCTGAAGTCGGATGAGGCAGGGTGAACGGCATGGTGACCTTGGCCAGCCCGTCGGTGGGCACGTCGGTACGCGCAGCCTCTGCGGCCCTGTTGGATCCTGCCGCGCTGTCTGTCTCGCTCCAGCTGATGGGCAGCCAGGCGCTGCTGTTCTACCGGTTTGACGAGGAAGAATGCGCACGCCGCGCCCGCGTCTCAGCGGCCCGCCTCGACAGACTTGATGCGCTGCAGACGCTTCTGGAGCTGCCCGTCGACGAGCCCGTTGCACTGGCGTCGCTGCCTGCACGGCTGCGTTCGGCGGTACGGCGGCTTCCGGCCGGTGCCGCCGACGTCGACCGCTGTGAGGTCACCCGTCGCGCGGTGCGGCCGCTCACCGTTGATCTCGCCGTGGTGCGGGCAAGCGCCGCGGGCTGGCGCGGAGGACTCGAGCAAGCCGGCCGTTTCGCCCCCTTCTGCCGGCGCGCCCTGCTGCTGGACAGCGCTCCACCTGCGCCTGAGGAGAAGCTGATGGAAGCCGCCTTCTACGGCATCGGCGTCCTGGTGGCCGACGGCGAGAGCGTGGACCTTCTTCTGGAACCCCGGTCCTACACCCCGCGCCGCCATACCCCCGCGGCATGGTGCTTCATAGAGGAGTTCCACCACCGCATCGGCTAGTCACGGCTCACCGCGCTCCGCGCCCGCCACCGGGCGTGCCGTCGAGGGGGCCTGCGGGCCGACGGGGGCCTGTGCCCACTGCAGCAGCTGCTGGGGCACCTTGAAGGCGCTGAACCCGGGATGGTCGAGTTCAGCGTTGAGCACCGGGTAGCGGTCCACCGCGCGCCGACAGCGCTGCTGCCACCACGCGGGCCGCCCGGTTGGCTCGACGGCGTCCATGCTGCGCAGCCACCCCATCAGCACCGCCGCATTGTGGGCGGCCGCCGGCACCTGCCAGTGATTGCTGACGAAAGTGTCCAGGACGAGCCCGTCGCAGGCCGCGCACCGGCACACCGGCGCCAGGCCCGCGGCGAACCTCTTCGCCAGCGTCTCGCCGAGGAAGAAGTCCATCAGCTCCGGCAGCAGCACGGAGGGCGAGTTCGGACCGCCCGGGGACCGCTTGGCCGCCTGGCCAGGCGGGACGATGTGCCGCACGCTGCTGGTGGCGCCGAAAGCGGTGAACGCCGCCCCGTGGGCCAGAGCCCCGAACGCCGCGAGGTCGGCACGCAGCAGCGCGGTCCCGGGGACCTCCGCCAGCAGCCGCTTGAGGTTGCCCACCGCCTGGGAGAAGCCGGCCAGCGGGTCCATCTGCCCGCCGAGCATGACCGCTTTGGGGTTCGGTACGACATTGAGCCAGGCGATCAACTGTCCGACAGCGTCGTCGCGCAGCCACGCCACGTCCACCGGCACACTGAAGAAGACGTGGGGGTCCTCGAGCTTGAGAACCTGGTGGACGGCGGCCTTGAGGGCGTCGGAGTCTTCCGCGTGCAGATATCCGGTGGGCGTCATGGCCGCCGTCGCGCCCGCACGGTGGCCCACCTGCTCCTCGATCGACAGCTGCAGCGGGTCGCCGAAGGCCAGCTGGCCTTGCGAGACGTCGGGAAATGGGTCGTCCTCGCTGGCCGCCGCCACGGTGTAGACGGCGGGATCCGCCAGCAGCGGTCCCGTGAACCCTTCCTCGCGCAGTTTGCGGACCTTCGCCGCCGCCCCTGCCCCGCTGACGACAAGCCCGCTGCGCACCGGATCGAGCTGCTCGCGGATATAGCCGACGCGGCTCACTCCGGCCTGCAGCAGCATCCGACCTCGCAACTGCTCGGGTACAGAGGGCGGTTGGGTGAGAGGAGGGTCGGGAGGCTCCGCGGGATCGGAACCGGCGCCCGGGCGCGGGGAGGGGAACGACTCAGTCATGGCCTCACCTTCGAAGCGGAATCCACCGCCGCGCCTTCGCGCGGGGCGTACAGCAGCTGGAAGTCCTCGGGCAGCAGCCGGGCACAGCGGGCCAGCTCTTCCTCGCTCATCCCCGCGGTCAGAGCGGAGCGGATCAGCCCGGGGACGTATCGGGGCCGCTCCCGGTCTATCTCGACCGGTTCGGCCGTGCGGTAGCCCAGCGCGGACATCTCCACCATCACACTGCGGTACTGCCAATCCGTGACGATGTTCAGACTCTGCGCCCGGCGCAGCAGCGCGGCCATCGACACCTTCCACTCCCGCTTCAGCCGGGCCAGCAGTTCCAGGTCGACGCGGGGCGCGAAGGCGGAGTGGATGTCACGCGCGGGCATGAGGAACTCGGCGGCGAATTCGTCGGCTTGCCGCTCCTGTATGGCGCTGTCGCCGGGGGACTGGTGCAGGACCAGGTGCCCCAGCTCGTGCGCCAGGCTGAAGCGGTAGCGGTCTGCGGGCGCGTGGTGGTTGGCCAGGATGAGCGGCGGCTGCGTGCCGTCCCACTGGCTGACCGCATCGAGCCGGCCGCTGCCCAAATCACGCGCGACCACCAGAACTCCAGCCGTCTCCAGGGATGCGGTGAGGTCCGCCGCTGGGCCCGGCGGCATGCCCCAGGCCTTGCGGACCTGCCGGGCTGCATCCTTGGCGGCGGTCAGGGCGTCGAGTGCGACAGTGGGAATGGCGGCGGCCCGCACGCCGAGACCGGCTCGGCACGCGGCGATGCCCTCCAACTGAACCCGTGTCAGGGCGAGATGGGCATGTTGGCGCCGAAGGGCGGAGACGGTCAACGACGCACGCTTGCGGTGGTGGACGAGCCCCACGCCGACCCCATGCACCTGCGGATCCAGACACAGCAGCTCCGGCGGATACCCCAACGCCGCCGCATAGAACTCCAGCCGCTCTCCTGAGACCGCCAGCCGGCCGCTCTCAGCGCGGCTCACGTACCCCTGCGACACCGCCGCGTCACCGCCGGAGGCCTTCATCATCGCCTCAGCCACGTCGGCTTGTGTCATGCCGCGGAACTCGCGGGCCACCACCAGCATCCCCGGCTGCGCCGAATGTACGTCGCTCACGTCGTACCACCTCAGATCAGACCTCAAAAGATTATCCTCAAATATTCCTCTGTGTATCGAAGTTGACAAAATTGACAGAACGTCAAGGCGGGTGGCTGGGGGATGGGCGGGCGGCGTGACGCCGCTCGTTCACGCGGATGACTGCTCCTGGAACCCGAGACGAGGCTCGATCGGCCGTGACGCCCTCGGCGAAGTGCTCCGCCATGGCGGCCGCGACGTCCCGGGTCTCGATCCTCCGCTCCCGACTCCCGGCCGCAGGACCGTGCTGTTCCGGTCCGCGCCGGTCAAGACGTACGCCGCGAGGCCGTGCCGGCGCAGCGCCCGGCTTCTGCGGGATGCGGCGTTCCAGCCCCGGCGCGGAGAGTCCCGCCTTGCCCCGAGCCAGACCCTAACTGACACAAAACGGGGAGCTGTAGCTTTGCGTCCCTCTAAGATGACTGCCTGCGATGAGTGCTCAGGCGCCTCATCCGCACGCGTAACGCCCGCACGCCACACCCCTGCCCGTCGCCCGGCGGAGCGGGGAGATACGGAGCAGCTCGACCGTGCACCTCATCCGCTTCTCCGCGTGCGGGTTCCGCTCGCTGACCCATGTGCAGGACATCCCGGTCAGCAGCCCGACGATCCTGGCCGGCCGCAACGACGGCGGCAAGAGCGCGGTCCTGGCCGCGCTGGCCTTCCTGCTGGGCGAGCACCGTCTGACGGACGAGGACCGCACCTACCAGCAGGACGAGGGCGTCAAGGGACAGCGCTGCGCGGAGACATGGGTGGAGGGCGTCTTCCGCTTGGACACCGTCGAGCAGGCCGCCGCCCCCTTACCGGCGGAGCTCCGCATCCGGCGCCGCTCACGGGCCGGTGAGGCGGCGTGCTGGGAGTTCTTCGGATCGCAGCCCGCCGACAGCCGTCTGCAGGGCCTGGGTCGGCTGATGAAGAAGGACCTGACTGAACTGGTCGCCGAGTTCGGACTTGCCCCGTCGGGCACGCTGAAGGAAGACCTGCTGGCCGCGCTCACCGCACACGCCGCGACCGTCCCGCAGACCGAGCAGTGGCAGCCGCTGCCGAAAGACCTCGAGGCACGGCTGCCGCGGCTGCTGGCGTTCGGCGGCAAGGACGAGAGCCCGGACGACGCGGTGCGCACCGCGCTGAGCAGCTGCTACGAGACCCACCTGGAGGACGAGACCCTCCAGGGACAGGTCCGGGAGATCGAGAAGGAGATCACGCAGCGGCTGGAGAAGGAAGCGGACTCCCTGTGCCGGCACATCCGCCAGCACTGCCGTGAGTTCGTCGGCGTGGAGGTCAAGCCCGAGGTCTCCTTCAAGGGCGGCTTCAAGAGAGCGCCGCTGGAGGTCTCCAAGGCCGACGGCGAGCCTGTGGATCTGACCCGCTCGGGCCAGGGCAGCACCCGGCGCATCGCCCTCGCCGTGTGGGAGTGGACCAGCAGCCTACTCGAAAGCAGTGAACTCGCCGCGACGGGGGAGCAGGACGAACCGCAGCCCACCCAGACCATCGTCGTCTACGACGAGCCCGACACCCACCTCGACTACCGCCACCAGCGCACCGTCATGGACATCATCCGCAAGCAGTGCGCCCTGCCCCACGTCAGCGTCATCGTCGCCACCCACTCGATGAACCTCATCGACGGCGTCGACATCGCCGACGTCGTCCACCTCAAGCTCAGCGACAGCGGCCGCACCCTCGTCGAGCGCCTCGACGGCGACACCCACGACGGCATCGACTTCCACCTCGGACAGATCGCCGCCGCGGTGGGACTGCGCAACTCCGTCCTGCTGCACGAACGCTGCTTCCTGGCAGTCGAAGGCCCCACCGAGCAGCAGTGCGTGCCCCTGCTCTTCCGCCTCTCGCAGGGACTGCCCCTGCAGGCGGCCGGCATCGCCCTGTGGGCCTGCGACAACAACGAAGGAGCACTCCACCTCGCGGGCTACCTCGTCAAGCACCATCGCACCGTCATGCTGATGGTCGACGCCGACAGCCGCGCAAATAGGCACTTCAAAACCGAGAAACTCATCAAAGCCGGTCTCGACCTCACCAAGCAGGTCTCGTACGTCGGCGAGAGCCAGGGCTACAACGAACTGGAAGAGCTCTTCAGCGACCTCCAGTGGGCAGCCGCCGCCAACGCCCACTGGCCCCGCCCCGAGGGCCAGCCCTGGAGCGCCGACGACTTCAGCGAGCACCGGGGCGGCAAGTTCAGCGAGCGCATCCTCTACATGATCAAACAGCAGGCCGCAGAGAGCAGCCCCAACGGCAAGGCCGACATGCTCTACGCACTGGTGTCCATGCTCACCACCCCCGAAGAGGTCCCCCAGCAGCTACGGGACATCTTCACCGAGGTGCAGGCCCTCGCCTGCTGACCTGCTGCTGCGTTCGCCGCTGCAGCATGCGCTCCTTGCGCTGCTCAGTGGTCGGCGCCGTCCAGGCGTGCCATCCGGCCTCCGCAGTCCATTGCCGCGCGTGCGCGCGGGCTTCGATTCCGCACCACCGGCAGCCCCCGGGCGCCACAGTGTGCTCGGTCCTGGCAGAACGCGATAACGACATCACATCCTCCTTCCCCCACTGCTTATCTTGCCTCCTGCCACTGACAATCACCCTGCGAGCCGCGTCCGGCTCCGCCACCCGGCGGCGCATACGAAGAAACCTTTCCCTCACGTGCCCCAAGCCCCCGAAACAAGACCGTTTATCGGGAAAACCGCCCGTAGCTCCCACCACTCTGGTTACGGTCTGTGCCCATGAGGTTTCTGCATACCTCGGACTGGCATCTCGGCTGCCGGTTCCACGGGGAAGATCTGATCGACCACCAGCGCAAGGTCCTGGACCACATCTGCGCCACCGCCCGCACCCAGAAGGTGGACGCCCTGCTGATCGCGGGCGACATCTACGACCGTGCCATTCCGAGCCTGGACGCGGTACGTCTGTTCGACCGGGCTCTGCACCAGCTTGCCGACCTTGGTATCCCCACCGTCATGATCAGCGGGAACCACGACTCGGCCCACCGACTCGGTACTGGCTCCGGCCTGTACGCCAAATCCGGCGTTCACCTGCGCACCGACCCCGCCGACGCTGCCCGCCCCGTCCTCCTCGACGACGAGCACGGTCCCGTCGCCGTCTACGGAGTGCCCTACCTCGAGCCCGCCCTGGTACGCACCCAGTTGGACGCAGAGACAGCCTCCCACCAGGCCGTTCTCACCTCGGCACTGGACCGCATCCGGACTGACCTCGCCACCCGTCCGGGCGCCCGCTCCGTCGTCCTCGCCCACGCCTTCATTACCGGTGCCACCACCAGCAAAAGCGAACGCGACATCGGCGTCGGCGGAGTCGCCCACGCCGGCGCCGACCTCTTCGACGGCATCGACTACACCGCCCTGGGCCATCTGCACCGCCCGCAGAGCGTCAACGACCGCATCCACTACAGCGGCTCCCCACTGGCCTACTCCTTCTCCGAGGCCAACCACACCAAATCGATCACCCTGGCCGACCTGCCGGCCGCCGGAGCCCCCACGATCACCCGCCACAACATCCCGGCCGACCTCCATCTGCCGCTGGCCCGGTTGACCGGCCGCATCGAGGATCTGCTGACCGACCCCGCGCACGAAGCTCTCAGCGAAGCCTGGCTGCAGGTCACCCTCACCGACACCGCCCTGCCGTACGAGGCGATGGCACGACTCAGACAGCGCTTCTCCAAGACGCTGGACATGCGGCACGTACCCGCTGGCATCCCGGCACAGGCCACCGACAGCCCCACCTACCGCGAACGGGTACGCGGCCGCGGCGACCTCGACATCGCCCACGACTTCATCACCGCCGTGCGCGGCACCCCACCCACCACCGCAGAGGCAGGCCTCCTGCAAGAGGCCGTCGACGACATGCGCGTGCGCGCCCAGGAGAAGGAAACCGTCTGACATGCGTCTGCACTCCCTGCGCCTGCAGGCCTTCGGCCCCTTCGCCCGCCGGCACACCGTCGACTTCGACGCCCTGTCCGCCGACGGCCTGTTCCTCCTGCACGGCGACACCGGCGCCGGCAAGAGCACCCTGTTCACCGCCATCTGCTTCGCCCTCTACGGCCTGCCGCCTCACGAACGCAACATGCGGCTGCGCAGCGATCACGCGCCCGCCAACCTGCTGACCGAAGTGACCCTGGAAGTAACCCTCGCCGGCAAGCGCCTGCAGATCCGCAGAATCCCCGCCCAGAAGCGACCCCACCTGCGCAACAGCGCAGAACTCGTCGACCAGAAGGCCGAAACCTACCTACACCAGTGGGTCCTCGACGAACACGGACACGGCCAGTGGGAAGGCATCATCAAGTCCCACAAGGAAGCCGCAGAAGAGATCAAGTCCCTCCTGCGCCTGACCCGCCAGCAGTTCTGCCAGGTCGTCCTGCTCCCGCAGAACGAGTTCACCAAGTTCCTGCGCGCCGACGCATCCGAACGCCGGGTCCTGCTCGGCACCCTCTTCGGCACCCGCCGCTTCGGCCTCATCGAAGAATTCCTCGCCAACCGCAAAACCCTCACCGCGAAGACGCGCGACGAGGCCCGCGCCGACGTCCTGCGCCTGGCCGAACGCATTAAGCAGGCAGCCGGCGACGACCTCGAACCCGCCCAGAACGCCCCCCGGGCCGACGACCCCGCCACCCTCACCGCACCCGCCCGCGCGTGGGCCAGCGCCCTGCACCACCAAGCCCTCACCCGCCAGTACGCCGCCGACGCCGCCACCGAGACCGCCGAGCAGCAGCTGGCGCAAGCCCGCCTGACAGAACAGGCCGTCCGCGACCTCCACCGTCTCCAGCAGGCCCACCGCACCACCGCACACGAGCTCGACCTGCTCCACGAGGAGGCCACCCGCCACGACCTCCTTGCCGAACGCCGCGACCGCGCTGTGAAAGCCCAGCAACTGCAACCCGTCCTGGAGACCGCGCACACCGCCGACCGCGAGCACACCCGTGCCCTGGACGAGGACAGCCGCGCCCGCGCCCTGCTGCCGCCCGAACACACATCCCTCGACGCCGCTGGCCTCACTCACGCCGCGCAGCAGCTGCACGCCGACACCGGCGCTGTCCAGGCGCTGCTGCCCGACGAGGCCACCCTCCAGCGCCACACGGCAGAACTGGCCGCACTCGACCGCGAGCGCCAGCAGCTCACCGAAACCCTCACCGACGCCCAGCAATGGCTCAACGCCCTTCCACAACGCTGCGCCGACCTTGCCGCACGTCTGGAAGCCGCCCGCAGCGCGCAGGAAACCAGCCGCGAACTCACCCCCACCCTCAACCTCGTTGAAAAGCAGCTGGAAGCCGCCAGGCGCCGTGACGCCCTCGACCAGCAGATCAGCGTCGCCCACAAAGTCCTCAGCCAGGCCGAGAAGGACTCCGAGCAAGCCGCGAAAACGTACATCGACATCCGACGCCGCCGCACGGACGGCATCGTCGCCGAGCTCGCCGGCCGGCTCGTGGACGGCGAAGACTGCCCCGTATGCGGTTCCCCCACCCACCCCGCACCCGCCACCGCCCAGCCAGGCCAGCCCACCGCCGCCGACGAACAGACCGCCGAAGCCGCCCACACCCGCGCCCAGCAGAACGAAAACAAGGCCAAAGAGGCCCTGGCCCAGCTGAACGAACAGGCCGCCACGGCCCGCGGTGAAGCCGGCGGCGACACCCCCCTTGCTGACCTCACCGCCCACCGCACGACCCTCGAACAACACCTCGCTGACGCCCTTGCCCAGGCATCCGACGCCGGACCGGCCGGCGAACAACTCGCCCTCCTGGAAAAGGAACAGGCCGACACCGAGCACACCCGCAACACCACAACCGCACGCCTGGGCGCCGCCGACGCCACCTACGACAGCCTGCACACGCAGCGCGAAGAGCTCACCCACCGCCTCGCGACCGCCCTCAACGGGCACGCCACACTCACCGACCGCATCACCGACCTCACCCAGCACGCCGGCCGCCTCGAGACCGCCGCCGCATGCGCGGCCACCGTGACAGCAACCGCCGCAAGCCGCCACAGCGCCGCCGCTCTCGCGGAGCAGGCAGCGCACGCGGCAGGCTTCACTTCCCCGGCCGAAGCCTCGGCCGCCCTCCTGCCCGACGATGAACTCACCGCGATCGAGAGCCAAATCACCCACTGGCGTGAACAGTGCCTCGTATTGACCGCCCGGCTCGCCGAACCCGAACTGCAGGCAGCCATCGCCCAGCCTCCGGCCGACCTCGAGCACGCCGTCACCGAACTGAACACCGCCACCGCAACCCATTCCCGCACGGCAGCCCTCGCCACCCAGGCCGCCGACCGCGCAACCGCCCTGGCCACCCTCACCGCTCAGATGGACACCCACATCCAGTGCCTGGAACCCCTCGAGGACACTTACCGCACCGTCGATCACCTCCACGGCCTCATCAGCGGCGGCTCACCCAGCAACCAGCTCCGCATGCAACTGGAGTCCTACGTACTGGCAGCCCGCCTTGAAGACGTCGTCGACGCCGCCAACACCCGCCTGTCACGCATGTCCCACCACCGCTTCACCCTCGTCCACTCCGACGACAGAGCCGCCCGAGGCGCCAAATCAGGCCTGGACCTCAAAGTCCTCGATGCCTGGAGCGGACACAAACGCCACACCGACACCCTCTCCGGCGGCGAATCCTTCTACGTCTCCCTGGCCCTCGCCCTGGGCCTGGCCGACATCGTCACCGCCGAAGCCGGCGGCCAGGCACTGGACACCCTCTTCATCGACGAAGGCTTCGGCACCCTCGACGAAGACACCCTCCACCAAGTCCTCGACGTCCTGGACTCCCTACGCGCCCACGACCGCACCGTCGGACTCATCAGCCACGTCCCCGAACTGCGCCGCCGCATCACCCAACGCCTGCACATCTCCAAGAACATCGACGGCTCCACCCTCACACACCTGACCGAAGCGGCCGAATGACCCCACGACGGACGCCCGACCCGCCCTCGCCGACGAAACGCAAGCCCCAGGCCGCGCACACTCACCGATCTGCAACCCGCCGTCGGCCCAAGGTATAGCCACAACCGCCGGGCTGCCCGTACCCCTCTCGGCCCCGCCGAGAAAGGCAGCCCCACAGCGCCCCCGCGTCCAAAGCCGCCCCCATCCCTGAAGGCACCCGACCGGCCTCCCATAAGGAGCGCATCGAACACGTACTGCTTCATGCCATTTCTGCATGTGATCGAAGTGACGGAAACAGAGCACTGCGGTGCATGAGCACCTGCATCGGCCACCACAGCCGTACCAGAACACGCCAGTCCAGTCCGCATGACAGGAATTTCCGCAGACCCGAGCACCACTGTCCCGCATGTTCGAACACTGCCGGACCCATGACCGCATCACGGCGCGTTTTCGAGGCACTGCCAAGGCCTCCACTGATCAAACCGGCGGATTTGTCAGTGCCCGCTGCTACACCAATTCCCAGAGATCAGACCGCAGTTGACGGCCTGACGACACGGAGGAGGAAGCAGTGGCGAAGCCGCCCGAGGGCTACTACAAGGTGCGAAGTCATTACCGGCGCAAACCCCGCCCCAGCGCGAAGAAACTGAGCGGCTGGTCGATCGCAGGGCTGATCGCGGTGGTGTGGCTATGGAGCCAGCTCATCGGCTTCGGAGAAGCCTCCCCGACAACACCGCAAACCCCAACCCCATCAGTGTCAGCGAGCGTGGGCCACTGATGCCCCGCCGCTCGCCCCGGCTGCGTCCACCCCGCGGCGGCAGGGAACAGGCCGCCGCCGCGGCCGTCGCCTGCGCCGCACTCTGGCTGCTGGCCAAGATCGCCACAGCCACATGGCAGGCAGCCGTCCGCATCTGGCCGTTGCTCGCCCTGCTTGCAGCTCTCGCCCTGGGGTACGCAGCCTGGAAGTTCATGCGCGAGGTACGGGCCCAGAAGGTGCGGGCCCAGACGCTGGCCCGGCTGCGGATCACGCTCGCACAGCTCGACGCCATGGACGACCGGGCCTTCGAATTCGCCCTGCGTGACCTGCTCCTCCGAGACGGCTGGAACGCACGACAGGTCGGCCGACAAGGAGACCAGGCCGCAGACGTCATCGGCGAGGACCGCCAACTCGGCAGAATCGTTCTGCAGGCCAAGCACACCACCGTCGCCGGCAAAGTCGGCTCATCAGTGATGTACCAGGTCAAAGGCACCGCAGGCCCCGTGCACGGAGCCGACACCGCAGTCGTGGTCACCAACGGCTCCTTCACCCGGGACGCCAAAACATGGGGCGAACGCCACCAGGTGCACTGGGTCGACCGGGACCGACTGCGCCGATGGGCCGAACACGGCACGCCCCTCCAAGACCTTCTGCGGCTGCCCACGGCTCGCAAGACAGCCCTCCGCCGGGCCGCATGAAATCAAGAGGGAGAGAACTCACCCCCACAAAACACAACCAATCGGAACGCCCGCAATCAAGAAGAGGAAGACCGGCCCTCTCTGGGCCCCACGGCGATCAACTCGCGCTCCACTCGGGCGCAACGTAGCCGCCATCATCGCCCGTGACCCACAACCGACGACGCAGATCACGGGGCGCGCGTGACCCACAGCGCGCCCCCGGCAACCAAGAGACACTGCGCCACACCCCCTCCGTACGCGAGAATGAACGCGAGTCAGCCCCTCACGCATGCCGAGGAAACGCGCGATGACCGCCAGTCCCACCGCAACAGAACACACCGGGCGTCTGGCCCTGCGCACCGACCAACAAGAGGGCCTCGCCAAGACAATCCGCCACCTGCGCCGCCCGCGCACCCGCGGACACGCCGTCTCAGCCTGCGGCACCGGCAAGACCCTCTTCGCACTGCGCGTCGCCGAAGAACTCGGCGTGCGACACCTGGCAGTGGCAGTGCCCAGCCTGGACCTGGTCGCGCAGTGGGCGGCAGCGGCTCGCGCGGACGGCCGCCAGGAGCCGATGATCACCATCTCCTCGCTGCGCGCCGAATCACACCCGCTCCTCGCAGAGGCCAAGGTCGAATCGGCCAACGCGGGGGAGTACCTGGCCTACTGGCTCGCCCGCCACCCCAAAGCAACGGTCTTCTTCACCTACGACTCGCTGTCCAAGATCGAAGAAGCCCAACACTCCGCGATCTTCCCCGCCCCCGTCTTCGGCCTGCTGATCGTGGACGAAGCACACGCCACGGCTGGCACCTGGGAGAAGAGCTGGACCGCGCTGCACGACAACGAACGCATCCCTGCCGATCGCCGCCTCTACCTCACCGCCACCCCATATGTGTGGGAAGCCCCACGCCTGACCGAGCCGCCCACCACCAGGGCGCAGCCCAAGCGCACCGCCGCCACAGCACCGGCCTGGGACGACCCGGCCCTGCTGGCCACCATGGACCAGCCGCAGATCTTCGGCCCCCGCCTGCACACCTACTCCCACGCCGACGCCATCGACGACGGCGTCCTAGCCGACTACCAGCTCGTCGTCCCCACCGTCACCGACACTGAACTGCACACCGCGCTCACCGATCCGGAAGCCGGGCCCACCGCGCGCCGCACCACCGCCCTGCACTTGGCCATCCTCAAAGCCATGCGCGAGCAGAACCTGCGGCACGTGTTCGTCTACTTCCAGCAGATCGCCGACGCCGCCGACTTTGCTCGCCAGTTCGCCCACACCCTGCGCACCCTCCCCGACGAACTGCGCCCCGACTGGGCGGACGACGTCGTCGTGCAGTCCATCGACGGCACCCACAGCCCCCGCCGACGCGCGGACATCATTGCCCGCTTCACCGACGCCGACCGGGCCGTGCTGGCCAACGCCAAGGTCCTTGGCGAAGGGGTCGACCTGCCGGCCGTCGACGCCGTCGTCTTCGCCGACCGCACCGCCAGCGTCCGCCGCATCGTCCAGGCCCTCGGCCGCGCCCTGCGCAAACCACCCACCGCCACAACGAAGACGGCCAGCCTCGTTGTCCCCGCCTACATCCCGCCCGGTGCCGACCCCACCGACCTCCTCGGCACCCCCTACGAAGCTCTCTGGCTTGTCACCTCTGCCCTGCGCCACCACGACCAGACCATCGCCGCCCGCGCCCCCCGGGCCAAGAACCAGCATCCCGCCCGCGATTCCCACACCTACATCACCCGCCGCTTCCGCTTCGACCACACCCTCGACCCCACCGCGATCGCCCGCGCTCTGGACCTGCTCGTCTGGCCCTCCCACGGCGCCGTCCTGTCCGCCCCCCGCCGCGCCGGCCTAGCCGCCGCCATCCGCTACCAAAGCGAACACAGCCACCTGCGCGTGAGCGCCGACTACGAGGACGCTTACGGCTACCGGCTGGGGCAATTCATCACCGGCCAGCGCACCGCCTACCAGGCGGGCGCCCTCGATCCAGCATGGATCGCCGAGCTCGAGGATCTCGGCATGATCTGGGACGACCACGAGGCTACCTGGCAGGGCCACCTGGCCACCGTCGAGGCTTTCCACGCCGAACACGGCCACCTTGCCATCCCCACCCAACTACCCGGCGGCCAGTTCCTTGCCGACCAGCGTGCCCTGGCCCGAAAGGACCGCCTCACCCCCGACCGCGACAACCAGCTCACAGCCCTCGACCCAGACTGGAAACTCCCCTACGGCCCCGACTGGCATCGCAAGTACCATCTGCTGCGCCGCCACCTGGAAGCCGGCAACCACCCCAGCACGCTGGGCCGCGACACGGTCATCCATGGGGTGAAGGCGGGCAGCTGGCTGCACCGCCAGTTCACCAGCTGGCACCACCTCGACCCCGGCCAGCGCGACCTGCTCGCCCGCATCGGAATCACTCCCGACCGCGCCCTCCTAGACCAGGAGCACGCCGCAGGCAGGCCGAGCACATCGCGGCGGCGCACGTTCGCGCAGACCACCGAGATCCTCGGGCTCTTCGTGGCACGATGGGGACGCACCCCCGGCGCCCGAGAGTGGATCGAGGTGGACGGCGACCGTGTCATGATCGGCCCCTGGCTCGCCAAGGTCCGCACCAAGCTGAACGCTGATCAACTTCCCTCAGAGCAAAAAGAGTTGGTGTCCGCCACCCTTGCCGAGCACGGCATCGCTCTGGTCCGTGCTCCCGGGACCATCGGGCCATCAAACGGCTGAGGTTTGGCCGCTGAGCTCAGTGCGGCGGCAGCCTCGTTTCGCGGCGCCCCGGGTCCCAGGGGCCGTTGCGTGATCACGTTTCGTCCGGAGTGCCGTGCTCGCCCGTCCTTGGAGGGGACATCCCGGTTCGGGCGGGTGCGGACGCAGTGCAGGCACGGTCTCAGTGATCATGTGAGTGTCGAAGTCCCATGAACACCTGGCGAGTCCGTGCCTGCTCCTGCATTTTCTCCCATGCCCACCGCGCTGGCCCAACTGGGCCGGACTGCCGCGCCGGTCCCGCTGGCGGACGCGGTCGCACTGTCCGGCTTCCTGGATCTGGTGCCCGACCCGCGAGGCGTCCGTGGCCGCCGCTACCGGTTGTCGGCTCTGGTCGCCGCGGCTGCGGCGAGTGTCCTGGCCGGTGCCCGCTCGCTCACCGCGATCACGGAGTGGATCAGCGACGTCCCTGCGTGGGCCTGCCGGGTTCTCGGCTTCCCCACCGACCCGTTCTCCGGCGCCGTGTCCGTCCCGCACCCCCACACCCTGCGCCGTCTGCTCGTCCAGCTCGACGGCGACGCTCTGGACCGGGCAATCGGCGACTTCCTCACCGCCCGCGCCACTCCGGCCGGCCCCGGACTGCGGGCGATCGCTGTTGACGGCAAGGCCCTGCGCGGCTCGCGCACCCAGGTCACCGGGCATGTCACCCTGCTCGCCGCGATGGACCACACCGGTCACGTCCTGGCCCAGCGGCAGGTCGCCGACAAGAGCAACGAGATTCCCGCTTTCCGGCCTCTGCTGGACGGCGTCGACCTGACCGGCACGGTCATCACCGCCGACGCGCTGCACACCCAGCACGCTCACGGCACCTACCTCCGCGAGCGCGGTGCCCACTACATTGCCCAGGTCAAGGCCAACCATCCCGGTCTGTTCGACCGCGTCCGCCGCCTGCCCTGGCGCGAGATCACGCTCGACCACTACGACCGCGCCCGGGCCCACCACCGCCTGGAGATCCGGCGGCTGAAGACCGCCGCCTTCGCCCACCTCGACTACCCCGACGCACGCCAGGCGCTGCAAGTCGTGCGCTGGAGGAAGGACTTCACTACCGGCAAGCTCACCATCGAGCGCGTCTACCTGATCACCAGCCTGCCGCCCGGCGCGGCTACCGGCGCCCAGCTCGCCGACTGGATCAGAGGGCACTGGAAGATCGAAAATCTTCTGCACCACGTCCGCGACCGCACATTCCGCGAGGACGACTCCAAAATCCATGCCGGCAATCTCCCGCGCATCATGGCCGGCCTGCGCAACCTCGCCATCGGCGTCCACCGTCAGGACGGTCACACCAACATCGCCGCCGCCCTGCGTCACACCGCTCGCGACTGGCGAAGGCCCCTGGCAGCCCTCGGCATCACCGGATGAATCCGGACAGACGTCGATCATGCAAGGGACCCTGC